>JAJPJF010000073.1 GCA_021324415.1 Nostocales cyanobacterium Centralia_MAG_434
CAAAAAATTTATTCATGAATGAAATCCCCTCAATTCATTGATGGGGATACCCTACACCCTACACCCTACACCCTATACCCTTCTTAAAGAGCAAATAGAATTGTTATACAATGATAGTCTCGTTTTGGCGAGGTTTCTCTGAGCCGTAGGTTATAGTGCGTTTGACTGAGCCAGCATCCAACACATAAACCCGTACAGAATCTTCATTCGGCTTAATGAGCTTCTCGATTTGCGTTTGTAATTTGACAAACTGCATTGCTGAAAGAAAACACTCGAACACACTATATTGCGTCCACTTACCATAGCCGGAAAGCATTTTATGCAGTCTTGTTCTGCGCTTGTTTGCTGCTTTGGAATTGGGTAAATCGTAGATGATTAGGTAAAATAGGGTATTCGTCATTTGATTTTTAATTATACTTTTGTGTGTGGAAATAGTAGTTTTTCTATCTGAGAATGAGTGGCTGATAGACCACTTCTTCTTGTAGGTGACGAGACAACAGCCTTGCTTGCAACTCTATGGCGCGACGATAGGAACAGCGGTATTCAAAAACTGGGTGTTTAAATTCATCATTCATTTTGCGTTCAAAGGCTTGCAAAAATTTCTTGCGTCCATTGTCAGATAAACGAAAAGCACCAAGACTTTCAGTAAAGTCTTCCGGCTGAATTTCCCGATTGTTCAAAACTGACAACACTAAACTATCAGCGACTAAGGGACGAAACTCTTCCATCAGATCTAAAACCATAGCAGGTTGTCCGTGATGGACTTCATGAAGATAGCCGATATAGGGATCTAACCCTGTGATGTGTACCCCTGCTGTGACTTGCACTCGTAGCAATCCGTAAGCAAAACTCAGTAGAGAATTAACCGGATCGGTTGGAGGACGACGGTTACGTCCAGGAAATGACCAAGGCTCTTTTAATAAAGCATCCCAACATGCAAAATACTCTTTGGCGGCTAATCCTTCAACGCCACGCACTCCATCTAATGTTGTTTGCTCTTCCACCAGTTTTTTGCGGGACTTGAGGGAATTCTCTCCCAGTTTATGGCGATACAGCACAGTATGCTGATTGTGGATTTTGGCTGTAACGATCGCCTTCACCAATTCCAGCCGACGTTCACTGTTGTGATAAACAGCATATTGTGCCAAGCGTAACTTACCGTTGCGAGAGTATCCAGGTAAAGCAGAGCCTAGATATTTGCCATAGTCTGAAAGATAATGAATTGGCATTCCCAATTCCAAAGCATAGGTAAATGCATCTCCAGTCACTTGAGGATTACCCATTAACACAACCTCTTCCACTGTTTGAGCAGGAACAGATTGTTTCTTCCAAGAACCATCTTCTTGTTTACTGGTTACAGTAAAAGCTTCGTAAGTTTTGCTAACAACAGCTTCTTTTTGAATGATATAAAGAATTGACATTGTATGAGTTGTGGGTAATTGTTAGTTGGTAGTAGTTGTTCTGCTATCTACTAGCCTGTCTCAGTTGCTTGACTTCAAAGGGAAGACATATTCCCTGTAGACTGCAGGCTTGACATTTTTGGGGATAGTCGATAGGAGGAGGTATTTTCCCTGCTGCGGTGAGTTTTGCAGATGCGATCGCGTCTTCTGTCATCTGGCGCAGTTGGGGAGTAAACTTGACCTGTTGTCGTCTACGGTTTGCATGATAAAAGATTTCACCATAGCTGATACTGCGTCCAGTACGTTCTTCTAGACACAAAGCCGCTGCACAGAGTTGAAAATGGTCGTTGAGGTGATTTGCCATTTTGCCCTTTTTGAATTCTACAGGAACAAGATGACCGTCTTTTTCCTCAACTGCGTCAATAATACCGCTGACGCCTAATCTCTCACTCCATACCCACTGCTGTTGATGAATCCAAGTATCACCTTCTTGAATCACTTTTTCTTCATTGATATTTCGATGGAGATAGCGACCTAAAAGGATATGTTCGTTATCTTCCATCTCTCCTAGTTCATATTCCAAATAAAACCTGCGAGGACAATATTCCCAGGCGTTTAGGTAAGCAAGTGGTAAATAGTTTTCTATCATAAGCTTGTCATCCGAACTTGTCCCATTCCCATTGCTGTTTTGCGACCAACACCAGCGAAGTTTGCAAAGTGTGCTAAAGTCGTCGCCATTTCAGCTTGTGCGCGGTCAGGGAATTCATAACGCACCCATCCTGTTGTCCCAATTTCTGCACCACCCTTCATTTTTAGCGCCTTTGTTTTGAGTTCATAAGCACAAGTCATACCCCGCCACTCCACAAGGGGAAACTGCAACCCAACAGGAGCAAAAGTGTTCCAACGGCGTAACAAACTGCCAAATACTAGTTCTGGTAAGGGAAAAGGTTGAATCACCTGACTTTGCTTAAAACTCGTAGGTGAAAGAAACTGGAAAGTAATTTCCTTTTGTGATGGAACTTGAGATAACAGTTCAAAACTGCTAGATTGTAGAATTTCTATCCAGTTCCCTAAGCGACAAGTCACACCTGTGAGATTTATTTCATTGCCTAAATCTTGGCTTAATCCCCACAGAAATGATGCTAAAATTTCCCTTTGAACTATTCCAATTTTCAGAAACATTTGTTGAGGCGATTTACCCGGTATCATGGCTATGCTGACAGGTAAACTTTCTTGCCTATGTAACTGTTCTGCTAAAGCTGGATCAGCCAATCCCAACCAGTGAAAAAATAAAGCGTGAATTGCCCGTCCTAGAGTAGAAGGTAGAATATCAGTAGCATAAATTGGAATTTGCAAAACATGAAGTGCAGCAGAATCTACCTCAACTCCGGTCACTTCATATATTTTCCCTAGCCATTCTACAGTCCTATTCTGGCTCATTTTTAACCAGATCACCTGCATCAGTTCTGGGTATAACTCAGGCGAAGATAAGGTAACAAAGATTTTAGTCACACCTTGATTTTTAGCAAGAGGTATCCAACCTAAAGAGTGTTCACACTCTAATAACCAGTTAGATAAGGGAATTGATTTGGTTGTGGCTGCTGTAGGCTGCAAAACTAAACTGAGTCCAGCAAATTCCAATTCAGAGTCTGTGGTAAAAGTCATAACGCGTATTGGTAGCAGCAAGCTTGAGAGGTAAAAACCCAGGCTTAATCACTCTGTCTTTATCTAATGCAGCCTTTTGATTCGAGAAGGGGTTAATTTTGCTAAAAGTTGTTTTTTCTCCTAAATCATCCATTGGCTGAACTGTAAACCCAGAATTGAGGCTGACTTGTAATTGTGGTTGAGGGGTTTGCTCACTTTGGTTTGGTAAGTATTGGAAAAAACATCCCCGTTTGCCAAAATAATTGATTTGAGAAAACAACTTTTCTAAATCAGCCAATTTGTCTGTCTCTCCACAACAGATTTTTAAGACTCCTTGCAAATAAACCCATTCTCGAAAGACAAAACCATCTTGCATTGGTACAGTGGGTCTACTTTTCTCTGCTTTATCGGTTGTTTGGTCATAGTAGCGAAGTTTGTAGCCATTGCGATTCACTACTAGACGTTCTGGCGGTGATACATGAATTTGTAAATCTCGAATCCAGGTAAACTTTTGTTGAATCCAGGAATCAAAGTTAGCTTGATGTGCACACCCTTCACCTTCAATCAACACTTTCAAGAGTGCCATTTTAATAGCATAGGGAGTAGGAACCAAGTTAGATCTTGCTGCCATACTTGTGGCATCAGAACGTTTGAGAGAGAATAGACTTACTGGTTGGTAACTGACTGTTAGCCAACTATTCAATGGCTTCAGCATGGTTGCTCTCCCAAGGTTGCGCTTTTTGTGTCAATAGCTGAATCTGTTCAGCAAATTGAGCCATTGTCTGGAAGGGAAATAAATGTATTGTTCCTTCACCATTCAAGTTGTTCAGAGTGTTGGCAATACTCTCGATTTGACGGTTGTAACTTTCCTCTAAAGGACTAATCATTGGTGCAGGACACCGGCGAGTACTGACTGTAATGACTCCTTCAAAATAATCTGGGTGAGGTAAATTGGTGTTGCGCTTAGCACCATTCGGTTGTAGGTAGGTGTAAAGCACACTTTTGAGGAGTGCATCCAAACGTTTTTTGCGTTCGGTTGCATCAATGACATAGGTAAAGGTATGGGGATTGTAGCCAATGCGAAAAGCTTCTATATTGAGGACAGTGGCATACAAACCAGAGCTAATTTGCACATTATAAGGAGTCGGGTTATCTGTGCCATACTTGGCATGAAAGTAACTTTGGGTTTTGACGAAAGTTGGTAAACCTACAACTGCACCAAATTCGATCACCGATTCTCGCTTTAAGGTTTGTCCTTTCTTTTCTGTCACCATAAAGCCTTCTAAATCGCTGAGAGTGCAACGCTGAAGTACCTTGGCTGTTTTCGTCGCTAAATCTGTATCTTGGTTAGTGAAAATAGAGATACTATTGTCAAGGTCATAGCCAATGCGGTCTGGATGAAACTGCTTACCTCCCTCTGATAAAGCAAGTCCCGATTCTATAGCAATTCGGTGTAAATGTTCTGCTTGAATATGCTTGAACATATCTCCAGAAATACCATTGACAAACTTAGGTTCTGGGTCACCTTTTTCAACAACATAGTAACGTCGAGTTAGGGATTGATTCCCTTCATTGCCTTCATTATTTAAGGAGTGTAACTGTAAAGATAATTGTCCACTAATTGAAATGGAATAAACTGGAAATGTTTTGTCAGTCATTGTTCATATCTCCGTATGAGTTGGAAAAGGTATATTACAATTCTTCTTCAGAATCTTCTAAAATCTCTTGGTCAACACTTGCATCTACAGATCCTTCTGGCAAATCGTCTTTGGCTTTATTCCATTTGGCATAGCCATAAGCAATTAGTAAATTTGCCACTAATACATGGTCGAATTCTTCAATCAATTCAATCAATCGGTCTAAATCTTCTTTAGTGGTCCAGACTCGCATGAGAGATTTTTCCGTTCCCAAAAGTTTGTCTGTGATGCGTAAATTTTCATGCTCGTACTTCGCCAGAAAATCTGCGATCGCACAAACAAAATCTTTCTTAGAACCCGACTGGCTACTCAATTGTTGTGCCAAACCGTAATTTCTTTGCCACTCTAGTTCTTTGATACCAGTTTTAGTTTTGACTTTTCCCGCATAAACTGTCGCTTGGTTGATTGCTTTAGCAATGCGGAGGAAACTTGGGTCTTTGGTGATTTTAGTAAAGTCTTTATCTTTTTTCGTCATAATATCAAGTCCGTAAGTTGAAAATAAACGAGTTGGTCTAGCTTGCGGGTCTGCCAAGCGTTTTACCACGTAATCCGCATAGCTAACTTGAAAACGGAAAAACCCTTGGATATTTGTTCCAGTAATAAAGTCTCGATAACTAGCAAGTAATTCACTATGACCTTCTTCAGCAGATAAGGACATAATGACTGACAAATGCTCTTTTAAAACATCTAGGTAATCGAGTAACTCTCGATGATTATCTGGACAAATCCACCCAGGAAGACCTAAAGAAAACAATTCTTTCACACCATAAACTTGTCCTTTTGAACCAAAGTGTGTTCCACGAAAACCACAGACAAAATCATTAACTGACTTTCTCCAGAAATCAAAAGGGTTCTCAGATTTTTCTTTGGCTTTGGCTGGATGGTTTTCTAGCAGCTGTTTACAAAATTTCAATACCAACTCAGCATCAAACCTTGCAATTCCATGACCACCACTAGGTGGGTGAAATTGTCGCAAGTCATCTAGTGTTTTTCGATATGTTTCTAAGCTGATGTCTTGAGGTTCTAGTGCTGTGACCCGCCAATCATAGACACCTTCAGTGATTTTAATTCTTTCAGCAAGCGCAAACTCAAATAAGCCATTCGCAATCAACCATAAACTCAGCCAATCTACTTTTTGAGTATCAGTTTTATTCCCATCAGCTTTGATGCGGTTGACTCCCTGCACTGCGGTGGGGAGATAAATTTTTACAGCACTGGCTAAATCTGGTAACTGGGAACCTGTTTTCTGTTGAAATAAGTCAGCAGCTGATTGTGCTGATACTTCCTGACTAAATGCTTCCAGTAATGAAGCTACAAGAACACCATAGTCATCTTTTCGTTGCCAACTTTCAAGCCATAGGCTGTTATGGTTACGATCATGGCGCATAGAAATGAGAATTGCACCATTTTGTGTTCTGGGATCTGGCGGTTTTGGTGCTTCCTCATTCCATTGCGTTTTTCCACCAGTTTGGTATTGATATTCACGGTACAACTTACGTTTCTCACTCTGCTTAACCACATCAAAAAATGTGGTTTCTTGGGGTATTGAATTCCAGTCTGTTTTCTGACCCCGGACAGGTGGAAAAGGGTTCGTGTAAGTGAGTTGAGAAATTGCTTGTAAATTTATTGGCTTTGGGAATTGGATGAGGTAATGAGGTCCCTGATCCAGTAGCTGCATTTCTATTTTTTGCTTTGTGCGACGGAGTGCATCTTCGGCAATTTGCGCTACTCCTAGCAAAAGAAAGGTATCAGCATAGGTATTAAATTTTTTAGGAATAAAGAGTGCCTTAATCATCACTGATATTTTTGCTTTGCTGGTGCAATTCTACACGCCTATGGAAAAGGGGTTTTCCAATCTATCTCGATACAGTTAAACTTTACCCAACTGCACTGACCGCATATCACATAGTCGCAAAGCTCTAACTATCAAAGAGTAGAGTTGCAAGTATTCAATGTCATCAGATGAAAGTAGGTTTAGTCTGAAGTCTGTGGTGACAGGATAAATGTTCTGGTTTAGCTTGGGTTGTGCTAAAGCAGGTAGGGTTGTAGGTAAAAAACGAACCAGACAGCGCCAACTAGAGGCGATCGCACTCTCTGCATCTGGATGTAGTTCGATGTTTCCCACTTTACGAATATCTTTGTTCTCCCAACCTTTGGTCCAAGCGGAGTGGTGACGACCAGCAGCCATCATGACTGTGTAAGCAATCCGAAACATTTGTTCTGTCTCTGCATAGAAATGTTCACCTAACAAAGGCGCGAGAGATTGTTGGAGGATGTCATTTGCCAAGTAAGCGCTTTCTATAGCGTGGTTAGGACGTTTGTGTTTGGCTTCGTAATCTTTTAACGCATCTCGTTGCTGCTTATCTTCTGGATTATAGTCTGTATGAGCTAATAAGTGCGATCCTCCTTTAGGTGCCGCCGAAGGCGATCGCGGATTTTTACCCCATTTATTTTCGTAGGCAATTTTTTGCCATCCCTGCATTGCTTCTTGCCATTTGATTTGCAGTTTGCCGAGGTCATGGGTAAAGATAGCAAAAAAGACGAGATATTCAAATAGAGTTGCTGTCTCAGCATCTGTGGCTTCTGGAAAAATTTTTGTTTTGATAAACTTTCCCCCAGCTTGCAACAGTTCATCACGTACACTCGCATACTCAAATGTCTTCAGCGTACCATTGACAATCTGTCGTGTTGTAAACGGTTCCCGCCAGCACTTCCACATGAGGACTACGTGACCAACATAGTTATCCATGTGATACCTGTATTCGCTGGTCACCTGCTTTTCGGGTTTATCTGGAGAAGAAAAGTGATTTCCCACAACATCAACACCAATTAGCAAACCAATGGCGTCATCGTAGTGAACGTAACGAGGATTCACTAAAATTTGGAAGCTATTCACCAAGTCATTGCGAGACCCAATGGGAGTGCAGATTGGTAAACTGTAAGTCTCTGCTGCTTTGCCTTTTGGTGCTTCAATTCGCTTGAATATCCAGTCAATTTCGTATTCTAGATTTTTGACTTCTCGCCAGACTTTACCTAAGGTTGTTATGGGGACTGAAAATGCTAACAACTTCTTGGGATCAATTTGCTGATCATCCAGAAATATCGGTTCTTCCCAAATAAAGACACTGCGGCTATCTACAAAGCGAATAAGTTCATCAGCAGTTGAGCGATCGCCTTGAAAAACAGCTTGATGAAAGCATCTGGTAAATTCTGCACATTCATTTTTTCTCCGTTCAGCATTCAGTGAATCTTCTTCCCAATGAACTTGATTTATCCACTGTTCCTCAGTCCGAAAAGTCACGTTTTGATGAACTTGTTCAGATTGAGTATGTGCTTCTAGAACTTGCCAGGTTTGCTCACAAATATCATCATTATAGGGCAGAAATTTTTGCTTCTTTTTCAAATCGACTTCTGATTCACTCTCTAAATCAACCTTTGCTAACTCAGAGTTTTCTTGCCCAATCTCAGTGGTACGGTAGATATAGACCTCACCTTGTTCTCTCCGAAATCTAGCACAACGTCCTGCTCTTTGTAACAAGGAATTCATTGGACAAAGTTGAGTGTGCATAACTTCACAAGTGATATTGAGTCCAGCTTCAATCACCTGTGTGGCAATCAATACATAGCGACTTGCATCATCTTGCTTTTGCCAGTTTTGAGCAAACTTCTCTTGTAGTTCTCTTTCTTTATTTGCTCTATCTTCTGGTAAAAATCTGGAATGGAGGAGAGTGATTTTCAGGTGGTCATTTTCATTGAGTGCAACCAAGTCTCTGAAAAGTCCTTGAGATTGAGACACGGTATTGCAAATGATAATAACTCGGCGACGCTGATGTTGTTCAATATCACTCAGGATAACTCCCGCTGTCAACGGGTGAGATACTGCTTGAAAAACCCGACAGCGGCTACCTTCAATTTCTTGTAAATCTGAATCTTCAACTTTAATCAGTTCCATCATAAATCTCTTTGATTATTTGGTCTGCAAGCTCATCAGTCAACGTAGCGCTCATCAAAAGAAAAGGTGAAATTCCCTTGACCTGTTGTAGAACTTTGATGAGAGTCGTAAATGAACGATTTGGATCGAGTAAGTGTAGCTCATCAAACACGAGGTAAGATGCAAAGATAGCACCTGCATTGACATTGGCAGAACCACGACCAACTGAGTAGGGAATATTTAAGAAGCTACTCAACATTTGGTCAATGGTGCAGAAGACAATATCTCCTTCAAACCGAGGATCTTCTGGGTTTTCTCCCGTTTGTAGTGTTATAACCAGGCGACGAGTTGGTTGATAGACCTTTGACCATCGTTCAACCAAAGCCTTTGCTCTTTCACGAAGACTGTTTGCCAAAGTTCTCAAAGGAACAACATAAATCAATTTGTTGGGAAAGTCGAAATTGAGCAGTTTAGCGAAGAGGAACGGTGCGATCGCTGTTTCGGTTTTTCCAGAACCGGTAGGTGCTCTAAGCAGGATATCTTGATGATTGAGGATTTTGTAAATAGTTTCCTGTTGAAACTTGCGTGGGGAAAATGCAGTTAAATTTTCAAAGTTTTTACAAATATAGAAGTGGAGTTGATCAGCCTTCATGAATAAAAGTTCTTTTTTCGCTTAGTGTTATTTAGCTGATGCCATTGTATCCATTGGTGGAAGAGGCGTTTTCCGAGTGGTAAACGTGTAATTAGAGGGACAAGGGGGATAAGGAGGACAAGGGGACAAGGAGGACAAGGGGGACAAGGGGGACAAGGAGGACAAGGGGGACAAGGGGGACAAGGGGGACAAGGGGACAAGGAGGACAAGGGGACAAGGGGACAAGGGGGAGGATTTGTATTCGGAATTTTGGGAAATGGTATAGGATAAAATGAATTAGGAGAATTTTTGATATTGAACAGTGTTTTTACTGGTGACTGATTACTATTAACTGCTTACTGATTTGCGAGGAGTTATGCTGCTAACTGAATATCGCGCTGATCGGGTAGTTCTCTATAATATCAGTTGGCAACAATTTGAGAATTTGTTAGTAGACTTAGGGGAAAGACGTGCTGCTAGGGTAGCTTATGATGATGGCACGTTAGAGATTATGACACCATTCCCAGAACACGAATATTACAAAGAAATAATTGGTGACATCATCAAAGATACGGCTGAAGTTTTAGAACTAGATTTTGAGTGTTACGGTTCAACAACCTGGAAACGAGAACTGAAAAAGGCTGGTATCGAATCTGATAATTGTTTTTATTTCCAAAATGAAGCCTTAATTCGGGGCAAACTAAAGTTTGATTTAAATCAAGATCCACCACCTGATTTAGCTTTAGAAATCGATGTTACAAGTAAATCCTTAGATTGCTTTCCAATTTATGCACGATTAGGTGTACCTGAAATTTGGTCGTATGACTCTGGAGAAATCAAAATTTACCAGTTGCAAGGCGAAGAATATTTCCCAAGAGAAACAAGTTTAGTGTTTCCTCATCTGAAAATTCAAGAAATTCCGTCACTAATTGCAAGATACCGCATGGCAGGAAGACGGGTTCTCCGACAAGCTATCAGGGAATGGGTGAGAGGACAGTTGGGTTAGATCGCATCAATTGCAAGCCAATTCCATGCTGAGTTTGATATGCGTTTCAGTCCCCTTGCGGGGATTTGGTTAATAGCGACCTTATAGAAAAATATTCTATAACAAACAAGATATAGTGTTTCAGTCCCCTTGCGGGGATTTGGTTAATAGCGACATCCAACTATGTTGGAGTACCTTCAATGGTGGTACTTGTTTCAGTCCCCTTGCGGGGATTTGGTTAATAGCGACTGGTGGCACCACTTCGGGTCTTACCTTGATATTGCACGTTTCAGTCCCCTTGCGGGGATTTGGTTAATAGCGACTGCCCAGGCTGAAACTCTTACTGGACAGGCTTTCTGAAAAGGATTTTGCCAAACCTCGGAAAAAAGTCGATTTCAGCGTCTTGATTTCCGCTCATATTGGCTGTCCTTTCGGTTTTTCAAACGCTAGACCTATTGATTTGTCAAGGTTCTGGCGTTTTTCGTGAACCTCCTAGGAATTTTGCTCCCGCTTAGGTTTACGAAAAATTTCTTATTTGCTTAATTATATGATGCTTGTTTTGTTTTGGCGAGGTTTCTTTGAACGCCGAATTGTAACGCGACCTTTAGCAGGTACTTCACCAAGGCTTCTTAGGTAACCGTGGAGCGATCGCTATATTCTGTCCATTCACGGTTAATTGGGTTGCTTCTATCACTTTTCCATAGCTGTTGCGGCTACCAAAACCCTGAACTTCAACTTTGTCATTTCCCTGGATCAGGTTAACTAGTTGCTCACCAACATGAGGCGGAAACTTAACTTCTACTCCAGAAGAGAGGATAAGTCCATTAAGTTCTCCTCGATGCCCAACTAGCCAATGCTGAGTTGTGCCTTCGGCAGAGAGATTGGTGTAGCTAGTAGAGTTGGCAGGAGGCGAGGGAGGAGTTGTAGGAGGTTGGGCAGCAATTGTCTGCTGAGTCTGACGATTGGTAATTTGGATTGCCCGAATTTCCTGTCCAAACCGCGTGGGTGTACCCGGCTTGCCAGTGATGCTAACCTCCGCATTTGGAGCAATCAAGTTAGTCAGTTGGTCGCTTAGATGAGGCGGAAACTTGACCTGAAGCCCATTGTTGAGCAGTAACCCATCGACTCTGCCTTCCGGATTCAGTAAGTATTTTTGTACTGTGCCAGTGTAGGTGACAGCCTCGCCATCAGGTGCAGCTGGTTGAGCGATCGCTACAGGCAATGCCCGTTCTCCAATCGCCGACTGCTGGTTGAGCATAAAGTAAGTCCAAACACCAGCTAAGGCGATCGCAACTCCGGCGACTCCACTGCTGAGGATCAAGCGAAGATTGCGACGGCGGTTCTGGTCTTGAGTCTGTTTAATCTGCATAAGTTTTATTGCCTGCTGAAGATTCTCTGGGGAAATGCCTGCTTCTGTAGCAGCTTGAACCAGTTCTGAAAGTGCATAGTCATGAGATTTCTGTCCTTGGAGTTGTGCTGCTAGGCTCAATAATTCTGCAGCAGTTTGGGAAGTCATGTGATCTTGGGAGTGATTCATAGTTCAGTGGGTTGGTGGAAATTAAAGGTTATGTGTGGTCAGTGGGGAGGAGGGCGCAATGCCTTGTGCCCTTACAAGACAAGAGAGCAAAAATCGTGCCAAAGGTACAAGTCAGGCAAGATGAAATCGGTCAAGATAAAGACGGGTTTTGGCATAGTGTTTGCACGTTTATCCTTAGATCCTGATTAAATCAAAGTGTTATGTTTCTGCGACGCTGGACACTGAGGCAGCAACTCACAATCTTGACAGTTTTGTTTCTTAGCTTCAGTGGATTGGCATTGTGGCTAGTTATACAACTGTTTGAGAGTCTAGAAGGGACAGTCATTGCCCGTAATCAGCGTGAGCTTGCTAGCGCCAATACAAGGCTGATTAAGCTATTTTGGGAATCGCGGCTGAATCATACACAAATGTCAGATCAGCGTTTAAATAAGTCTTTACGGGATTTATCAACAGACGCTTTGGCCAATTTTCCTCGTGTAGAAGGAGGATTTTATCTTCTCCAGCACGATCAATTAATGGGGTATGCTTTTCCTACCCACGGTGGGCCAGTGCCAAAAACAGACATCCCGCCTGTTGAACGAAACTCGATTGTGCAATTGACGCGCCAAGCAACCAGTCAAGGATTACCCCAAGAACTCGTATTGCAACCAAAGCTAGATATTTTAATACTGCGGGCAGATCCACTACCTTTATGGGGATCTGTGTGGACGATGAAACGGATACCACGTCCTGAAGATGAGCAGCCTAAAATTCTCAGTGGGTTGATAGTGCTGGGAATTTTGATTGTCGGTGTGTGGACGTTTGCGATCGCGGTGCAACTTCATCAGGGTATGGGGCGGCTGCAACATAGTCTGAAAGCAATGGAGGCAAATCCGCAAGAGCAGATTCCACCCCTACCTGCAGAGATGGGCTTGCTGGGAGCTGCAATCAACACAATGCAGTCTCGCCGTCAAGATTTGGAGCAACGTCTGCGGCGAGTTGAACGCCTAGCTTCTTTAGGACAGCTTGTCGCAGGCGTTGCTCATGAAGTCCGCAATCCCTTAGCCAGTATGCGGCTGAACTTGCAATATACAGAACGTCAACTACAGAAGCAGGAGATTAACCATCTGCCTATTGCTAGTCTACTTGAACAGGTAGAGCGTCTGGAGTCTCTAGTTCAACGACTTTTGTACTTTGACCACAACCTGCAAGAAACTCCCACAGTAACTTCGCTAGAGACGATCACTCAAGAATCGATCGCACTGCTGCGCTTGCAGGCTGATGAATGTGGAGTTGAGCTTATCTATCAGCCGCCGCCCCAACCTTTACCGCAAATCCCTCTGCGTCAGCGCGAACTAGGACAGGTCTTGGTCAATTTAATTTTGAATGCCATTCAAGCAAGTCCCAAAGGTGAACAGGTGATAGTCGGAGTTGGACAAGGTGATTCTTTTACACAGACGTTACAACGCGAACGCTATTTAGTTGCCTGGGTTGAGGATCGAGGAAAGGGACTATCTGCTACAGAAAAAGAGCAAATTTTCGTTCCTTTCTATTCCACTAAGCCTGAAGGAACAGGACTAGGACTGGCAATTAGTCATGAAATTGTTACACGTAATGCCGGTTATATCAATGTGGAATCTCAACCTGGATGTACTCGTTTCAGCATTTTTCTACCTGTTTGTCATGAGGATATAACGTGCAATGGCGAAGATTCTGATAGTTGACGACGAAAAAGCTTTGCGGCAGGCGATCGCTCAAATTCTGCGAAGTGAGGGTTATGAGGTTCTGGAAGCAGCAGACGGAGAACAGGGATTAAAGTTATTGCAAGATGCAGCATCTGGTCCCGATTTGGTGTTTTTGGATCTGAAAATGCCCAAAACACAGGGAATGAACGTGCTGAAGCAGCTAGACCAAAAGCTATTTGAGTTGCCAGTGATTGTGATGACAGCATACGGAACCAGCCGCACGGCAATTGAGGCGATGCAGTTGGGTGCTTATGATTACCTGACCAAACCTTTTCATTTAGATGAATTGGTCAACTTGACAGCAAAGGCATTAGCCCATCATCAAGAGCCAATGTATCAGGTGGGTGAATCGACATTGCAGGCGGGACAAGAGGAATTATTGGGGCGATCGCCAGGAATGCAATCTGTCTTCAAGCTGATTGGTCGCGTTGCTCCCACAGATACAACAGTGATGATTACTGGAGAATCTGGTACTGGAAAAGAACTGGTTGCTGCCACACTTCATGCTGCCAGTCCCCGGAGCAAAGCGCCTTTAGTGAAAGTGAACTGCGCTGCACTACCAGAACATTTGTTAGAGGCTGAATTGTTTGGACACGAGAAGGGGGCATTTACTGGGGCAAACCACCTCCGCATCGGAAGGTTTGAGCAGGCAAATAGCGGCACAATTTTTTTGGACGAGGTGGGAGAATTGACGCCTGCCATTCAAGGTAAGCTACTGCGGGTGTTGCAAGATCATTCCTTTGAAAGATTGGGTAGCAACCAGACACGTACAGTCGATGTCAGGATTATTGCCGCCACAAATCGCCATCTAGAGCGGATGGTTCAGCAAAACCAATTTCGAGAAGACCTATTTTATCGGCTTAACGTTGTGCAGATTAACTTACCACCTTTGCGCGATCGGCCTGAAGATTTAGAACAACTTACACAACACTTTCTCAACACTATTGCTGTGCGACAGGGATTAAAACGATTGGCACTGGCTGAGTCTGCAATGGAGAGATTGAGGAATTATACTTTTCCTGGGAATGTGCGGGAATTGCAAAACATCTTGGAACGAGCAGCGATTCTCTCTGGAGGACGCACGATTTTACCTGAATATCTCGTGTTTAGCCAAAAGGAGGAGACCTCATGAATTTGCCTACGCTGACTTCAAATTCCTCCTTAGAAACGCATCTAGAAACGCAAACAATTCTCTACCCAACATTGCGCCAGTTGGTGCAACTGCTCCCTTGGAATCATCTACGAGTTCGGGAGTATTTACAAGAACAAGTCAAGCACAATCCCTTCTTGCGGAAAAACTCTACAAATCACGAAGCATTGCTAGAAGATGTTTTACCAAATTGGTACAGTCCAGTTGCTAGAGAACTGAGTTTACAAGAACATTTGCGAGGACAAATCTCCGCCCTTGACCTAGCATCCAGACGGCGAGAAGCGTTGATTTATCTGACTCAATGGCTTTCACCCTCTGGTTACTTAGAAGAATCACCCCAAGTCTGGGCAGCAGGAAGCCCTTGGAGTGCTAAGGAGTTAGAAGCAGTTGTGCCTTTGTTACAAAACCTTGATCCTCCCGGTGTGGGAGCGAGATCACTACAAGAGTGTTTGCTGTTGCAACTCCGAGACCAGCCTGATAGTCTTGCTGTGCTTCTAGTGCAAGATGACTTAGAGAATGTAGCAGAGTGTATTGGTCACTCAACTGAGGCAAAGCACAATCAAAAATTATTGCTGGAGAAACTGCAACAAAGACTTTCAGAACCGTCTCTAAGTTTGCAGGCGTTAACAGCAGCAATTGTAGAAATTCAGATGCTCGAACCTCGACCAGGAAGAAACTTTAGCTATTGTCCAGCCGCAATTGTCACTCCTGATCTACGAGCTGAACCTCATGGAAATGAGTGGCAAGTTTCTTTGGTTTGTCAGGTAAACCAAGAGTTTTCCCTGGATGAAGAAGCGCTTGCCACTCTAGGTCAATCCCACTGCAAAACCCAGGAAACCCAACGCTTAGAAAGCTTACTGCAAGAGGCACGCAACTTGCTAGCAGCACTGAACCAGTGGCAGGAAAATTTACTCAAAGTTGGACAATTTTTGGTGGAACGCCAGCAAGCTTTTCTCACCAGTAAGGATAGCCTAGATTTAGTGCCCACACCACAACAGCTAGTTGCTCAGTTGGTTGGGCTTTCAGATGCTACCATCAGCCGGATTGTGCGAGAGCGCTACTTGCTCATTGGCGGACAGCAAAGCCAAGTATTGCCGTTGCGATCGCTTTGTCCTCCCGTTGGTGTGGGTGGACGGACACCCACACAGATTCAACAGTTCATTATCCAAATTATTCAAGAAGAACCGCCAGCAAAACCCTACAGCGACGAGCAACTTGCTCAACTACTGAAGTTACGATTTGGAGTGGCGATCGCCCGCCGGACTGTCGTCAAGTACCGTAAACAAGCAGGAATCGATTCTTCTCATGCACGCAAACTCAGTGCTAAGAGCTAATAACACACTCGTTTTGTCGTATAGTATCCTGGATGATATTGTCTTCTGCCCACAATCCCAAATCTGCGAGAATAGTAACCTTTGTGATATACCCGCTTGATAGCACAATGTCGGGCAGCAATTAGCATAGACTGGGGTGTAGGCAACAGTTCCGAGTGTTCTACCACTAGTCCTGGTGAGATTTGGGGAGTTTTTGCCCCAGAAGTAGCCATAACAGGATTTGCCATCCCCAAAATAACAACTGCTGTCGCACTAGCAATTTTATTAAACAATGATGTTTTCTTCATTTTCACTCCTCTAGCAAAAAATTGAGCAATACTTGGTAAAGTCTCTACTCTTAAAGATTTAATAGCGTTTTTCCGCATAATTGCTCATCTCCCACTGGTAAAAACTTTTTAAAAATAAGACTATCCTTTTGGGGTAGTTTTTTGGTTTGTCTGATTTGGCACAATATGGAGTTAAATAAGCAACGAAGCTCTAGAAGACGCAGAAATTATTTTTTCGGTCCCCTCGCGGGGATTTGGTTAATAGCAAGGGGGAGGTGTCAATGCCTATCTACTATCTGCTCCAGTTTCAGTCCCCTCGCGGGGATTTGGTTAATAGCAAGACAGGCTAACCCTGGGTATGTCCCTGTTCAACCAGTCGTTTCAGTCCCCTCGCGGGGATTTGGTTAATAGCAAGTTGTTTTGGGCGTAATAAATTCTAATCTTGCAGCTTCGTTTCAGTCCCCTCGCGGGGATTTGGTTAATAGCAAGTTTACGCGATACGAATCAATTGATAGAGCGATCGCTTGCAGCTTCGTTTCAGTCCCCTCGCGGGGATTTGGTTAATAGCAAGACATCCTGTTACCAGATGGCACAGTTAAGAACATGGAGTTTCAGTCCCCTCGCGGGGATTTGGTTAATAGCAAGTTAATGAGTACCGTATTAGCACAGGAGAATTAAAAGTTTCAGTCCCCTCGCGGGGATTTGGTTAATAGCAAGTTTATCGCCTATTGCAATCGTGTTATTGCATTCACAAGTTTCAGTCCCCTCGCGGGGATTTGGTTAATAGCAAGTAGCTAGAGACATTCTTGTTCAAGTCCCGTATAACCTGTTTCAGTCCCCTCGCGGGGATTTGGTTAATAGCAAGTTTTCTAATTCAAATTGTTCTTTTTTAGTACCTTTAAAGTTTCAGTCCCCTCGCGGGGATTTGGTTAATAGCAAGTCTCCAGGCTGAAACTCTTACTGGGCATGCTTTATGAAAAGGATTTTGCCAAACCTCGGAAAAAAGTCGATTTCAGCGTCTTGATTTCCGGTCATATTGGCTGTCCTTTCGGTGTTTCAAACGCTAGACCTATTGATTTGTCAAGGTTCTGGAGTTTTTCGTGAACACCTCAGGGATTTCACTCCCGCTTGGGTTTACGAAAAATTTTGTATCTGCCCTATTATATGATGCTTGTTTGGTTTTGGCGAGACTTCTGTAAACTATCTGAGCGATCGCAGTATAGGTCTTTACCAGCCAAAGTTGTTAAGTTGGTAAAAATACAATCATGCCCCATAACCCATTTATCTTTAAGCAACCCAAGCTAGGCTAGAAATAGAATTTGTGGAAGTGACACTAAAAATAGATTTGGGTGCAGAAAGGCTGATAGCAGCACAACGAGAAGGGGAAAAAATAGCCGTTGAAATCAAAAGCTTTGCGAGTAACTCTGCTGTCAGCGACTTCCATACCGCTTTGGGACAATTCCTGAATTATCAGATCGTACTTGAAGAGAATGAACCAGAACGTGAATTATATCTGGCAGTTCCAGTTGATACTTATGAAACATTTTTTCAGACTCGACTAGCTCAAATCGCAGTGAAACGACATCAATTAAAGCTAATAGTATACGACCCAATTATGGAGATGATTGTGCTATGGAGAAACTAGAGCAATATCGCCAATACATCCAAGCTCTCTTAACAAAGCACGGTAGGTATAAACCTAACCTTGAAGAGATTGAAAATGAATTAATATTTGATACAATACACGACCATTATCAATTAATGCGTGTAGGTTGGAACGGTTTAAATCGCGTTTATCATAGCGTGATGCATTTTGATATTAAAAATGGCAAAATCTGGATACAGCAGAATATGACAGATGTAGACTTAGCACAGGAACTTTTTGAGATGGGAATACCTAAAGAAGATATTGTGTTGGGTTTACAGCCACCTTATAAACGTCCGTACACGGGCTATGGAGTGGCATAACAAAACTTTAGTGATTAGCAACGTCTAGATGAGGTTTATTTTTCTTCTTATAGGACTAGTATCGTTTCAGTCCCCTTACGGGGATTTAGTGATTAGCAACGCTAGTGGTAAAAAAACAACTGCAACCGCTTTATGGAGGTTTCAGTCCCCTTACGGGGATTTAGTGATTAGCAACCAACAGTAGGAACATTCACAAACGCGATCGCTCTTACTGGTTTCAGTCCCCTTACGGGGATTTAGTGATTAGCAACGATTCATTAAATGCTGAATAAAGTCGTCCATTATAAGTTTCAGTCCCCTTACGGGGATTTAGTGATTAGCAACTGCAGAGATCTCCAGCGCTTTTGGAATTTCAGATCCAGGGTTTCAGTCCCCTTACGGGGATTTAGTGATTAGCAACCGACCCATAGACACAAGTGCTGAGCTTATGTCTGAAAAGTTTCAGTCCCCTTACGGGGATTTAGTGATTAGCAACGCTAAGATGATCGCTACTATCGCAACGGTTATACGCGTTTCAGTCCCCTTACGGGGATTTAGTGATTAGCAACCTGCCGTAATTAAGCTTAAAGACAATTGCAGTGGATTGTTTCAGTCCCCTTACGGGGATTTAGTGATTAGCAACCCTTTTTTGGACTATTCAATAAAAACTCGTACACCCTTAGTTTCAGTCCCCTTACGGGGATTTAGTGATTAGCAACGCAATGCTTGAGGAAGAACGGCTAAATAATATTGAAGTTTCAGTCCCCTTACGGGGATTTAGTGATTAGCAACCCCAGTTATAGGATTAAATTGAAAAGCCATATTTTAAGGTTTCAGTCCCCTTACGGGGATTTAGTGATTAGCAACTCTAAATAAGTATTTCGTAGAACGTAACTAATTTTTCTGTTTCAGTCCCCTTACGGGGATTTAGTGATTAGCAACTTATCCCTGTCAGTAAAACGCCAGTGGTATCGATTCATAAAAATTTGTTTCAGTCCCCTTACGGGGATTTAGTGATTAGCAACGCTTCAGTCTCTAGAGATGGCCTTACAGCCAGAGGGTTTCAGTCCCCTTACGGGGATTTAGTGATTAGCAACTCCCCAGGCTGAAACTCTTACTGGGCAGGCTTTCTGAAAAGGATTTTGTCAAAGCTAGAAAAAAAGTCGATTTCAGCGTCTTGATTTCCGCTCATATTGGCTTTCCTTTCAGTTTCTGAAACGATAGACTTATTGACTTGTCAAGGTTCTGGGCTTTTTCGTGAACCTCCTAGGGTTTTTACTCCCGCTTGGGTTTACGAAAAATTCTGTATCTGACCAATTATATGATGGCTATTTCATTTTGGCGAGGGTTCTCTAAATCGAGAAGGGAGATAGGGAGAGTTTTTGATAATCAATTACTTAAGACTGTACTCATGTAGCCATAACCTGCGGCTGTTTTCGCTCCGATACCGAGTTCTGATAACCCTTTTTGCAGCCAAGATTTAGCCTGATTGACAAGTTCTTTTGCATTTGATTGTTGATCTCGACTTGCGACAGCAAAGGCAAACTCGCTCTTGTTTCCCAGAGTGAGAAAGTATACTGGTACTGGGTTTTGATATGGTGTAGGGGCTATGTTACCATTTTTATCGCTGTAATATTCCTGGTAGTGATTGTTCATGATGTCTGGTTCTAGTTGAGGTTCTTTTGTTAGAACTGCATCCAGAAAAATAACTTTGCCAGACTCTTTTTGAGAACCAAAAATATCTTTGAAATTTGGGTTATTTTCAGCCTCTGCTCTGTTAGTTGTTTCTAGAGCACACAACATAGCATAAGATGCCGCTAACCCTTTTAAGGCACTACCAGGGATGAGAGGAATACCTGTGATGCGATCCACACTCATGCTGGTTTCTAAAATGCTAGTCTGTCCAAGACCGATAACCATTCGCCATTCTGGAGATGCTGTAAAGTGTTCTACATGAGGCAATGTTTTAGTCATTGCTTGCCAGCGTTGATAATAGTGCTGGATTAAATGGGGAGAGAATTGGAATTCACGAGCGATCGCCCTAAATAACTCAGCTTTTTGCTCTTCCTGAAATTTCCAATCTTGCCGCTCAAGTTTATAACCAATGTAACGGTCTAGCAATAGACTCAAATTACTACACTGTGTTCTCTGCTCAAATTTTTGTTGAGTATCGATGGGTAAGGGATAAATGAAAGTCATTGTGAGTCCTCAGAATCTAACTCTGCTTCAGCAAACCGCTTAACCCACTGCAAAAAAGCTAAGGATTCGCCAGTTGCTAGGCGGTAACGTTGACTGTCCATTTTGAGGATATGGTCTAAAAGAGTTTCTTTTTCTGTACTCAAGTTCAGCCGACTACACACCCAAATGGATAAATGGTTAAACATTTCTTTATGGTGTTTGTTTCCTTTTGCCTTTAAAAAGGCTAGAGTTTGTCCTAGTCCATTAACTTGAATAAGAGTTGGCATTTGACGAGCAAGACTACCATACTTTGCTTGCTCATCTTGAGTTTTAACGCTTTGAATATTATTCCAAGCTGCTTGCGCACGACTGCGATCTAAATCTCTAGGATTTGTTGTCACAGATGATAATGGTGGCGTCGTCTCTGGTAGAGATGGTGTTTCAGCTACTCTTGAAACTGGTTTTTTTAGGATTGGTTTTTCTGACATGAAAGATGACTCCTTGCAATTTTTGCGATTAAACTACAAAACACGAGTAGCAACAATTCCTCGCCCCACAGTTTCATTACCACCCAATTGCAACCGAGAATGACCGTTAGTCAGATAGGATTGAATAGTCGTCAAAATTTTCGATGCATCGGTGACTTCAGCAGGTACACTCTCTCTGTTTCCAGTACGGGGATCGCAAGTAAAAAGAGGAGTATATAGCAAAGTATCAGATGGGAGATTTTCTTCTGTCCAAAGCCCACCATCTTCAACAGTTTTTGTTTTCTGAGATAACTTAGTGCGGGAGACAACATCAGTGCTAAACTGGCAGAAATCTTTGAAAGCATCATCGCTGATGATAACCAAGTCTTTTTTTAGCTTATCTTTCCAAAATTGATACTCATCGCCAGAAGGTAAAGCATGTGTAGCTAACCAAGCAGCAAATTCTGTTAGTTGTAGGTTGTCAGTTTGAGCAGCAAATGAGAATTCTTCAAGAACAATGCTATTGTCAATCACAAGATGACTACCAGATGGCACAATTGCTTGACTACCACTACAATTAAATGTCCAATTGTGAGACTGATTTGCTAATTTTAAATCTCGCACAAAACGACTGATGACTAATGGGCAGGTGATCCAGGCAAATACTCCTGCAAGAGAACGGACAGGAAACAAAAGTAATCGTCCATCGCCAGGGGATAAAGCACCAGCGTGTTCGCTAGCTTTATTGTCTCTCGGACCAAAGATTGCTGAAATTATCCCTGGGTTTGTTTGTCCTCCATTATTTTCAAATGCACTGCGGAGTTTACCTTTGATTCCAGAAGACTGAATCATGGGTAAATTTGTATGTCTTTCCCGCTGAATAGGGAGATCCACCGTCCCTAGACTGCTACCACTGCCCACATGTAGGGGAGTTTCAGTATAAAGGAAGAGTAGTTTGACTTGTTTAAACATTCAAGGAACTCCTATAAGTTAAGAATCTAGTAAAGGATGGATGTAGCGATCGCAAAATCTCAAAGTTTGTGCTTGTCCCCGTGCAGTTGTGCGAATCGTAATATTGGCAGCCTTTTCGTTATCTGCCCACAGAACACGGATAGAGCCATCGTTGTCAACCTTTTTGACCCTTCGCATTGTGGTAGGCTCAAAAAATCCACCAATAATTTCTTCTACAGCTTCCAGTGCAGCTAGTTTTTGGGCAAAGGCTAATGTTCCTTTGGGATAGTGATGTTTCACCTCATCTAGAGAACTGGAGATTTTGTCAGCTTCAGGAACTTGTGAAGGGGTTGGATCTTCCAGAAACTCTGCAATTTGCCGTTGTTGTTGCACTCGCTTCCAAAGAATTTCACCTGCTGGGGAAAGCAAGACAATACCATCTGCATCAGGTGGGAGGAGCAAAGCTTGAACTTGCTCCCGATCTGGGATAGCTTTTAGCCTTTGCTCAACTTCCAAAGAATCGCGATAATCAGCGCCAATCCATTCAAAAAAGCTTTCATACTCCACCAATAAGTCAATATTCCAGACAATCGGTAAAGCCGGAAAAGTGATGGGTTGTTGAAAATCCTGATAGATGTATTTGACAGGAACCTGAAAAATCATCCCCACCATTGTGGTGTAGGCGATCTCTGCTTTAAAGCCTCCAGTCGCATTAATAATGACTTCGCGTTGCTGTTTTTGAGCTTTCGTAATTTCATTAATTAGAATGTCAACCAGATGACGCAAGCCATGACGCTCAAATTGAGCTTCATTTTGCTCTAAAGAGAGTTGACGAGAGCGCAGCCCTTTCCAGCCTTTGTTTTTGAGGTAATTTTCAACCTGCTTGGCACAGCGAGCACCTTCAGAAGTACTAGTATAAAGTAACACTACTTCATCATTAGAAGTGGCAATTTTGAGTAGAGAGTTGGTTTCTGCTGAAGCTTTGGCGGCTCCAGTTTGCTCAAAAAAGTGCCGTATTTCCTCATCAGTAACAGAAGAGGGTGGCTTTTTGAGTTCACGGGCAGTATTTGTTAATAGTGATGTGCCAGTAGTCGTAATAATTGTTCGCATGATTTCTCCTTAATTAAGCTCCCAATAGTTCCAAGCTCCCACTAGGCTGAGACCATAGCCAATTTGAGCATCCATCTCTTCATCAGCTAGGTTTTGCCAATGGAAAGCTTTTAACACCTCTTGCGGACTGGCTTTGGTTGTGAAGTAGTAAACTGAGCCAGCACAGACAGCACGACGGGTTGGTTTGTGACGATTGTAAGCAACATCCCATCCCCCAATGACTTGGTAACGTCCCAAAGCAGCGGCTTTCAGTGTTACCTGAATACCTCTAAATTCCCCCGTTAAGCTTTCTGGATTCATCCATTTGGGAAGCCATCCTTGCTTGTGTTCGCTATCGAATATCGTGGGGGTTGCCAGATAAAGCTTAAACCCATCAGATTGCTGGAGGCGATCGCTCAGGCTTGCAGTAAAATTACCCCAATCAATACCTGATATTTTCGTACAACTAGCAGCCCTATTTTCACCACCAATCCCAATCAACCCCACATCTGGATCAGGTTCAGCACTTAAACGCCGAATTCCTTCAATTTCAACGTATAAGCCGATATTTTCCTGACAACGGATAAACTCAGTTTGATAGAGTCTGCTCTCTTTAACAGCCTGGATACTGTTATCAACTTCAATACCAAAACGAGATTCTCTGTCGTAAAGCTTGCCTGGGCTAGTAAAGCTGTGAGAACATCCACCTAAAAGATATTCAACTAACTCTTGATGACTCCAGTAACCTTGGACTGCTTCCACAGGTTTTGTTTCTGGAGTCCAAAGTGGTAGTAAAGAATGCGCCAGGTCATTTTGTCCAAAAGGTGGCTGTTGTAAGGGACGCAAGCATTGCAGTTGTACGTTAGCAGAACAGTTATTTTTGTCTTTCACCTGTACAACGTCTGCAGGTATAGGAAAGTAAGTTGTCAATTCTGACTGGTCATACTTAGCAATCAATGCACCCCTGAGGTACATACCCCCATAATTTCCCTGACCACTTCTAGCAGGTCTGCCAATTTCCTCTGAGATAGTACATATGTCCTGTTCTAAACAACCTGCACAACCATCACGGTATTGTTGATACCTTCCACACCTATCTGCTAAAACTTTGGAACGAATCACCCCCTGTATAGTATTAGGTGTCGGAGGGAAGATACTCCTAGCGCGATGTCCCTCACCCGCTGAGAAGGGACGACCATCTCGAAACAACAAAACATCAGAAGGCTCAATAAAAATCTGCATTACTCTTCTTCTCCTGCTTCGACTCTTGCTAAAAATCGAGTGAATACTAACAAGTCAGCAAAAGTCTTCAGTTTGCCAGTTTGGCTGGCTGTTGTGCTTTGTTCCAGATCAGCTTGCATAACTAGATGGGATAAATTTTCTGCCAATTCTTCCTGCTCATGCTTTGAAATTGGTTTTCCTCCCTGTTGACGGTTCAAAAGTCGCTTAATTTCTGCTATGTATACATCTTTTAAAGAACTTGTGTAGAGATTTTCTAGCGAATCTCGATTCAAGGGGGGAGACGCATTCACCATCCGAGATAGAGTTTCAGCTTGTTCCCGTAACACATATGGAAACTTGCCAGAAATTTCATCGTTTGCAAATTTGCCTTGAAACTTTAGTAGAATGTCTACCGTGTCTATAGACTTTTCACGTAAATCTTTAGTGGAATCTTCTGGATAAGTCCATTTTGCTCCCGCACTCATGATTTCACCAGAACGCTTGAGAAAAGTGAGACTCAATGCATTACGACATTCCTGACGTTTGGCAGCTTTTTCAGCCTTACGAACTTCTGTGAGGGTAACATCTAAAGCTTGTTTGTAATGTGCAAGCACAATGCCTGTACTTGCTGTTGCTTTGTGTCCCATTGTTGCTAGTAATCTGGGTTTATCTTCATCTCGTAACTTAAGCCATATATAACCTGTTTTAGCATCACCGAAACTTACTTGAAATTCTTCTCCCGCCTCATTAGTTTTTACCTCTCCAGAAAAAGCTGCTCGTAATTCCCTAGCAACTTCTAAGACAAAATCTAAAGGCAATAAAGCCAAAACATCATCTCCACCAGAATAAACTAACTTGCCTGGATAACGATTTTCCACAATATGCCGCACCAATTTCAAAGAAAAATCACCCAGTGCTTTGCTAATAAATCCGTGAATGGCTGGAGACATTAGGCGAGGACTTTTGAGAATTTCCTGCCAATCTTGACGTTGTTCTAGTGCTTGTCTTGTCTGTGGATGCAAGATTTTTTCGTACTCAGGCATTTTATCCCCAGCAATCCACTCGCCCATATTATCGCCATCCATCATAAGCACAGCAAAATATTTTCTGGGTTTAGGAATTTTGTATTGGTCAGAAGTCACGATTTTGAGAAATTCTTTTAATTTGCATAAAGCAAATAAAATCTCTTCTTTTCTCTGGGCTAACTCACGCACTCGCTCGTAATAAGTTTCTTCAAACAATAACCTACCATCAGTTTTGAGAAATCTTAACAGTAGTGATTTGTCTTGTTTATTTAAGCTAGGCTGCTCTAACTTTGCTGATAAAAAAGGAATCACATCTTTTTTTATGTAGTTACCTTTTCTCATCACACTGTCACGAATAGCATCTAACCACTGTTTCATTGCTTGTCGTAACCTTTGAGAATCACTAACGAGGAAAGATTCTAGAACTTTCTTTTTAAAATCAGCAGTTGCTACAGTAGCTGTAGAGGGAAATTTAAGTTGATTAAACTCTTCAAGTGTCACTTCTTCTATGTCATCATCACTTGTTTGAGCTTGTTCTTGATGAGAAATCAGTTGGTTTTTAAAATAAGACCGCCAAGCCAATCGTTTACTCACCTCTACAGCGTCTAAACGTTCTTGACCTGTATCTTGAATCTCCAAACTCTCTAACTTTTTGGCAAGATTAATCCAGAAATGACGGATTCTACTCCGTCCAGCCCCATCAAAATTGTCTTCCAATGAATTTTGATGATCTATCCCATCATACAGAGCAGCACGTTCACCCCCCAAGGTAGATTTATCTCCTGTCTCTTCAACTTGCAGAAAATTTCTTAAACCTTTGCGGCTACCTAAAGCTTTTTCAGTGATGAAGTACAAATCACTGTAAATTGCTCCTATATTAGGCTGATAAGTGTCTTTACTATAGATACTGAGTATTTTTTCTGTCCGGTCAGTGCGATCGCCTAAGTAAGTCCTATGCTTCTCCAAAAGCTCAAATGCATCAGCCTGAATCGGTTCCGTTCCTGTGGGTCGCCAAGGATACACTTGCCAATAAGTTTCAAATAGATTTGTGATCTGCCTTTCCCACGTCTTTGACCAAGCAGGAGGTTGACCTAACACTGTTTCTAAGTCTAGACGTACTGCTTGAGAGATTTCTTGCCATTGCGATCGCACCCTGTCAGCCGCTTCTTTTGCCAAATCTTCACCCTGACTAGTAGGTACTATCGCCAAAAATCGGTTAGGTAAGCTAGGTAAAATCAAATCTTCTAGTCTGGGTGACTCAGAGAGGATACCTTTGCTGTGCAGCCAGCGATCGCACAAAGGTTGTCCAACCAGGTTCGGAAAAATCACTGCATCAGGCCCAATCGCATCAGCAATGACTTGGATAGCACACCAATTGAGATACGAAAGCAAATAGCTACCAGTCCACAAGTCTTGAGTACGACGTGCAGCACTGATAAATGCTTGAACAGGACCAATGGTAAATAACAAAAACGCTGGATCGGAATTGGTGGCGGCTATCGCACTCGTCAAAGCCTGATGTGACCAAATCGAGTGATCGGGGATGCGAGTATCGGCTGGTAGTAAGTCCCATAAAGCGCCTAGTTGACTACCTTCAGTGCGTTGAATTTCATCTGACCAATTGCGCCACAGCCAAAGAAAAAGTTTCTGCGGGTCTTGCTTAATTTCGGGTTTAATTGATTCTAGTGATTTTCGAATTGCTTGTTGTAGTTGAGACTCATCAATTTGAGTAGGCAAAAATCGACCTTTACTAAGATTGAGACGCACTCCAGCCAAGGGATGAGTCAGATAGGGTTGATTGCGAAAACTAGCTCCGCCAATGCTTCTATACTTGGGAAAGTTCAGGCGATCGGCAGCCGATGCAATCCAGTCTGCTTGTTGAAAATCTCGCTTAGTTAATGTAATACCTAAAATTTTTGCCCAATTGTTTGATTGTCCCTCATGCTTTTGAATGTCAAATGGTTTATTTGGTGGATCGTGCAGTAGAGCATTAAGTTTAAGTAGCCAAAATTCTGAGTTAGTCATGTAAATGTTACCATTGATATATTGTTCAGCTTGCTGATAAATTCATCAATAATATTTTGATTTGGCGATGGAAATTTTGTAGACGTTGATGCATTTTTGTTTATGAGAACCAACCTACAACTACTTGGTATTAACTGTGTTTTGAAATGGATGATAAGAATAGCGAATTGTCCCTTAGAAAGTGACAAAACTTTGACATGAAAGGGTGATGCACTCCTACGAATTTCCTTATCAGCTTCTAAAGATGCTTTATTGTTAGATCTTGGTAGAGATGTAAAGTAAAATTGAATTGGCAAACCAAAAGCAGCACGTTTAATAGTTACTACCCTAGATCTACCTCTGCTAGAAATCCATGTTTTGACTTGTGGATAGTCATCTCCGGTTGGTATATTGTATCGAGTCCTAAAATTTTTATACTGACTTCCAAAAGCATTCAAAAGCTGATCCCATCTTTGATTGATAACAGGGTTATCGGATTGCCAGATATACAGATTAGCTGTGTTTGGATGTAGTATGTCAAATTCTGTAGGTGCTGTTAATGAAATATTGGTAGCTAATAAAATACTTTTATATAAGTTTTTGATAGCTCGAATACCTAATTGAATCTCTAATTCAAATTCACTTAAATTAGTAGATTTACTCTTCAAATCTATCTCAGGTATATTAATATCTTTGTATTCATAGTCATTGATTTTAATGTTGCCGCACCCTCGATTACTTCGGGAGCCAATACCACCTAGATTTACCAGCATCCACATAGCGCCAGCAGCCAACTGTAAACAATGTAAGCCATCTTCAACGAGTGGACGAGTTTGTAAAACTACTTTGAATTGTCTTTTAGATGGAATATATCCTCTAGCGTCTTTATCCCGACTTTGGTAAACAGAAAAAAGCAGATAGGATAAACCAGTCCAAATAGTATCTCTAGAGTCAGGTCTTTCTAGAGACTTTGTACTTGTAGGTTTTTCTGCCTGAACTCGAACAATGACTGAACCGCCAGCATCCGTACTGCCAAAAACCTTGTTCTCCCATTTTTTGACCCTATCAAAAGTTGTGATGCTGGATGCGATCGCCCTAAACCAATACCGCAATGCACCACGAAACGCAGGGGGACGAAGTTCAGCCGTGGTTTGATCAGCGCCAGCAAGAAATAGAGGTGTAACGGTTTCTAAGTCAAATGTAATTGAAGGCATAGATTTGAGTTTGTTACTTGATAATTAGCACGACACATAAGCCTCTGGAGATTGAACTGCAATGACTCTGGTTTAGGATTCCCAACGCTGACTGAGCTGTACCATTGGAAGTTGGGAAACCTCTTGTCCTCTTTCCAGATAGTGAATGCACCGAAGCCTACTTTTAAAACATCGTTTTCTAAGGCGATGTATGTAGCTATTGATTTAAGTATTGTATGCAATTACCAATCTAATATGACACGACACTGGAAGACGCCTTTTCCATCTGGTGTGGAACCTCTGAAGTGGTTGAGGTCAAGCTTTGTCAAGATCTCCAGATAATCTATAGCAATCCGTATAGGAGTTGTAACAATTAAAAGTCTCAGAATCCCGGTTTCTCCAAGAAACCGGGATTCTCGTTTCTCACGAATGCTTTCAGGATTGCTAGATATAGATGAGAAAAATTTTAATCTAAAGATAGATTACATCATACAATATCCAGTAGCAAGTAAGTGATAGAGGCTATATTCAAGGCCTGTTCTATAAAGACTTTGACAAAAATTTCTATTTAGAGGAGAATATACAAGAAATGTTTTTGAAAGTAATTGGCAATTAGGGTGAGTCATGGCACAAAACAAAGACAACCAAAATGCACCAAATCGAACCCAAAAGCTCAAGGGATGGGGATTTAGTTTTTTTGGTGATACATCTGCAACTCCAGAACCAGAGCAAAAGAGTGTTGAGGTAGAATCTAAGCCAGAGACAGTTAAATCTTTCCCCTTGGCAATGGCAAGCGTAGGAGAACGCCTGTCAGTGGTCAAGCTCAAAGGTGGGGAAGGCACAGTCCATCGCCTCATTGGAATGGGATTTGCTCCAGGAAATAGGCTTCAAATTATTAGCACCACCAACGGCTCCGTTATTGTCGCACTCGGCGATAATCGTATTGGGTTGGGAATGGGTATGGCACAGAAGATTCTGTGTAGAAGCGAAGCCTTGTCATAGCACCTCATGAAAATAGATAAAATCTTTTTTTGCGCTTTTAGAGTGTCATTTAATACCAAAGCAATAGAACTTGATGGATAATAATACACACTTGGGTGATTTAGCTGTTGGCTGCACAGGTCGGGTAGTTGGCTATGACAAGAGTGCCCGTAGCTATAAAGCCAAATTATTGGCAATGGGACTCACACCCGGAACCGAGTTTAGTGTCATTCGCCGTGCACCCTTGGGCGATCCCATAGAAATTCAAGTCCGAGGGTTCAAACTCAGTCTGCGTAAGGACGAAGCCAACGCGCTGTTTGTCACATCTAATAACTGATAACTAATAACTGATTAAATGACTAAACAAATCATCGGCCTAGTGGGTAATCCTAACTGTGGCAAAACAACCTTATTTAATGCTTTAACAGGTGCTAATCAGCGGGTGGGAAATTGGCCTGGGGTAACAGTTGAGCGCAAAGAAGGAAAATACATTCATAACGGTAATACGATCACTGTTGTTGACCTACCAGGAGTTTATTCTCTTGATGCTGAAGATGGCGACAGTGGACTTGATGAACTAGTCGCAAGAGATTATCTGCTTTCTGGAGAAGCAGATGTCATTATTAATATTATTGATGCTTCTAACTTAGAGCGAAATCTATATCTGTCTACCCAAATCATGGAGATGCGCTTACCCATGATTGTGGCGCTGAACATGATGGATATCGCTAAACAAAGGGAGATTAAGATTGATGTTACTGTCCTATCAGAGCGTTTAGGCTGTCCTGTGGTTCCCATGACGGCTGCTTTAGGTCAGGGAATTCCAGAATTACGCGATCGCATTGACCAGACTTTAGCTAACCCAATAGCACCACCTACCTATGTTGCCTACCCAGCGGTGATTGAAGATGCGATCGCCCAACTCGTCCCATTTATTAGGGAACGCAGTCCCAACAGAGCCGTAGATCCCCGATGGACCGCACTTAAACTCCTAGAATACGAGGATCGAATTGCACCAGAACTCAGGAGCAAAGAATTAGAATGTATAGTGGTGGAAAACCGCCGCACAATCCATCAAACACTCGATGAAGATATTGATATCATCCTTGCGGATAGCCGTTACAGCTTTATCCGCCAGTTGATGCAACAAGCAGCAGAACGCACAAGGGAAGTCAAAACCAACATTTCCGATAAAATCGACCAAGTCGTACTCAACCGCTTTTTGGGTATCCCGATTTTTCTATTGGTTATGTACCTGATGTTCACCTTGGCAATTAATGTTGGGGGTGCGTTTATTGATTTCTTCGATATCACCTTTGCCACGATTTTTGTTGATGGTTTCAGTCATCTCCTGTTAAGCATTCATACACCAGGATGGTTGGTTGGACTCTTAGCAAATGGTGCAGGTCGTGGACTCGAGACAACATCTACTTTCATACCCCAAATTGGGATGATGTTTATATGTTTGTCGGTGTTGGAAGACTCTGGCTATATGGCACGTGCAGCCTTTGTGATGGATCGCCTTATGCGATTTGTGGGACTTCCTGGAAAATCTTTTGTGCCAATGTTGATTGGTTTCGGCTGTAATATTCCTGGAATTATGGCAACGCGCACTCTAGAAAATCCGCGCGATCGCCTAATGACAGTGATGATGAACCCCTTCATGTCCTGTAGCGCCAGATTGGCTGTTTATGCCTTATTTTGCGGCGCGTTTTTTAGGGTTGGGGGTCAAAATATGGTCTTAGGTCTCTACCTGTTAGGGATTTTAGCAGCAATCTTTACTGGGTTAGTCTTGAAAAATACCATACTACAAGGAGAAGCAGCGCCTTTTATTATGGAACTCCCCCCCTATCATATTCCCAAGTTCAAAGGGGTTCTATTGCGTGCATGGGATCGCCTAAAAGCCTTCCTCAAAAAAGCTGGGATCGCGATCATTTTGATGGTCATTGTCCTTGGTTTTATGAACTCTGTGGGCACTGATGGTTCTTTCGGTAAGCAAGATAGCCGAGATTCGATTCTCAGTGCTGCAGGTCGCACATTAACTCCGGTCTTTACCCCAATGGGGATTACACAAAACAACTGGCCTGCCACCGTCGGTATTTTAACTGGCGTTTTTGCTAAAGAAGTCATGGTCGGCACGATGAACTCTCTCTACACCGATCTGGCAAACGAAAAAGCAGACAAACCATCTGAAACATTCAGTTTTTGGGGTGGTATTGGCAAAGCGGTTGCTAGCATTCCGACAAATTTAGCAAAACTGCCTGAGAAACTTTTTGATCCCCTCGGTCTAAATTCCACCAATATCCAAGACGAGAAACAAGCAGCCGCAGATCAAGGTGTTTCCGCCAGTACTTATGGACAGATGTCTCAACGCTTTGGTAGTAAAACTGCTGCCTTTACCTACTTGTTGTTTGTGTTGTTGTACTTCCCCTGCGTCTCCGCTACCGCTGCACTTTACCGCGAAACGAATTTAGGGTGGACACTCTTTGCAGGGTGCTGGACGACTGGTTTAGCTTACTGGGTCGCAGTGTTCTATTACCAAACCGCAACCTTTGCACAACATCCTGGTTCTTCCGTTGCTTGGATTTTCGGACTGGCGATCGCGATGACTATCACCCTACTAGGAATGAAGATGGCACAACAAAGCCGTCTGGTTAAGCGTGAAACGCAGGCGTAGCCTGGGGAATAGGGAGATGGGGAGACAAGGGGGACAAGGGGGACAAGGGGGACAAGGAAGTAAAAAACCTCTGAATTATTCACTCCCCACTCCCCACTCCCTACTCCCTACTCCCTACTCCCTACTCCCCACAAAAAATAAAACTATGATTTTAAGTGAATTACAACAGTTTCTTGCCCAACATAAAAAAGCTTCACTTGCTGATCTGGTACTCCATTTTCGGATTGATGCAGATGCTTTACGGGGAATGCTTGATCGCCTGATCCGCAAAGGTCGAGTCCGCAAGATGGCAGATGGTAAAAAGTGTAGCGGATGTCATAGTTGCGCTCCAGAAACCATTGAATTTTATGAGTGGATTCATTCACTAGATTCATCTATGGAGCATGCTGCTAGACATTAGTACAGTTAATGACTGTTAAAAATATTTCAGTTCCCTCATGAGGAGTTGGTGAATGCCAACTCCTTAGGTATTTATAGCAATCCTAAATCATTAGTGGGCACAAACTTTAAAATTTGCTGAGAACTCTATAAGAACTGTCTAACCACAATATCAGCTTGTTGGATATTAATCCTTAAATATCTATAATTTTGAGGCTAATTATTCCCGCAATAATCAGTATGACAGGTAGTTAGCTTTATGGATGGTGGACTACTTTGGAACTCACAAAAATACTAGGGAGAAACAACCATGCCAGATACACCATTATTCATTCCAGTTATCCTCGGCACTCCCCGTCAAGGTCGCCAAAGTGAACATGTTGCTAAATTTTTGGTTGAGCAAGTTGCACAACGCGATCGCCTAGAAACTCAACTCATCGATATTAGAGATATGGCGATCGCTACGAATGATGCAGGTGAATCGCTCAAAGACCCTGAGTTTTCTGCAACGATGGAACGAGCAGATGGATTAATTATTGTTACACCAGAGTATAACCACGGTTATCCTGGTTTGCTCAAACATGTACTTGACACCTGTCTCAAAGAATATATCCATAAAGCCGTTGGACTATGTGGTGTTTCATCAGGTCCCTTTGGTGGCACAAGGGTCATCCAAAACCTTTTACCTGTCATGCGAGAGTTGGGACTAGTCACTATTTTCTATGACCTTAATTTTGGTAATGTTCAACAACTCTTTGATGAGTCAGGCAATTTGATTGATAAACAAACCTATATTCGCCGCATGGAAAGGTTCATGGACGAGTTAGTTTGGATGTCAACTGTCTTAAAATATGGGCGCAAAGAAGTCAGCCTGGAGAAAATCCAATAATCTAAATATTAATTGCCAGAAAGAGTGTTGACTTATGGGTATTGAATTTGGGCGAGAAATCTGCGGTCATCTTGATGCAGCAGAGTCACGGGAATGGTTGGTGACTAACGGTATTGGTGGTTACGCCTCTGGAACAGTGGCAGGGTTATTGAGCCGCCGCTATCACGGGTTACTAGTAGCGGCATTGCAACCGCCTCTGGGTCGTACCTTACTGCTTGCAAAACTAGATGAAACAGTCGTGTATGATACTCGCTCTTATTCTCTGAATACGAACCGTTGGGCAGATGGTATCGTCAGTCCTTGCGGTTATCAACACATTGAATGTTTTTCTCTAGAAGGTACAATCCCTGTATGGCATTTTGCTGTTGCTGATGCCTTGTTAGAAAAACGGGTATGGATGCAGCCCGGAGCTAACACAACTTATGTCCAATATACGCTGTCTCGCGCTACCCAACCCCTAAAGTTGACATTCAAAGCAATGGTCAACTACCGCGATTATCACGGCGACACTCAAAGTAACGGTTGGCAAATGTCTGTTCAACAGGTGGATCAGGGGATTTGTGTCACTGCTTATCCAGGTGCTGCACCACTGTATCTGCTGAGCAACCACGGTAGTACATCGCCTGTCCACAATTGGTACTATGGCTTTGACTTAGCAGTTGAACGTTACCGAGGACTAAACGACAAAGAAGACCACCTTCATGCTGCTACTTTTGAAGTTACACTCAATCCTGGAGAATCACTGACGTTTGCTGCTAGCACTCACAAGGAACCAGACTTGAAGGGAGAAGCAGCACTCAAGCAGCGTCAGGATCTTGAGCAAAAGTTAATCGGACTCTGGAAATCTCATCGTCCCCCGAATGCTGCTGATTCTCCTGCGTGGGTTAATCGTCTAGTTTTGGCTGCTGACCAGTTTATCGTTGATCGCTCCGTACCAGAAGACCCTGAGGGTAAAACTATTATCGCTGGCTATCACTGGTTTGGCGACTGGGGACGAGACACGATGATTAGCCTGCCAGGTTTAACTCTTGCCACTGGTCGGCCAAAGGTAGCACGCTCTATTCTACGCACTTTTGCTAGGTACGTAGACCAGGGAATGTTGCCCAATCGTTTCCCTGATGCGGGTGAGATACCAGACTACAATACAGTTGATGCAACTCTCTGGTATTTTGAAGCCATTCAAGCTTACTACAACACCACTAAAGATGATCATTTGCTGATGGAACTGTTCCCTGTGCTGGAAGAAATCATCGACTGGCACTGTCGCGGCACACGTTACAATATCCACCTCGATTCTGCTGATGGTTTACTGTATGCAGGGGAAACAGGTGTGCAACTCACTTGGATGGATGCGAAAGTAGGAGATTGGGTAGTAACGCCTCGCACTGGTAAACCAATTGAAGTGAATGCCCTTTGGTATAATGCTTTACACACAATGGCAAACTTTGCCCGCTATCTGAGTAAACCACATCAAGAATATGAGGCGATGGCGGACCGTGCTCAAGTTTCATTTGGTCGCTTTTGGAATCAGAAAACTGGCTACTGTTACGATGTGCTGGATAGCCCCGATGGAGATGACCCATCTATGCGCCCTAACCAAATTTTTGCCGTTTCCTTAGCTGAAAGTCCACTCACGCCAGCCCAACAAAAAGGTGTCGTAGATGTTTGTGGGCAGATCCTACTAACTTCGCATGGGTTGCGATCGCTGACCTTTGAGCATCCCAAATATCAGGGCAAATACGGAGGAGATCAGTATCAACGTGATGGAGCTTATCATCAGGGTACAGTGTGGGGTTGGTTATTGGGACCGTTTGTCCTAGCACACCTACGTGTATACAAAAATCCTGAACAAGCACGTCAATTTCTCCAACCAATGGCTCATCATCTCACCTCACACGGTCTTGGCAGTCTCAGCGAAATTTTTGATGGTGATGCCCCAATGACTCCACGGGGATGTATTGCCCAAGCATGGACAGTAGCAGAGGTTTTGCGTGCTTGGCTAGCAACAGAAAATTGCTAATGGTCAAGCTATGGTTTTCGTTTAGGATTCTCAACGTGGAATAAGTCGTAGTAACGTCATAGCTAAAGCTTGTATCATTGGACGTTGGGAGACATCTTCTCCTCTTTCTAGATAGTGAACGCTACCTTGAAGAATGGGTGACTCTGACTCAATGTGATCGGCTGTCCCTTTGTAGTCGCTGTAAATAGTTGCAATCACTTGTAGATTCAACGACTTACAAAACTCTCGCCATGCCAAAATGTCTTGCTCAGTGTTAGCTAAGATCACAGCATGAGTTGCTTCAGCCATGATCAAACGATTTTCATCCGAAATTCTGCCACCAACATCAAACACTAGTAAAGGTGTGTTGATCACTTTTACTTCATGTGCTTTTAGCTGGGCAAACTCTGGGGTGAATTTGGCTTTGTACTCTTTCTTTAATTGTTGAGCCAATTTGGGATCGCGGCGTGCGGTTTCGCAATACCAGGAACCATCACCATCAGGACAACCTGAGATAACGTAGGAGTCTGGTGCATCAGGGATGTTTAAAAGTGCTTGCTTTAACCCTTCTCGAAAGCACGACTTTCCTGTGTTGGCAAAGCCACAAAGTACTGCTTTGACATTGGAATGATTCTTTTGTGGTCTACTGAGGTCGAGGGTATCTCCAACCTTGTACTTTGGATTATGACTGATTGTAATGACATACCTGTCTAGTCCTGTGTCACCTATTTTGGGATCAAAGAATGCGATCGCCCCATAAAGGTGAGATAGTTTGTGTGCTAGAACCTGGCTAACAAGTACAGATGCACGACCATTGATTTTGATGAGGGGACCTCCAGATAATTCCCCAGACTCAATTAATTCATCTAAACGTGCAGCAGCATCGCGGACAATTTGGTCTCCATTTGCAGGTTCACCAAACCCGACTTTCAAAACATCATTTTCTAAAGTGATGTGGTACGTAGTCATTGATTTAAGTACTGTATGCAATTACCAATCTAATATGACACGATAGTGGAAAACGCCTTTTCCAGTAACTGGTATTCTAGATTTGTACTCTTGTCGCAATAAGACTCATGTCTGCTGAGGTTTTTGACTATCCGCCTAGCGTGGAACTTCTGAAGTGGTTAACACCGGGGTCTTTGAAACAAAACTTGGCAAAGGCGTTACGTCTATGGGTGATTTTGCGATCGCTTTATGGGGATGAACCGGATGAAGTCAGGTTGCAACTGGGCGAACAGTTTACCTATGAACAATGGCGTGAGCAGTTCTTCACCCAAACCAAGAGAGTGAGTCACACAGATAAAATACATCACCAACGCGATGAAATCCCTATCTTGCATGACCCTGAATGTCGATGTACAAAAACACTGCAAGAGTGGTTATTTAAGTCAAACTTAAGTATTGAAAAAAACAAATGGTGTCAATCATTTCAGCAACTCTACCCAATCACACTCGATGAACTAGAAAACCTACTGTCTTCAGCCACCATCACTCAAAAGCTCAAAAAAACCTCCAAAAAATCTCTTCCTGAAGGTCGTCTTTTTGCTGTCACTGGTAAAAATTTAGAGTATGACTTTGAAACCTTGGTGAAATTGGGCTGGTTGCAACTACAAACAAATGAAAAAGGTGAATTGCAAAGAAATAGATTTTGTAAAGTATCTCAGTTTCCAACTTTAGCTGTTTCAGCTTCTCGTGAATTGCTCATAGAGTCAGAACTTTATACTCATTTAGAATTAGCTAGTTTCCACGAAAACTTTTCTCAAAAAATCAACGGCATTCAACGATTTTTTATTCATGTAGAATATATTGTACATGAGAAACTTTCAGAACAAGTCCAAAAAATTCAAAGTCAGCTTAAAAGTATCTGGGAAAAAGATTTAGTCTCTGTTATTAAATTGACTTATCGGAGTGCTAGACGTTTTCAAGACATAGATAATTACATTGTTTATCCTGTTTGTATCTACTACTACCAACGTGCTCCCTACTTGTTTGCGTATGGCCAAACACCTCTAAATCAAAACGAAGACAAGTGGAGTCAAATTGATTGGTACGATTACAGAATGGATAGGATTGAAGATTTAAAAGAATTGAAGTGGATTGATATTAATGAATTAACATCACAGACAAAACTGAATTCTAAAAAAATTCAAGAATTAGAAAATTCTAACTGGGTTGATATAGATGCTCCACAGCATTTTATACAAAAATGTCAGGGTAAATATCCACCAAGTCCTCAAGAAGTTAAAAATAAAATGGCAGAAGCTTGGGGGTTTGACTTCTATAATCCGCAGGAATTACTGTTACTCAGGTTTGAGCGTTATTTTCATAGCAACTATATAGCAGGTACTGAACGTACTGAATTATTTAAAGAAATTTCACACACACAGGCTAAAAGATTGATTGTATCTGCAAAGCTGACACCAGACAACAAACAATCTCTTTTATCGATTTTACAATCACGATCTGAATCTGATATCTACTGCACCGTCAGTTACCGGGTGAACGACAACAATGTCGTTATGCGCCTAAGAGCATGGGGACCAAAAGTCGAAGTTCTCTTACCTTGGGACTTGCGATCGCGAATAGCTAAGGACTTACAGGATACATGGAAGCTTTATAAGTAGGTCGTTAGCAACGAAGAGAGCGAGTTCGCGGGTGCTAACCAAGCAGAGTTTCAGTCCCCTTGCGGGGATTTTGTTAGTAGCAACATTTATGGAATTATCTACTGATGAGTGTGGTTACGGTTTCAGTCCCCTCGCGGGGATTTGGTTAGTAGCAACATGCAATGTAGATCATCAGAGCTAATTTTCTCTGACGTTTCAGTCCCCTCGCGGGGATTTGGTTAGTAGCAACTTAGTTTCCTGCACTGCCTTATTGGTAGTGCTTTATTTTTGTTTCAGTCCCCTCGCGGGGATTTGGTTAGTAGCAACAGACAGACTCGCAAGATTTGGATTTGAGTTATTTGAGGTTTCAGTCCCCTCGCGGGGATTTGGTTAGTAGCAACCCAACAATGGTACTCAAGATATGGCAACCCATTTAAAACGTTTCAGTCCCCTCGCGGGGATTTGGTTAGTAGCAACTGCCAAGGCTGAAACTCCTACTAGGCAGTACTTCTACAAAGGGTTTTGCCAAAGCTGAAAAAAAAGTCGATTTCAGCGTCTTGATTTTCTCTGAAAATGGCTTACCTTTGTTTCTTCTAAACGCTAGACCTATTGATTTGTCAAGGTTCTGGCATTTTTCGTGAACCCCCCAGGGTTTTTGACCCCGCTTTGGTTTACGAAAAATTTGTTTGTTTAGTCCATTATATGATGCTAATAACCATTTTGGTAGTTATATCCCAAATCCTTTTTGATCTGTGAAAATTCCAAGTCCTAGAGCTTGGTTTCCCTACCCTCACAAAACATTGAGAAATACCTAATTCTCTAATCAGTACACCTAACCTTTCTGATACTCCCATCGTCCTTCAGGTCTAAAATTTCTACTTTGACCTTTTGTCCTTCAGCAAGAAATTGTGCTTTTTTGGGTTCTCTTTCACTAAGCTTAATCTTTCCCACAATTTCATACGTTACTTTGTTCCCTTTGATTGCTGTTACTGTAGCTTCTATAAGTTGACCAACAACAAAGTTATGATTGCTACTTACCTGTGCAATTTCTACTTGGCGTTCAGAGACCTGTTTTGTTTCTAAATCTACTCCTGTAGCTATGGAGGTAAGAGGTGTAGGAATTTCCTCAATAGGACTAGCATCTTTGTAGTAGCGCATAAGACGTGCTGTCCATCCTAAAATTTGCAACATGGCTTGAGCATTAGCTTGTTCCCTTTGCAGATATTGATTGCAAGCGCGCTCAATGCTACGGTAGTATTCACTAGTTCTAGAACTATGTCCAATTTGCCTACCGTTGTTAACTAAAGTTTTTAGGTATTTGAAGAATCTTCCACCTGCATCGGTTTGATGAATAGTGGCGCGGAGATAGGCGATCGCTTTTCCCAATTCGTTGACATCTGTACCATCTTTAACTAGAGTAAGTGCGATCGCATGGGCTATTTGCCATTGAGTTTCCGATAGGGATTCAGTGCTCAGCATCAGTACATTCCTTCTGGGGGTTGGCGGTCAGTTGGATAACCTAGTACAACAGCTAATTCCTGTAATTGGGGGGTTTGGATCAGCCTAGAATGACCAGCTTGTATTTGTTTTTGGATAAATTGTTGTAGTGCTTGACCTGTTAGGCGATCGCTTTGTGAAGGGGTATATGTAGAGTAGCGATCGCGCAAGTCTTGAGCATTTTGCAGCACAGTTGCTTGTGTGACCTCTACTGTCATCGTTCCCATCCCTATTGGTTTACCACCACCCACCTTAAGAGCAAGAGGATACTTAGGGTCTTGTCCAAGCACAATCAACAGGGTACCAAGTTCTTCTGGCTTCAAGTTCCTAAAATGCAACTTGGTAGTAAATGTATACTCTTTTGCCGCTTGCTGAACTGCAATGCCTTGATTTTGACCCTTTTCAATCGCTCTGACTGTATGATAATAAAACTTACGTCCAGCAACTTTACCTCTTTGATCAAAGTATGCTTTTCTCTGTTCAGGACGAGGACGATAAAGAGAGGGCATAAATCCTGTACTAAAGCCAGCATCCTCACATTTAGCATCACTAAAGTCAATCAAGCCTTGCCAATCTAAAGCACCGAAGACGAGACTGGCTGGACAAAGTTCTGTTTTGTTCCTACAAGGCAAGCGTTCTAGCGGGATAGTGGCTTTATACTTCGATGTAACAATGGTTAAAGTACTGTTGGTAATTGCCTCATACACAGATCTAATACAACCTTTGAGAGAACTACCTTGAATCGAAAGTTTTTGGTCAACTCCCTGTACCATTGTTTTGATAAGAGGTACACGACTGTTGATGTCGCTACCCATGACAACCACACCTGTGGAAACGTGCAGAGAAGTCTTAACTTTCAGAGTGAGAAACAAAGTCCCATGTAGACGATGACTATCATATTTATGATGTCCAATGGGATGCTGTAAGGTTGGACGTTCTTTAGGAAAAGAAATTAATTCATAAGGCTTAGGTGCAGCCGTATCGTCCGAAAAATCACGAGAACGAGGCGGAGTTGGTGGTGTGGATCTTTGGGGTCTTGGGGGAGGAGTTCTAGTCATTTTTCCTTCACAGTAAGGGCAGTAAAATGAACGGTTGCAGTATTTTTATCCTTAAAATATCGCTGACCTATATCAATGGTTTCGGGTCCAATATCTTCATCTTCTAAGCCCTTAAATATGAAAGCGTTAGGAAATTTAGTTTCATTGTTGTAAAAATAAGCATTGAAGTCACAAATTTCCCAATCACTTGTTTGGTCATGAGTCAGAACTGGCTGGATGTTCTGAATATCTACTTCAACTCGGCTGAGAACTAAAACATCATAGCTAGATCTTTGTTTTTTCCAACGCAATTCGCAATCAGCATTGAACATTTGCCCTTCAAGTGTAGGAAATTCCGTCGGTAATGTCATACGGATACCACTGACTGCATGAGCAGAACGCAAAAAATAGTAACTTGGCTTCGTTGCTAATTTTTCTAGCAAAACTTTCAAGTCATCTTGTGAGACAAATTGTTTAGAATACACATACCCCTTCATGCTGCTGCACCTCTTAAAACTTGACTCCAAGCACGAACAGCCCTAGTAAACAAATCAGGTACACCAGACTCACCATCTCCTTGCCACTTTAGCTGTACACCAAAGCCTAAATTCATGACTTCAGCACGAATGGGAGTGTCTTGTCTATCTGGTTTTAGGAAACCATATTTCTCTGCTTCTGTATTTGGCAAAAACTCTCCTACTCCCAGCAGAGAATTCCAATTCCATTCTCCGCTGTTTCCTAACTGGCGTATTGTGTGCTTGTCTTGGTTTAACTCACATCCAGGATATTGCACAGCCGCTGAATTGAATTTGACTGCTACTGTACCCAAGCCGCGAGACTTGGCAAAACCAAGACCAAACCAACCATCATTTAAATCACGCAGTACTAAACCAATTAAACCTAACTGTGCCAAAGTGAAGTTTTTCAGATGAATTTTGGTGCGAAATTCCCCCATTGTACAGACTTGATAGTTGAATAATGCGCCTGGTATTGTTGATCCAAATACTCTATCAATAGCTACACCATTACGTTCTTCAACTTTAATTTGCTTAGGGTCAACGGGATATGCATCTTCCACACGGATACGACTGGCAATAGAAGTATTGCCAAACATCTGGTCCGTGAAAGATGATTTTTTATAGACATCATGACCCAGCAAATCTTTCAAATAATCATACTTATCATTTAAGGGGTCATTAGCCCAGGGAGTCTTAGAATTATTGGAATGACTTTCTCTTCCTACAGTCCTCACAATCCTTTCTGAATGAGCGCGAATAGCACCTTTCAAACTACTCCCCGGTAAATAAATTGAGCGTCCGCCTGCATGATATGTTTCGACAAACTCCATATCTGGCTTTGTAGGATCAGCCCCTTCTCTACCAGATTTAATGAGAATTGGTCCATCAGGTATGAGGGTGAAGTCGATAGTGCAATGGTTGACTAATCGTTTGTGCATTGTATTAAAAAGAAGTGTTTGCAAGTCTTCTCGAAAGGGATTGGGATATTACTTAGATGCTTTCATAAAATTAGCTTCAGCATAGGTCATCTGAAATACTCGTAGAACTTCACCTATTGTTTTGTAGTTACTAAAAGCCATCGTTAATGTCCTGAAGGAATTTACTCTGTTTAATCCCCTTGCGGGGAAGAGAGATGGGAGATTGTTTAAACTAATCATCCAACATCTCACGGATTAAAGTATCCGTCGCCCTACAGAGCTAGTCTGACAACAGTACTTGACTGTTAGTCAGCATATGACGGAGATAAGTTTCCGTCCCCTTAGGGGGATTTGATAAGTCAGCCATCCAATATTTGCTTGATTGCCTGCAAATTTTGAAGAGATATTGTAACTTTTGATTTATTCTTAGTGTAATATGCCTTTGCATTAGTGGAGATATCTTCTAGATATCTGGCTTTACGACTCTCTTTTTCTAAATTTTCATATACTTTGATTAAATTACGATTACCTAGTTGGCGGGAAAGGTTCTTAACATAATCCCGACGAGACTCGTGAGGCGATCTCCCTTCAAATTCCTGCTCTATATCAGACCCGTTAATACAAGCATAGTATTCTACCCAATGCAATGCTGCATAAAAGCATATAGTAACTGCCCAATCTGGATAACTGTTCACAACACTGCGTGCTGCTTGTTCATTGCTTTTAGCTTGCTCAAGGTAGTGGTCACAGGTCATTTTTTTACAAAAGCTTGTTTCTATAAAAGCTTGGTTAAAGGCAATCAATGCAGTACTAATTTGAGAGGAGAGCTTGACCAAGTTCGTACACGAACTTCTGTTGGTTGTCTGATACAAGAAGAATCTGCAATTACCTTAGTCTTATCTTGAAGTAAAGAAAGACGAGCTACTGTTTGTACATAGAAATACCATTTTTCTCCAGAATCATCTCTCAACTTCCATTCAGAGTCAATAACTAAATCTTGTATGTTATCCCATACTTCATCTGATAACTCTGTTTGTGACTGTAACTCTAGTTCAAAATCGATCCAGTGAATATCTGGAAATCTCGGAGCTATAGCCCTTACTCTTTTTACATTGTCTACTTTAGCTAACTTGTGTACCAATTCTCTTGCTTCAGGAACTGCTTCAGTTCTTGATAATTCTTTCAATCGAATCAAGTTTAATGAAGAAATTGTCCGATAGCTTGTCTTCGACCACTTATCAGTTGAGTTCCTACTCACAATCATTCTTCATCCTTTAAAAATTCATTTAAACGCTCTCTCAAGAAAGCAGCTTGTCGTCGAGTAAAGGCAAAGTTACCTATTGGATATGCTGATGATACTGACTCTTGTTCATTGTCTATGAATGGGCTGTCGGAAAATATTCCTGCTATTAAAATTCCATCATCACTATCAATCGCTACTCTTACACCAGTAACCAAGTACACCTTGTCTTTACTTTGCTCAATCATGATTAATTTGTTTTTTCCCGTTAGTTTTTTCCTTATTTTAAAGGAGAAGCAAAAATGCAGTAAGTACCCATTTTTACGTTCTCCCCTTATTTTAAGGTAGTTTTACCTGCAGTCTGCGCTAGCCTGTAGCCGACACATTGATCAGCAACAACTTACTCTTTGAGGAGTGTAGTTTTTGATACTGAGTTGATGGGCCGAGCAATTTGCAATAAAGGTGTAACTTGATACTGAGTAAAAGAACAATACTGCTTTTGGAAAGATGTAGAATGCGTCGATGCAGAGTATGAGTCTAGTACTGTAAAGCTTGACTTTAGTTCATTCATAAAGGGTTATTTGCCATTAACTTCTATCATCATTATACTGCAATCTAAAGCTCTGTCAATTAGAGCAGACAAGGCTTTTCGGCAAATACAACCTCTTATTTAAGGAATATGCTAAATACTTTTAATACTTCCATATTCCTTAATAATCCTGAGAAACTGTTTCCCTTGACAACTACCCTAGTAGGGAAATGACTGCTCTTTCAAACTTAAACTCTCATTGTTCTGTTCTAATGACAGTTTTATTATGCTGAATCATCTTATTATTCAGATGCTTAATAAGTTGTCTTACCCACTCATCTTTGTAATCTGCAGCATCTTCGTAAGCGGTTTCATCTTCCATCACTAACTTCTGGAGATACTCCAGTAAAAACTGTGGGTTGTTCTCCACATCGACCCATCGCATCTTATCGATGTCTAAGCGAACAACACCCAAGCCACGCGATCGCCCTCCTCCCAAAGGAATTTGTTCTGTCTCAAATTGGTGCAACCCAATCATTAATAAGCCTAGTTCCCACTCTTCAGCATTTTCTACTACAGCCTTAAAGTAAAAGGGTGTTCCTGCTGGTACAACCTGAAAATCATAGAGTTTACCGTCTGCTGCTGTTTCCGTATCTCGGTCAATGGCAACACCATCTCTTTCTTGGTATTGTCCAAACCAATATTCTGGATCTACCGTTAAATCTCGTACTTGAAATTTACTAGCAAGCCAAGGAGAACCGAAGAGGTGAGAGGCTAAATCTGTCTTTGCCAGAATTTTTTCTGTTAGCAACTTATCTTGCTTTAGAACTTTCAGGGGATCTCCTTCCAACTCTTTCTCAGTATCCTCTTTCAATTTGTCTATACCTTCTTTAATCACTTCCTTTCGTTCATTTTCTATTGTTCTAGATGGAATAGACCACTCTGCTTCTATAGCAGGATTAGCTGCAAAATCTGGGTTAATAGCACGTAGGATGCTTTCGAGACGCGATCGCAATGCTCCCTTGAAACTCGCTCCTGGAATCAAAGGTCTACCAAAAGCATCTTTCATCACAGGTAAATCAGAACCAATTGGTTCAATTGAGCGCCCAGCACTAATGCGTAATGCTGTTACTGTTGTCAGGGTTCCTATTAGTTCCAATCTATTTATAAACTTGTCAAACATTAAATAATTAGGGGTTATTGTTGACATAATTATGTTCTCCGTAGTGACGTAAGTATAAATTGCCCTCTTTAGCGATACAGCTTACACGTCTATCTTTAGGTAGGTCAAAGTGGTCAATATCTTTGTTTTTGCCTTCGTAGCGGCGAAGTCTAAAAATTCCATCTTGCTTCATGGCACTAATACCATCTTTGTGGTTGAGCAATAGACATGCAGACCTAGCTAAATTTTCTTGCAAGATAATTTTTTCATCTGCTGGTTTGCTTTTATAGTCATCTATGAAAGTTGATGCATATTCAATTTTTGGAAATTTAAGCGGCTTGTCTTGTGAAAGTAAGTTATCTTTGCATTGACTCCAAACCAGCTGTCCCCAGGTTGATAAGGTCATTTCTTGATTATCAATCAAAACCCATTCTTTTGGAACCTTCTTAGCTTCTTCCCAAAATGTGGGTATTTCGCCAACTTGCATTAGTGCTAGCTGAACTTTATGGGGTACAATTTTATCTATATCAACATTAACAGGCAGTCTTGGGATTGTGATAACTTCATTTGAACCTTCAAAAACATAAATAATTTCATCAGCATAAAACATTCCTATTGTATTGAAGTAGCCTTGTAAAGCCTTAAATCCCCCTACCAAATTAAAACAAATATCATATTTGCTCTTTTTACAATCCAAAATAGTTTTTTGCATCGAAGGAATCAACTTTGCCATACCTTCGACAAAGGTATTACTACTGCTAATTGAGAGTCCAGGTTGAATACATGTGGATGTATTAACTAATCCCTTACTCCTCAAAAACGATTCAACTATTTCGGCAGTAACTATACCTTGAGCAGTGTCAGTAGCAATTAATAAATGAGTGTCTGGAATGCCTTGCTCTATTTTCTTATTGTACAAACCATATATGCCATTCAACTCTGCACTAGCTTCTCTGAGAGGTGAAACATCAGTATCATCATCATAAAGTTTCTCCTCTGCTCTTTGGCGCAAATTATTAATAATATCTAAAATATCTTCATGATATTTGCTAACTTCTTCATAAGAGAAATTTGCTGTCTCATTAAGACGACGTTTCCAATCTTTAGGATCGGTTCTTTCCTTAATTTGATTAGTTAGCAAACTCGTACCCATAGTTGAAATTACAAGTCTAGGCATATAATCAAACTCCTAAATAGGGTATATTCAAAAACTAAGACTCACCTTTATTCTTGTATACTAGATAGCGAGCGCCATAACCTAAATAACGTCGAGTTAGCTGTAGTACAATTGGATTGATATCATCAGTTTTCGCATCTTTTGCAATCTTATCGGCGATAATTTTAATTTCATTGTTGATCTGATTAATGATTTTTTGAGCTAATGAGTTTTTACCTCTCCCCCATTTTTTATCTCGACCTACTTGATAAAACAAAAAGTTTTTGATAACTTCTGTACTTTCAGTTGTATCGGCAACTCGGAGTAAATTACGAAATTGAGACTCTTCTAATTCGCCGTAAGAACTTTTATCATCTAAGGCAGTTTGGATAGCTGTTACTAACTTATCCTCGGCTAGACGGATTCCTTGCTGAATTTTGAGTTGTTTTTGTTGTTCTGTTGGTTCACTCATACTGCATTCTCACGAAATACCAGATGAAAATCGTTACAAATTTGCACTTGACCAAAACCTTCACAGGTGCGATCGCCTACACCTGTTAATTCCAATTTGGATAAAGCTTCATACCATTCATTGGGTTGAGTAGTACTAAATAAATATACTGCTCCTTTGTTAGTCACCAGTTCCACATCTTTCATCAATCCCCAAGCAGCATTCCAACCAGAACGGTAATCATAGCTGCTGTAAGTAGCTTCAAGTTTCAGGGGTGCTTCAACACCTGTAAACTGTTGTAACATTGGAGCAGAAATTACAGTAGTGCGCCGCCACTGTTCGCTCAAGACAGCATCAGCCTGTAAATCTAAGGTAAAGAAAGTGCGATTACTCGGCGATTCTTTGATAGGAGAACCAAAAACGTTATTCCACTCCTGCCAACGTTTTCGCAGTGCATGAGTAAATTCTGTGACTTTATCCTCTACATTTGGTTTTGCATCTTTGGGCGGTTTTGCCTTAATTTCCACTTTACCCAATCCTCGTGACGTTGAACCACCTAAGCGGAAGTCGTGACGGCGGGCATGAATAAATTGCCATAAAGAATCTGCTAAAGTATCTGTAACTACAATTGCTGAACTGTAAATTACGGGTTTCAGGTTTTTACCTTTAGACTCAGATTCATTCAGCACTTCAATACTGTAAAGTATTTCTTCCTCAGCTGTTGCCCGTCGTCGATTGATTCCTACCCGTGTTAACAGCCGTTTATTAGCTTCATGTTTACAATATTCTTCATTGAGTTGGCTGTAAAAACTAATGCCTGGAGTGTCAACTCTTTCCCCATCAGTAGGGCAGTTTGGATCGTAGGGATAACTATAACCTTCGGCACAAAAGCGATCAATTAAAGTATCAAAAACACCGTTATTCTCAGGCTTAAAACCTGGTTTAGTCTTAGAACTGAGCGCAGTAGCAGGTAAAACCTTGATATCATCTTGAATGACAACCTCATTCTGATTCTTATTCTCAATTTTTAGTACAGCAGGATAGGCGTGTTGAAAAATTGCAGGTTCATCACTTAGAAATAAAGCTTGAAAGTCACCGCCATTTTCTGCCAAATTGGTTGAGCGATGACCAGATTGCTGTAAGATTTGAGTAGCAACTGCTCCGCGAATCACAGTTCCAGGGATATAATCCTCAACTTCACTCACTGAACCACCTGGTTTCTGTCGTGCGATCGCCAGAGGAGACAAAGCCTTAATTTGCAGTTGAATGCACTTCACTTTACCCCTCCTTTTGCCAAAAACTGCCACGCCTTTTCATCAACTTCAATTTTTGGTAGTTCCCAATGTAGCCATCCCAAACCAGCTGACTTACTTCCTCCCAGTGCATGAATATGTTGCAACCCAGCCCAAATCAATACTGGCGCATAATCTGGTTGTTCAGGTTTGAGGCTTGGTTGGATGAGAATGTTACCCTCAAACCTAAGTTGTGCGTTTACTGGAGAGGTTTCGAGAAAGTAGAGTTTTTTCTCCTCTGCAGTGCGGCGACGGCGATTAATTGTCACACCTGGACGCAAAACTTCAGGTAAATTCTCTGGCTCTTCCTTGCAAATCAAGTCCTCAAAAATCACTCGTGATGGCAAAACAGGATCGCCAAAAATTTGGCTAATTAAACAGTGATATGTTTCGTTATATCCTGGTAATTCATATTCACTGCGTTGAAACTCAACAGGTGCATTTACTCTACGAATCACCATTTTTTCCGCACTAGGCGATTCAGAAATAGCCCATCCCAAAGCTCTAGCTATTTTTTCGCACTCATGACGCAGACGCCCTTTAAATTGAGAAGCAGGAATCAGCAAATTTTTTTCTGAATTCCGGACAATTGGTTTGTCAGCCAGTACTCCAGAAGCACCACCTGCACCTACACATAAAGCTGTATCAATTACTGCTGTAATTCTGATGGGTTCAACTGAATTTTGCTCCGATAGTGGTTGTAGAAAAATCATGCATCTACCTCCAAGGATGAAATCGGCGTTTTAGCATCAGATAACTGAATAAAATCATACAAATCCACTATTTCTCGCCAGATAGTTTCATATGCAGCATCTTCTAGATGAAGTGGATCGAGCTTGCCTGAATCATACATCCAAGGAGCTATATTGCCTTCATTCGTTTTTGCTTTACACCAAGCATCTTCAAACTGTTTTTTTAGTATTTCTGACTTATCACTCTTAAGTCTGGAGCGGAAATAAAGATAATTGAGAATAGCGGTACGCTTACCTGATTCTAAGAAGCTGCGAATTTGGTAGAGTTGCGATTTGGGAAAATTAACTTCTTTCAAAGCTTCAATTACTTTGAGTAATCCCCCTAATTCATGTAGAGTATAAGGAGCAGCGTATAGCCTCAGTTTTGCACCACGCTCTTTTGTTAAAGCCTGCTTACGGAACTCTTGGATATTAGATGAAATCATAGTAACAGATTTCATTGTTAAAAAATCTACTGTGCCGCCACCGTAACCAACATTTTTAAGCTTTTTATCACGTTGCTTGGCTGACTTGAGTAACTGTTCAAAGAGATTCTGTGCGTAGTAAACGGGAGTGTTGTAAGCAGTAATCAATACTCCACTAGATGTACTCAATTGACATTGAGAAGATTCTGTACTTTGCCAAGAGTAGCGATGACACTTACTCAAGTCTATTGGTTTTTCTGATGGCTTAACCCGATAATCTCTTTTAATTTCTACATTTTTGCCTTGTATATTTACTAAAGAAATTTGTCTCAGGAGGATTTGCTCAAACTGTTCGCCAATCATCTTGGCAATTTCTAATGCCTTATCCGCTGGCACAATCAAGATAATGTCATCACCGCCAATAGTAAGGATTTCAAAGGGATGAATCAGAGTTCCATTTTTATAGGATGATTCTGATTTTTTAATATTTGTTATTACACGCGGATGAAGATTATGTGCTAAGGATTGATAAACAGCATATTCTGTGGCTAGGCTAACATCGTAACTAAATTCTTGATAATCCTTAGCAGTAGTTATATTGTTTTGAATATAGCCACCCATATTGTTGCCATCAGCATATATATAAGCAACATAGCCATTACTAACATTGCCAATTTCTGTTAAAGATTGAGGAATGTTAACTTGATCAAGTTGGTAATTCCCGCAGTATTTATGACACTGTTCAGAGTTTTCGCTCAAAAACTCCTCAAATTTGTCAACCCAACCTTCAATTATTCCTGCTTCCCACTTTAGCCCAGTATCTTTATACCATTGAGGTGTCTCTGATGAGCCATTTTTCGCTCTATCACCTACCCGTCTTTTTCGTGCAGAAGTTTCAGAAAAATAAGGTTCTCCTGGAAGTTGATTTACTTGAGTAATAGTGCTTCTTTGCTCTCCTTCATCTCGTTTTAGATAAGGATGGGTTTCAAACATCGGTGGATAGCGGCGAGTGGGGCGATTTTCATGGTCATTGCCACTGCGACGCTGATTGAAAAGAATTGCCAATTTCGTAGTTAATTCGCTAAAACTCTTACGATTTTTAAAATTCTCAAATATATCTGATTTATCTTTTATTTTCCCATAATAAGCTTCTACCAGTGGCTCTTTATATTTTTGCTGGTACTTCTCTAACCAAAATGTTTCTTCGATATTGTCTTGCAACAAGCCAAAGCGAGTTTCTATCAGTCTGAATTGAACTCCCACTGCGCAAGAGTTAGCTGTTAACGTCTCATGAGTGTAGCGTTTTTCAATAGCATTAGCTAAGATATCTACAAAAGCAACAGGACAAAAAGCTAAAATATTTCCACCAGTGGAGTAAATAATTAGTTCGGGAATCAAAGCCTCTAAAATATTTGAGCGTTCGGAATTTTGATTCAGCCAGTTTCTGATCTCAATACATTGAGCATTGTAATTAAGTTTAGATTCAGGTTTTTTGTTGAAAAAGGCAGGTAAATCAACTAAATTAATCCGATCTAGAAGGGCTGATGCACCCCTAATGTCAGGAAGTTTGGCTGCTTCAAAAACATACTGCTTAATCTTAGTTGCACCGCCATAAACTAAGCCTATTTTGGAATTCCAGAGGATGGGGTGATTTTCGGTTAATTGCTTTAATCCCTCTAATGTTTTAGGAAATTGGAGAGTGTCTAATTGCTTAGCTTCCTCAACGAGCGATCGCACTTCCTCCGGAACCTCTCCCCCATCATTCAAAGCTTGTCGCATCTGCTGCAACACACTTAAATCAAACTGAGGCTGTTTTTGTTCTCCCCAGGCTAAACACCAGGCGATCGCTGTTGTGATTGGGTTTGAATGAATTGCCATACACAATACTTTTTTTCCTAGTTGAAATTTTGAGGATTCTCTGGTGTCATCCAATGTATTTTATGTAGCTAGTGACACCATTATAGTTGCTGTAAAAAATAACAACAATTTTTAGGTTGAGTTCAGTACAGAATTCTTATCATTTTCGAAATTCGTTATATCTCTCTCGTGAGAATCAAAGCCTAAGTAGCAGGGGGGTTAGTATTATTTGTTCTATTATATACATCGCGTGTTAGTTACTACTAAGTAAGTTCACACTTTTTACATAAGTTGCTACTTATTTGACAAAATCCTAAGTAAAATTACGCTAAGACTCTGCTGCGCTCCTTTCTCAATTCCAAATGATTGGGAGTTCTCGAATAGACTTATCTTACATGCCACTGGAAAACGCCTCTTCCACAGAGTATTACACTGAATCAGTCGCCTATTTAAATATTGCAAATGTAGAGGAGTAGGAGGACAGGGGGGACAAGGAGGACAGGGGGGACAAGGGGGACAGGTGGGACAAGGGGAACAGTTGCGACAAGGTAGAAGGGTGCGGCAGGAGAAACAGAAAGGAACGGAACGACTAGAACAAGCTGTAGGACATG
>JAJPJF010000407.1 GCA_021324415.1 Nostocales cyanobacterium Centralia_MAG_434
AAGGGGGACAAGGGGGACAAGGAGGACAAGGGGGACAAGGAGGACAAGGAGGACAAGGGGGACAAGGAGGACAGGAAGAACAGAGGAAGGCGAAGATTCGTCCTCATAGAGGTGAGGAGTGGAGTGTGACGAGGAAGTTACGAGTCACGCCTCAAGGGACTTATACATCGAATTATTACATTAATGGCATTCCTTCGACTCTTACGGAATTGCACGAGGAACTAGAAGTCCTGAGGGTTTATCCTGAAGGCTACAACGTTGTGTTGCAAGGGGATGTTACGGGAATAATTTCCATGAACGCTCGTGAGAGGAGGGAAATTATTGATGAATTGGCAGGAGTAGCAGCGTTTGATCGCAAGATTGTTCAAGCAAAAGAAACGTTGGACGAAGTGAAGGAGAAGGAAGATAGTTGTCGGATTGTCGAGACGGAGTTGATCTCACAGCGCGATCGCCTCTCTCAAGACCGTGCAAAAGCGGAAAAATACCAAAAACTCAAAAGCGAATTTCAGCAGAAACAATCTTGGGAAGCAGTTTTGGCATGGCGATCGCTGCAAGCACAACAAGAAAAGTTAGCTACACAAATTCAGTCTGGCGATCGCACTGCGGATGAACTAACACAACAACTCACAGTTATTAGCACAGAAATAGCCCAAAAAGCTGCTGAACTTGAGCAACTTAATGCGCATGTCAAAGCATTAGGAGAAGAACAGCTTTTAGCCTTACAATCTACGCTTGCGACCCAAGAAGCAGAACGAAAACAAATTCAACGTTCCATAACAGAACTAGAAACAGCTTGCCAAGAAACAGTAAAACGTCTTGAGCAACAAGCACAAGAAATTCAACAATTTCATCAGTCTATAGAACAATTAGCACAGCAACAGACTTTAGAGACATCCCATTTAACTTCCCTACAACAACAACGAGATCAAGCGCGACAGGCTTTAGAAAAATCTCGTGAAGCAGCGGCGGAAATTGCATCGGCTTCAGAAGCTTGGGTACAGCAACAAACTGCACTAAATCGGCAAATAGAAACGTTGTTGCAAACAGTAGACCCGCAACGGACAGAACAAGCACAACTGAGAGAACGCCATAACCAATTACAGCAGCAAATCCATGAGCAAACTCAGCTTATTCAATCTTTAGAGCCGCAATTAGTAGAAAAACAAGCTGAGTGTCATCGAATAGAAACAGAATTTAATGCTTCTAGTGAACCTATTCAAACCCTAGCTCAAACTCTATCAGCCTCAGAACAAGAACTGCAAATCCAACAAGAAACTCAAAAGCGCCTCTTGCAAGAGCAACGAGAAAAACAACGCGCTTTGGATAAGCTAGAAGCGCAACTTGCAGCACAGCAGGAGGCACAGGGAACACAAGCTAGCAAAATCATCTTACAATCAGGAATGCCTGGTATTTGTGGGCTAGTTGTGCAGTTAGGACGCGTTGAACCACGTTATCAGTTAGCTCTGGAAATAGCTGCAGGTGGGCGATTAGGTCACCTGGTTGTGGAAGATGATAGCATTGCAGCAGCGGGTATTGAATTGCTAAAGCAAAAACGTGCTGGTAGAGCAACTTTCTTACCGTTGAACAAAATTTCTGCGCCTAAGTTCACTCAAGATGCAACGCTACGTCTAGCTCATGGCTTTGTTGGCTATGCGATTAACTTAATTGAGTGCGAGCGTCGTTACCGGGATGTATTTGTTTACGTGTTTGGTAATACGGTGGTGTTTGAAAATCTCCATCAAGCACGTAAGCAGTTGGGGCTCTATCGGATCGTCACTTTGGATGGAGAATTGTTGGAGACCAGTGGAGCCATGACGGGTGGGAGTGTGACTGGACGTTCAGCATTGCGTTTTGGCACGGTGGAAGCAGCAGAATCTGAGGAAGTCGCTACGTTAAGAAGTCGTTTGGGTGACATAGACCGGGTTTTAGACCGTTGTGCTGAGTCGATCAGTTCTCTTTCGCGAAAGACAAAACAACTGTCGCAAGATCTTACAGAAGCACGCCAGGCGCGACGAGAGCAACAACTCCAGTTAGAGCAGTCTTCAAAAGAAATGAAGAGTTTGACTGCACAATTGGAAACAACGCGATCGCAACTAACCCAAAATAATGAAAAACTTACCACTGTTCAATCACGTCTAGAAGTTTTAGATCGGGAATTACCAGAGCAAGAGCAACAATTGCAACAATTACGACATACTTTAGCAGAGCTAGAACAATCACAAACGCCTAAAGAATGGCAACAAATTCAGGCAATCATCAAAGAGCAAGAGCAACAATTGCAACAAAGGGAAGTTGAACTAAGGGGATCTGAGCAAAGATTAAAAGATTTGGAAAATCAGCAGCAGCGATTCCAAGAGAAAATCACCGAAGGTGAACAACGGGTGGAACAATACCGTAACGAACAAACAGCTAGGGGGGATCAATTAACGACACTCAGGACAACTTACGACTCCCTGAAAGCTCAAATTGGAGAAACTCGCCTTGCGTTGAGTCAAATGGAGGTCAGTTTAGGAGAAGAAAAACAAAAACGTGATGCTACAGAACAAGAATTGCGATCGCACCAGCAGCGTCAGCAACACTTGGAATGGGAACAGCAAAAATTGCAAGAAACTCAGCAAACACGGCGAGAAGAACTAGCGGCGCTGCAAACTCAGTTGCAAAATATGGCGTCAGAATTGCCTAATCCACTCCCAGAAGTACCAGATAAAGTAGATCTAGAAGAACTACAAAAAGAATTGCGATCGCTTTCAAAACGCCTGCAAGCAATGGAACCTGTGAATATGCTGGCTTTAGAACAATATGAGCGCACTTCACATCGACTAGAACAACTCAGTCAAAAATTACAAACACTAGAGGCAGAGCGCACTGAGCTATTGTTAAGAATTGAGAATTTTACGACTTTGCGGCAACTTGCTTTTAAAGAAGCCTTCGATGCTGTCAATGAAAACTTTCAATCTATTTTCGCTACCCTTTCTGAAGGTGATGGCTATCTCCAACTTGACAATCCAGAAGATCCTTTTAGTAGCGGATTAAATTTGGTTGCACACCCTAAAGGCAAACCAGTTCAGAGACTTGCTTCTATGTCTGGAGGAGAAAAATCTTTGACAGCTTTAAGCTTTATCTTTGCCTTGCAACGCTACCGCCCATCACCATTTTATGCATTTGATGAAGTAGATATGTTTTTGGATGGGGCAAATGTTGAACGATTAGCTAAAATGATCAAACAACAGGCAAAGCAAGCACAATTTATAGTTGTAAGTTTGCGTCGCCCGATGATAGAATCAGCCGAACGCACAATCGGCGTTACTCAAGCCAGAGGAGCTTATACCCAAGTTTTGGGAATCAAGCTACAATCAGACCAAACTTCTGCTTGAATTTTTGTTAATAATAGTGTATAGACTAACCGGATAAGAGATCAGGACTCTATATAGAATGACCTCTGAGCAAATTATTAGACGATCCGATATTTTAAACACCCAAGTGATTACTCGCGATAACGGCAAGCGGCTAGGTATTGTGAGTCAGGTGTGGGTTGATATAGACCAAAGAGAGGTTGTGGCTCTTAGCTTGCGAGACAGCCTGATCTCCATTTCTAGTATACCTCGCTACATGTACCTCAACACGATCAACCAAATTGGGGATGTGATCTTGGTTGATAATGAGGATGTGATTGATGATGTTGACGTTGATGCATTCAGTAACTTAATTAACTGGGAGGTCATCACAGAAACTGGTGAAGTATTAGGTAAAGTACGCGGCTTCAAGTTTAATGGCGAAACAGGTAAGCTTTTCTCAATTGTGATCGCCTCTTTAGGATTGCCGCAAATTCCCGATCAATTTCTCAGTACATATGAACTGTCAATAGAAGAAATCGTCAGCACTGGTCCTAACAGATTGATAGTGTTTGAAGGAGCTGAAGAGCGGGTGAACCAGTTGACAGTTGGGTTACTGGAACGCCTGGGTATTGGCAGAGCACCATGGGATCGGGATGGTGATGAAGAATATGGTAGTTCTTACACTCCACGTACCACCCCAGTCACAAATCAATTGCCAGCAGGTGTGCCTTTAGAACAGCCAAAGCCGAGAACAATTCGCACACCAGAGCCTGCAGTACAGGAAGAATGGGATGAAGACTACATTGAGGAAGAACGTCCCCAGCGTCAGGTAATGAAAGCACGGCCTTATGAGCCTGTACAATACGAAGACGAAGAAGAAGATAACTGGAGTGAGGCAACTGGTAAGGAAACATACCAAAGACAGCAAAAGTATGAACCTAAGCCTTACACCAGTAAGCCATACGCCGAAGAATACAACGATTATGAAGATGACCTAGAACGTGACGCTTGGGATGATGAAGAGCCACCAAAACCAGTGAATATTCCCAAGAAAGTCAAGGAAAAACAACCAGAATACGAAGAGGAAGGTGGGTATTAACCCCAGTTTTTAGTCAGAGTTTGTAGTAAGTTTTTTAGCGCTGAATTGCTTACTACAAACATCTCTCAATAGAGATAATTCATGCGAAAGATAGTTGTCCTTTATAAATTTCATGAGTGAAAAGTAGAGATAACTATCTTACCTCAAACACTCTCATATGACTATAGAATCACAATTCATAAAATTGATTGCAGCCGCAGAAGACCCTCTGATAGATCGGCAAGGCGAGCAAATTATCATAATCTTTGTCTGGGTTTTTCTTATTGGTGTTGCCACGAGTGTAGGACTTTTTAGCCGTAAGGTAGAGTATGCTCTGGCTGTTGCTTTTGTGTCCAGCATCATAGCTATTGCATTCTTCATCATCCCTTGACTGGATGAGGTTATCAGGGATCACTGATCGTTTGCTGAAAGAAAACACAATGATCAAAATTTTAGCCATATCCGGCAGCTTGCGTTCTAGTTCGTTCAATACGGCTCTCTTACGTGCGGCGATTGGCTTAGCATTCGATAACATAGATATCTTGATCTATGATCGGCTAGGCAATCTCCCCCACTTTAATCCTGAACTTGACACTGACAACCCTCCAGCCGCAGTTAAGGATTGGCGTGATCAGCTCAAGGCTAGTGGTGGTGTACTTATTTGTACACCAGAGTATGCACATGGCGTACCTGGTGTTCTCAAAAATGCGCTTGACTGGATTGTGTCTTCCGGTGAATTTGTCAATAAACCAACCGCTGTCATTAGTGCGTCTCCTTCACCTGATGGTGGTGAAAAAGCTCATGCCTCCCTTTTGCAAACCCTAAGAGTCATGACTGCAGAGATTGTTGAAGAATCAAAGATGCTTATCCCTGGTGTTTCAGCAAAACTGAATAAGTCGGGTGAAATCACAGACCCCGCAACAGCACAGGAACTTCAAGCACTCCTCAATGCTCTTGCCCAGGCAATCACTATCGCTTCGCTCCAATTTCAAAGTTAAAATTCAAACTTAGAATTTCTTTGTAGCTGATATTTCCTCAGCATTTTCTTGGACTTCCCAACGAAACAACCTTGGCAGCTGCGACACATCTAAGGCATAGTTTCCTGTCCACAGTACAATTTCGAAGAGCAACAAATTTCGTACCCACATGAGTTCAGGTTGTGAACCCACAAGTGTCAAGCCCTCATATAGCTGCCAGATGCGGTAAGGCAAATATAAATAAGGAACCATAACCCATGTCACAGAGTGAAACTTCCTGAGTGTGATGGTTTCAGATAGAATTTGCAGTCCTAGTATAATAAAGTACCAAAGTAAAACAGTTAATACACTGCTGTTGCCCCATACTACACCCCACAACAGCATCACCACCAGTGGCAGCAAAATCCCCCCAATCTGCATCGTACCAAACCAGATTTTAGTCCATCCTGGTAGTTCTCCAAGATTCATCGGCTTGGCATGCCTCCACGCCCAACCTACAACTATAGTAAAAAGTGTGGCAATTACGAAAAACAGCAGGTTTTCTAGGAACAGGTAGAGCATAATCATCCTATCTCCTGTACTGCTTTAGTCTACCAATAATCTACTACATGTGATTTTGAAAAGCCGAATCGGTTGAGAGCTTGCTAAATAAGGTTTTCGTTCTCAGTGTACTGAACGAGATCAAGACTCATCATGTCAATTTTAAGAAAACGTATTTTTTTTACAAAGTTTCGGTAATTTTAAACACCCAAATACTGAAGTCATGCCATAATTAAATGGCTATTTAACTGTTATTAATCATTTATATTTCATTAAAGGGAGAAAAAGATTGTCTTTTGATCCTGAGCTTTGCCGCAACGAAAGCGAAGTTGAGAGCAAACTCATAGTCCAATATTTATTACCAAAATTAGGTTACACTCCAGACACCTGGCATCAAGAAGTAACAGTTGGCAGTATTCGCTTAGACTTTCTCGCATTTGCAGTACAAGTCATCCCTTTTGTGTTAGACGCTAACTCACCGCTAAGTGTTGTCTTTGAGGCAAAGCACCCAAAGCAAAACTTAAATAACCATGTACCACGACTTAGACATTATTTAACAAGGCTGAATGTCAAATATGGATTGATAACTAATGGTAGAGAAATCAGAATTTATCAGAAAGTACGAGATGATATTCAGTTAGTATTTCATTGCTCTGGGCGAGAAGTTGATGCCAGGATTGATGAAATCAAGACTTTACTAGGAAAGAACAGTCTAAAATCAATAAATTTTATAGATAACTCAGAAGAACAAATATCTGTAAAAGATTCCAATTTTCAAAGTAATAGGAACAATTCGATGAAAACAATTGCAGTTTATCACAATAAAGGTGGAGTTGGTAAAACTACTGTTGCGGTAAATCTTGCTGCATCCTTAAGAGCAAAAGGTAAAAAAGTTCTCTTAATTGATCTAGATGCGCAAGCAAACACTACCTTTGCTACAGGTTTGATTAAATTTCAATTTGAAGAAGATGATGATTTAAAAGATAAAAACATCTATCATTTAATAGAATCAGGTGATTCTAACTTTATTCCCGATATTGTTCGCAAATCTCAGTATTTCAACAATCCAGAGATTGATGTTATTCCTTCTCACATTACCTTAATTGAAGGTCAGGAAAAACTTAACAAAATATTAGCTAGTAGGAATAGGCTAGTTGCTAAACTAAAACGGGTAGAGAAGGATTATGATATTGTAATTATTGATACTCCACCTTCTAGAGATATATATGCTGAAGTTGCTCTTATTGCTGGTGATTATCTAATAATTCCTTCTGATTTAAAACCATTTGCTAACCAAGGATTACCAACTGTCAAGAATTTTGTTAATCAAGTTAATGAATCTAGAGAGATGATCGGCAAGCTTCCCATTAAAATCATGGGTATTCTTGCTTCAAAGATTTCGACTAATTCTAAATTTCTACAATATACTTTCCCTAAGCAAAGAGATACAATTTTAGAGCGTTATAATCTTCCTTTAATGGAAGCAGTCATTTATGATAGAACTGTACTATCCGAATCTCTGAATCAGACTATAGTTGTTGGTGATTTAGAATATCCCGATCCGAAATCAGTTATTAAATATGCAGAAGAAGTCAAAACAGAAGCTCAAAAATCTGCTATGGAATTTGATATTTTAGCAGAAGAAGTTTTATCAAAAATAGGAGTTGTCTAAATGATGAAGTTTTACTTGGTAGATGTTAAAAGTATTACTTCTGATGTACCTCAATCCAATTTTTCAGAAAGTGATTTAGATCATCTGGCAGATATGCTTTTGGAAAGTGGTGGTATCGTTAAGCCATTAGTTTTGAAAGCAACAGGAGCAGAAACCTACACAGTAGTTGATGGGCATTTAGGATATCATGTTGCTGTTAGAGCACAAGAGAAAAATCCTCGTCAAGGAGAAATGGTTAATGCATTTGTCATTTCGCCTAAAGTAGAGAATATAGTAGTTAAGCAAGCTACATTACTCAAAGAAATAGAATCTCTAAAAAAGCCAGGGGAACAGATCTTTCAAACAAACGCCTTAGAACCACGTCTAGCAAATCTTGAATTACGCCTTGAAAAGCAAATCAATGAATTAAAATCTGAATTGACACAAGAAAGACAGAGGCTAGACGATAAATTTAAACAACTTGAAAAGAAGTTCCCTAAACAACTTGCTCCATTGCAGGTCTTTAACGATCTAGGTGTGTCCGAACTAGTTAGGAAATTACAAAATGCTGGTTTCAATCCTCAAAAAGCTAAGAAGATTGGTGAAAGTGTAGAAAAAGAACGTAAGAAGACACAGTTTACCTCCTTAAGTGATGTAGTGACACGGGTAAAAATTACAAGTGGGAAAAAACAGGTTACAGCTATAAGTAAAAATAAAATGGTCGATATCATCGATAGCTGGTCAAGCGAATCAGCGTAAAGCTTTGTAACCAAAACCCAAATCCTTGTAGAGACGTAGCATTGTTACGTCTCTACATAACCGTGAATTGCACATTCATACTTTGATTCAGCAAAGCCACAAAAATGGGATGCTCCCCCTGGGGAGCACAAATATATGTAATATCAAATCTGGTTAATTTTGCATCCCAAAGACAAAGTGGCAGAAATGCGGCTCAAATCTGGTGATGAGTTCTTAGACAGATTTGTATATGACAGAAAAACGAATTCCAGCAAGGTTTTATCAAAATGAAAATGGTAAGAAGCCAGTTCGTAATTGGTTAAAGGATCTAGATGAGGAACAACGGCGCTTACTTAATTGGGATTGATATTAAGACAGTAGAATTTGGATGACCAGTGGAGATGCCTACATGTCGTGTAATGGATGATGGACTATTTGAGATTCGTACTGATTTGCCAGAAGGTATTGCACGTGTGCTTTTTTGTATCTATGAAGGAGAAATGATTTTGCTTCATGGGTTTATCAAAAAAACTGAGAAAACATCCAAAAAAGATTTGAGCTTAGCTTTAGAGCGTAAACGAAAATTGGAGTTGGAGGCAAAGGGATGAGTGACAAACCTTATATCGGTTCGTCTCTTGATGATCTATGTTAAGTTAACCCTAACAGCCATTGACTTGATGGTGACAAACCTTATATCGGTTCGTCTCTTGATGATCTTCTAAAAGAAGATGGTATGCTTGAAGAAGTTACTTTGATTGCTATTAAACGCGTTATTGCTTGGCAAATAGAGCAGGCGATGGAACAAAGAAAACTAACAAAGAAGGCAATGGCGAAAGAAATGAAAACCAGTAGATCATCTCTTGATCGGCTTCTAGATCCAAATAATCCCTCCGTAACTTTAGATACTATTGATCGTGCTGCTAGGGTTGTTGGAAAGCGAGTACGGGTTGAATTGGTTGATGCAATTTAGCTTGGCGATCGCAATCACGTATCTTACATTGCGTCACACAAAAACACCATTGTTGAGTTGAATAACTCAATGCTATTAGATCAAGTCGCTAGACAAGGAAAACATCCAATGACTCAGATTCGTACCATTGAGCAACGCCACCGAGGATACAATCACGGTGATATTCGCCGACTCATCAGTCCAAATGATCTGGGTCAGCGGCTGAAGCCTTTTGTCTTCTTGGATTTTGTCAGCATAGAAATCAATAAAGAATGGGGTTTCGGCTTTCATCCCCATTCGGGTATCGCAACGCTTACCTATCATCCTTATGCAGATATCCAGTATGAAGACACATCTGGACAAAAAGGGTTGGTACGTGCTGGCGGACTTGAATGGATGCTTGCTGGAGGTGGTGTTTGGCACAAGGCATCTTTGCAGGCTAGAGGTAAAGTATCGGGTTTTCAACTCTGGGTGACTCTACCTCCAGACATTGAAGATGGACCATCACAAGGGCAATACGTTCCACCGGAAAATGTCCCTCGTGCTAGTAACGTCAATGTATTACTTGGCAGCTATGCTCACCAAAATAGCCCAATTCATACTCCGACACCCATCAATTACTTCGACCTTTCGCTAACTCAAGGTGAAGACTGGTCTTATCAACCACCCGATGATCACCAGATTGCTTGGCTGTTTGTGTATCAAGGCAAAATTCAAGCAAGCGGTGAACCACTAACAGACGAACTAGTTATCTTTGACGAAACAGATGGTATGCTCGTGCTCAAAGCTATAACCGATGCAAGAATATTGATCGGTACAGCAGTCAAACACAATTACCCTCTGGTACTAGGTTCTAGTTCTGTTCACACAAATCCGACATCTCTTGAAAAAGGCATGATACGTATTCGAGAAATCGGTACACAACTCCATGCTCAAGGGCGGATTTAGCTTTGAAAGTCAAGCATAAGTATATTTGCTGGTACGATTTTGTCTAAAAGCTGTCCTACATCAGTATTACTGCTAGTTGTCCGTAGTTCAGCAATAACCGAGAATTCATACACAGTAGAGTCACTCTTGCATAACAGAGTATATTTTGATAAGACAGCAATTAGATATATGTGTCATTCGGCCGTAGTCTTTGCTGTTTAGTTTAGAACTGGTGGGTGAAGAGTAATGAATGAAGCCGACATCCCAAACAATGGGGCTAGTGTTGAACCTCTGGAATCTGTGAATTCGCCACAACCCGAGTTGGGGAGTTGTCCATTTTACTCTGTTGTACCTGACGAAAACACAGCAATTAAAAAAGTACCACTACTGGCACCAGCAGAAGATAAGCAGTGTACAGCCGAATCGTCACCAGAAAGTGTACTACAAGAAGACTGGGTGGCAGAACCTGATAGAGAAAAACAGGTCTCTATTGATTCTGAGTTTAAGCAATTGCTGACATTGAATGAAGAATTGCAATCTGCTAACAACGACTTATATGCTCAAGTAGAGCAGTTGAAAGCAGCTCTAGCAGAGTCAGAAAAAGCTTTGCAATGGCAGAAAACACGCTCAAGTGTTACAGAGTCAATGTTCAATCAACAAACTCAGGAATTATCTGCAGCTCAAGAGCAAATTCAGAGCCTATACCAACAGTTAGAAGCTGCTGTGCAAACTGTGCAACACCAAGAGATATCGCTTGACAATTACAAAGCACAGCTTGAAATTAATCAACAACGCCTTGCTCAGTTAGAGAGAGAATGTGCCCTAATTCAATCTAACTACCAAGAACAGTCGCACCAACTCTTGCAGTCCGAGAATGCTTGTCGTGAATTACGTACTAGGTTAATGCGACAACAACGCCAAACTCTGCAGTTTAAAGCAGCTTTGGAAAAATGTCTAGAGACTCCCTTTCCCAAGGATGCTTCCTGGGATGCTAATCAAAATAACCTTTTGAACAACGCAATTAAAAAGCAAAAGCAGGCAAACTCTTTATCTTTGAATGCCCAACCAATTCGACCTTGGTCAGTAGAAGATGATGTAGATAACGTAAAACAGGAATCTTTCTCACCAGCCGTTCCCGAACAGAATGAGAACTCGGCACCTACTCAGTTATTTGTTTGGAATAACTCAGAGCAAGAAGATATACTCGCACCAGAACAACCAGCTAATACACCAGAAATTATTAGTGATTGTCCATCTACATTAGAGACAGTATTAGAGACAGTTTCGCCGTTAGAGTCATCCAACCTAGAAGAACAATTAGATAGCGTTATTCAAAGTTTCTTTACTTCAGAGAGCACATCGGCGTCACCACAGCCTTTGCCACAAGATGTAGAGAGCAATGACGCTGATGAGCCTGTCTGGGAAACTTTTGCAATGCCGTCATCTGAGCATCAGGAATTAGAAAATACCACTATTACCTTGATAGAAGAGACAGATGAGATAACTCAAGATTATTGGTCACAACCATCTCAATTGCCACCTCTCGCAGAATCTCTCAATGATGGTTCAAACAATGCCAACTCACCTGCACCAATTGTCTATCCACAACGTCCACCAAAGGGACGTAAATCATTAGCATCTGTTGAATTGCCAAATTTTCGTACAAATAGTTAGTTTTTCGACAACCATTAACCATTCACAACTATCTACTTGTAGGGTTGCCCATAAAGCGTCTGTTCGTGCATAAAATTATAGTTTGACACGAACAACCCAATCCTAGCTGTGCTAGACAATCCTTTTAAACCTCCATTCTTAGTTAGCAAGTAGACTGTTATGGATAATTTTAAAATAAATAGCAATATCTCTTCGCGAATAGAAGTACTGCGATTTCCATTAATTTATGGAGTAGTTCTCCTTCACAATCGTGCATTCTTTTGGAAAGAAGAACTTCACGATTCATTTAACTTTTTAAATCAATTTCTACAATATCTATTTACAGATGTTTTACTACGAACAGTTGTTCCATGTTTCTTATTTATTGCTGGATTTTTATTCTTCAATAGCTTAAATTTCTCATTTCAGCTTTATCTAAAGAAAGCCCAAAGTCGCCTTTTTACACTAGTCATTCCCTATTTCCTATGGAATGGAATTGCTTTGCTGAATGGAATTATAGTATACAAGTGGGCTGAGACTTTATCTATTTGGGATTTCCTTTGGCTACTTTACAACGGTAATAATTCAGGGATGCCAGTGAATTACCCCCTATGGTTTATTCGTGATTTAATTATAATGGTCATTCTCTCGCCTTTACTTTGGTTCGCACTCAAATACCTGCCTTATATAAGTCTTATAGTTTTGGCTGTTCTGTGGTTTGCAGATACTCCACCATTAATTGTCCCTGTACTATGGGCATCGCCTTTATTCTTTTATGCTGGAGGTCTGGCGCGTACACAAAAATGGGATTTATCGCGTTTAGATCGCTTTATATTACCATTAAGTATTATTTACCTAGTTCTTGCTAGTATAATTGCCTTTTATTTGACTACTCATCAAAACTTTAATCCAATAGTATTTAAATTAGTATTACTACTTGGAATTATTACAGTTTGGTCGCTTACTGCTCGTGTGGCTAACACAAAAATAGAGGATTTACTAATTCGGCTTTCAGGATTCGCTTTTTTCCTTTATTGTAGTCATGCGGTAATCGCTGATGTTCTTGGAAATGCTTTCATCAAATCGATGAAGCCTATATCATCATTAGAAAATATATTTTTCTATTTTTGTTTCCCGATACTTGTGACAATAATAGCGATCGCGATCGCTACAACAGTGCACAAGATCTCTCCACGAGTATATAGGTTGCTGAATGGTGGTCGCGGCTATGTGAACTAATTCCTTTTAGATGATTAAATTCAATTTTGTGAGTGTGACCGTGGCAAGTATCAAGGTCGGCATTTGTCAGCACTTTACCATGCTTACCACGATGACCATAGATGCCGAACCCATCAAACGCACAACCTACTAAAGCAGAATGGTTTTTTATTTTTGGTGAGCTCATCCCCAAACTGCTTAACAACCAAATGGGACTATGTTTCTGGGAGCGAACTCTACCCAATCGAGCTCATATTGAACTATTTTGTTGGAGAAGGTTGCTCGCTTGGAGGATTGGGCGGCATCCCAAGAGCTTCAATCAATTGTTTTTCACTCACACCTAATTTAGCGGCAGCACCTTTAATATCGGGACGTGGAGGAGGACTTGATGAAGGTGCTGGTGGTTTCTCAGGCATTTTTAGAGCTGCTTTCAATTGGGCTTCAGAAACTCCTAATTTCTTTGCAGCATTGGCAAAATCAAGAGGTGGTGGTGGTTGTGTCCCTTCTATCCCATTGGGTGGTGGTGCTAAAAAACTACAAGCCCCAATTGTCAGAGGAACAACAGCTAGGATAAACAATCGCTTAATTATCATGAAAATCAAACTCCTGAAGTTGATCTAGTGCTTCATATGCAGTTCTCCAGTAATTATTATGCTCAATTAAGACAATTTTTGAAAAACTAATTGAGCAGCACTTTTCAATACGCTATGAAAAGTCAGCCTGGCAGAATGCTGCTAACTAAAATAATTAAAATATTTATGTATTATTTTTGTTTTACAAATTTACTACTTGCATAAGTTCCGTAAATCTTTTTTCCCAAGTGTTAGATTTGGCAAAATTGACTAACGTCTGCCTATCAACGCAATTAGGCTTTGTGACTATTGTCTTGATAGAATCGATGAATTCATTATTATTTTTAGTTACAAATGCAGGAGAATCTAAACTCTCTATCTCCTTCCAAGTAGTTGAAACAACTGGTAGAGCTGCTGCCATATATTCATATAATTTTATAGGATTGACTGATTCTATTAATTTGTTTCGTAAAAAAGGGATAATTCCAACTTGAGAATTTTGAAGATAAGCTGGTAAAGCTGAATGAGGTTTAACACCCAAAAAATAAATATTTGGGATATTGTTCAAAGCTTCTATTGAGACTTCTACAGGACCTATAATTACAAAAGAGCAATTAGGAAGAGATATTGCTGCTTTTGCTAAAAGCTCTAAATCAAACCATTCGGAAATCACTCCAACATAGATTATTCTGGGCTCTGGAATAGAATTGAATTCATCAGGAATCTTGGTATATTGTGTTAGGCAGTTATTAAAATTAACACCATTACGCAATAACATTAATTTAGATTTAACATGAAAAGAAGATGTAATACTTTCCAGAAGTGGTTGAGAAGTCACTGTAACTAAATCCGCTTTTTGTATTAGTTTTTCATGGTTACACTTTAAACTTTTAGGAATGCGGGAAAATTCAAATAAATCATCTTCAATGCTGTACACTAGTTTTTTGTATTTTAATTTTTCTGTTAGTTTATAAAATTTTGGATTATTAATCCAAATTAAATCGAATGATTCATTAATGCCTAGAAAATTATTAATTATCTTCTGAAATCTACGTGAAAAAGAATCAACATGCAGTTTAACAAACAACTTTGTATTAAATGGAAAAATGTTTTCTACTGGTAGCAATGCAAAGGGAGTTAAACTAATATATTTTTGATTGTAATCAATAGGATACATTGTAGAAATAATTATACGTTTTAGATTAACTCTAAAGCGATTTAACTTTATCAGATGGAAGGGGGAAACTGCATCTGACACATATAAGACCTTGGATTTGCAAGATAGAAGATAATCAGCTAAGTGATGGGAAGTTACTTTTGTAGCAGAATTGAAAGAGTTAAAGGTTAAAATTAGGCAGTTCATAAAATAATGCTTAACTTATGATTTGAAAAAGATTTAAAAAATTACAATTGCACTACTCTAGCTTCAATCAATGAAGATATTTGCTTAACACGATTTGTCCAAGTATTTTTTCTAACTTCTGAATCTAGAATACTGAGATAATCTTGATTATTTTTAAGAGTTAAGGCGTAATCTACATTTTTGACAAATTCTTCATATGTATGAGAAATAATGACACCTTCATACTTTTGACATTCATGAAGATCAGTCGTTACAATTGGCTTTTTAAGAGCCATGTATTCAAACAGTTTTATTGGTGATGTAGAGCTAGTAATTTTATTAACTAAAAATGGTATAATGGCAATGTCAAATTGATGAGCATATTTGGGTAAATCTTGATAAGCTTTAGAGCCTAAACAAGCAATATTTGAGTATTTAGACAAGAAATATTTATTTTTACTACCATCATAATCGGGTCCTATAAGTACAATTTCATAATCCGGTCTAGACTCTGCTAAAAACATTAGCAATTCATAGTCTAGCCAACAAGCAAGTGCACCATAATATCCTATTATTGGATGCTTTTTATCTACTATTAACTGGATGTCTGAGGGAGGCTGTATATTAGTTTTTATAACAAAATCTTCTGGATTAACTGCATTTGGAACAAGTAAGCAATCACTTCTTATACGACTAACTTCTTCATAAAGTTTATCTGCCGTTGCAATAACTACAGCTGCTTCTTTAACTAGAAATTCATGATCTTTTTTCATTTGCTCCCCATATTGGGAGAAGACATCTAATTCATCAATATAATCATAGATGACCCTATTCATTGGAATCTTGTACTGATCTATATATTTCTTGTTAACAGTCCAAGATACATAAATAAAAGTATTTTTTAATAATCCTAATTTTTCTAACAAAAAATGAACTTGGTTGGTTATATACAAATTATCAGCAACCTGCTGAAATCCATAGACTAAATCTTCATTTAGGTTAGATGTACAATAAAAGTAGAGATAGTTTTGTTGTTCAAATGCTAAAGCAAGTTGCTGAGGTCTTTGAAATAAATATCCCCAGTCTATAGTTGGTAGATAAATAATAATTGCTTTTGCAAATAAACTTTTTTCTAGAAAAATATCTAAATATTTACTGTATCCCAATTTAGCTACTAAAAGGTTGACTTTCTCCGCGATAACGGTATAACGAGGTCTACCAACTATCTTAGATACCAAAAATCGAAAAGCCTTTCTTACGAACAAAAGTACTTTTCTCGTTTTAGTAGATACGAAAATAACTTGTTTTCTATGCTTGCAATATGATGTTTTATGCATTATATTAGTAGAATAGGAAAAATCATATGTATGTTTGAAATAGCAAAAAAACACGTGGAATCTCTTCTTTTAAGAGAACCATCAATAGATTGAATTAAGTAGCAGCTTCAATTGTTCAAAAATCCTGGTCTACACATTAGATTTTCGTATCTATAAATTATATTATTTTTACTCACCGCCTTTGTATTCAGTTATCTCGTCTTTCTGTTGCATATGCCCGTCTTATATGATTGCTATATTTTTACATACAAAATAATCACCAATCATTCAGGAAAATATATCCTTGGAATAAAGAGCAACATGTGTTGACTCCTAATGATGTATCTGACTTAATTGGAGATATCTTCGTGATTCAAACTATTTAATTCATTCAGGAGTGTATTAACCCTCTGCTTCCAAGAATTTAACTTCACGAACTGTGCAACAATTTCTCTATCAACTTGATTAGCTACTGCAACTGAAATCTGGTCAATAAATTGCTGGTGTGATTCACCAGTGTAAACATAGGGTAAATTCTCAAGTTCTCTAAGAGGTGTCGAAACAACAGGAACACCCATTGCTAAATATTCAAATACTTTTAAAGGACTCACTGCCTGAGTTAGGTCAGACACTTTAAACGGAATAAGCGCCACATCAGCAAATGCCAAGTATGCTGGTAAGCTAGATTGCGGCTTTAAACCCAGAAAATGCAAATTGGGTAAACTCTTGGGACATTGCCCACGATAGTCTCCTATCACAACAACACTTGATTTAGGATAAGACTCAGCTAGTAGAGTTAGTAAATCCCAATCAAACCATTCTCCCCACAAAGCACCAGTATATATAAGTGTAGGTGAGCCTATAACCATATCACTGGGCATTGAGTAAGAGCCATGCTTAAACAACCTTGTGTTGACTGCATTTGGAACTAGCAATACTTTCCTGGAACTTTTTTTACATAGGCTTTCCTGCAGAGTTGTGGCTGAAGCTACTAACAAGTCACAAGAATCTATAAATTCTTTTTCAATATCCTCCGTATACCAGTCACCACCTAAAGAACTGCTCCAATCGTCGATTAAATCATATACTAATTTGGCTCCATATATCTTTAGAAACATCATTGGCTGGAGAAAATTTGGGTGAGGAAACTCTGCTATTGCAATCAAAGGCTTTTCTTTTACGTGAGATTTCAAAAACAAAGTAGGATCGAATGCATCAACAGAATTGACCTCCAAATGTGGGTGTATGATGGATATCCTCAAATCAACACTTTCATAACTTGGGTATTGATTTAAGAATAAGACTCTATACCCCTGGTCTAGTAGTTCAAGCGCCAGTTGTGTAGCACGTTGTCCACCACCAGAATCATTGATTGGTACTCCAGAGAAAATAATAGCTGTTCCTGTAGTGTTACGGTAGCGATTTTGTAGAACTAACGGACGTCTCAGATATCCCTTGACAAAACCGTATAGCCTTGCAGCTAAAATTATCCAAAGCATGCGAGATGTTAGTCCGTATAGTTCATCTGGCGTACTTTCTTTCGATATATAATTATTTGTAACTTTCGATACAATTTTCCAAATAAGATATGAACTTACAGAAAAACAGAATAATCCAACCCACCAAGAAATTAACCCACTTAAAAAGGTAGCGGGTATTCCAATAAGAAGGATTGATATAATTAGTAATGCATATTTTATATCTGGCTTATACTGTTGTAAATTTATACCAAGTTCTCCATCACCCACACCATATAAATAAGCTTGTCTATACACTGCTTTCCATGTGTTCCTCATATGCCAATAAACACATGCTTCTGGAACAAATGCCCAATTTTGACATTGATTTTTTAGCATTATTCCAAAAAAACTGTCTTCTCCAGCAAAAGTAGCCCATTCAGGGTAACCACCGACCTTCTCCCATGAATTCCGAGTGAAGGCAATGGTGCGTGATGATGGAATATAAGTTTGTGGATCTACTTGGTTGTAGTTACTTGGAACTGAGAGAAAACCTAGTGCTTTGTGAAAATCATTTTGTATGTCTGCCTTTGTCCAACCTGCTACCACATCTGTCTCTGGATTTATAATGAAAGGAGCTATCAGTTTTTCAAGCCAGCATGGCGTTGGATCACTACCTAAATCTGTGCAAGCAATTATTGGATAGGTAGCTTTTTGAATAGCAAGATTACGTCCTTGTGCAATGTTAGCCCCCCGACTAACAATAATACGGATAGGTAAAGACGATTTGGCAGAAAATTCTTCAACAATAGATAGAGTACTGTCTGTAGAACCAGCATCCACTATCACGATTTCATCAGGAAGACGCGTTTGGTTACTAATATGTTTTAACCAAGAACTGATAGAATCACCCTCATTAAAAATAGTAGTGATCAACGTTACTTTAATTTCACTTTCTTGTAAAGAGGATGTATGCTTCGTTAAGTCTACACGTTTAGAATATTTAGGATAAATGTTACCATCTGAAGCATAAACTACAGTTTTCCCTATTGGTTGAAGTTTTACTGATTGATAGCTTAAATTAGTCCAAAATTGTTTTATGGAGGGTGGTAATACTTTTTTGAATACTGCCTTAAGTAGAGCTAGTAATTTTTGCTTGCCTTTAATATATAAATATTTTTTAATGTTGTTGGAAATATCTAGATTAGTATTTAATTCATGTTTCAGTGCAGAAATATATAACTCTTTTTCTTCCTTGTATGTTAAAAAATCTTCTTGAAATTTCTTAAATTCCTGCTGAATATTTTTAGTATATTCTTCACTAGCTAGTCTTTTTATTTGGCTATCTTGTAGCTCTTCTTCTATTTGCTCTATTTGGGAGCTTAAAGACTTAATTTGTTCTTTTAAGGAAACTATATAACCTTCCTTATCTTGTTTATATATTTGCATCAAAGCTAGCTGCGATGATACTATTATCTCCCGTGCAGAGAAGCTACTTTTAGCAGCAGCTACAGAGTAGTTTTGCTCAGCTTCATAAATATTCCCAAGGCGTGCATTCACTTCTCCTTGGAGTAATTCAACAATACCAGATGGCAGTTGGTCATTCGTAAGAAGTAGTAGTTTTATGAGATCTTGAGCTACTGTGATATGACCAAACATCATATACAAACAGATCAGCCCACTAATACCTATACTTGATAGCCCTCCACTTCGTGCTGCTGACAACAACAAATCTGGCTCTTTGAAGAGGTTATCCAAAAGCTGCTTTTGCTTGGCATTTATAGGATTTCTAAATGCAATACCAAGTTTTAAATCACCGTCATAGATCTTCAAGTCATATGTCAATATATCAAAATAACTGTCAACAAAAAGTTTGTTTAAGCCTAGCTGGGTAATATAAAAAATATGCTCAAAAGAGTGAGAAAATCCTTCCCATTCTTCTGGATTAATCATGGAATTAATAGCATCCCCATTGGGAGTTGAGAAGCAGAATAAGCCATTTTCCTTAGTCCAGTCTGGAAGAGCTTTTGCTAAGATGTGAGGATTCGGTAAATGTTCAATCAAATCCCAGGCTGTAACAATCTGGAAATTCTGTACTGGTTGATATTGCTCAATAGCACAGTTATCAACAAAAAAGCCATGCTGAATGGCAACAGATGTTGCTTCTGGAGAAATCTCTACTCCATAAAGTTCCTTAGCACCAAATGCTCGACATAGTTCAAGAAACTGACCTGTGGCAGACCCAATATCTAAAACATTGTCGCAAGGAATATTTAAAATATCAGAGGCAATTAATATGAGTCCTAACTGCCATAATTGTTCATGAATTGGGGTGTATCCAGATTGATAACCAATACCATCTTTTACAGAATCATGATTTATACCAAAATAATTTTGGTCGTAAAGAGAATTTAACTGAATAGGGTACTCGCTTACATACCAAGATTGACATTCATCACACTTTATTAATGGAACTCCGTCAGCACGGTTCAGTGATATACTATCGGCTTCTTTTTTACAGACCGGACAAAATTTAACAGATTCAGTTTTTAAATCACAAAATTTGTGCATAGTTTTCCTGTGTAATTTTGGATTCAATTTAATAAAGGCACACTGTTAAATACAAGTCATCTTAAATACTAGTAATCTTTCCTATTAAATTGAAATTGAATTTAGATTCCCATAGTGAAATTCAAATAGTGCTCAACAGCTACTTTTGAATCTCCAATAAATTTCACCTGTCCCTTATCTAACCAAATTGAGCGTTTACAAGACTCCTTGATAAAACCTAAATCATGAGAAACAACAATAACTGTTGCGTCCACATCCCAAAACTTCTCAATTCGCTGCTTACATTTGTGCTTAAAACTTTCATCACCAACTGAGAGTACTTCATCCAATATCAAGATATCTGGCTGAACATCTGTTGCGATCGCAAATCCTAACCGCGCGACCATACCCGAAGATAAAGCTTTCACTGGTACTAAGGCATAATCTTCTAATTCGGCAAACTCCAAAATAGATTGAGTTCTGTTTCTCATTTCTGCCCTTGAGAACCCCAGTAACACACCATAGAGTATGATGTTCTCTATCACAGAAATTTCTCCATCAAACCCTGCGCCTAGTTCTATCAATGGCGCAATTTGACCGCGCACTCGTACTGTTCCACTCGTCGGTTGGAGAATTCCAGAAATTATTTTCAATATAGTTGATTTACCAGAGCCATTTGCCCCAATAATCCCTATTTTTTCTCCTCTTTCAACCACTAAATCAATTTCGTTTAGTACCAGTTTCTTAGCAGGCTTACGATACTTACCTTCTAAAATAGACAACAATGTCTTCTTTAGGTCATAAGAAAACTCTTCTTGTGTCCGTCGCCACAGTGAAACTCGATCCAAGCGAATTACTTCCATTTAAAGCAAATCCATAAACTGATGTCGCCACAATTGAAAACAAGCCCATCCCAATGACAAAATAATCAGACCACTAAGTAAGGCTCCCCAAATTAAATTTAAATCTGGTGGTGCTCCTGATAGTGAGATCTGACGTAGACTCTCAATAATTGGTGATAACGGATTTAACCCTAAAAATGGCTTTACCGACTTTGGAACAATTGCAGATGGGTAAAAGATAGGACTGCTAATCCACATGACAAATATAATCAATTCATAAAAATAAGGGAAATCCCGAAAAAAAACATATAAAGCACTTACCAAAAATCCAATTCCTGTACAGACTAAAACTAGCGCTAGAAATGGAAACAGCAGCGCTAGCACATTCACTAAACTCTTAGAATTAATGAGAGTGATGATGACTAGTAATGGCAATACCCCGGTCACAAACTGAAATATATTTGCCGCAATCATTGAAACGGGGAAAATACTGACTGGCAGACTAATCTTATTTAAAAGCGAGCCATTACCCACTACACTAGCTAGTGCCTGAGAGGTAGAAGCTGAAAAAAAGTTGATTACTATTAACCCTGTAAATGCTGCTAATAAATAGTTTAGGACTGAGTTCCCGTAATAAGAGGCAAACGTTGCTCCAAAAATCGCTGTATACAGTCCTGTCATGATCAATGGATTTAACAGTGACCAGTAAACTCCCAGGAACGAACCCCGATAACGCACCTTAAGATTTCGCATTACCAAGACATGCAGTAACTCCCAGTAGCGCCACGTTTGCAACGAAGCTAAATTATTTTTAACTAGAAATTTCATCCTCACACACCACCGCACATAACAGGCAAGTTACTTGCGTATTGTATATTACTCGCGTATTGTATATCATCTAAAGCCTCCCGATACGTTGGAAACCGTGTGTCTTTAGACCACGGAGGAATACGAACGGCTGTTTTAACAGCCTCCTAGATGTCTTAGAGCACATAAGAATATCCGTCCTTTTTGTAAATGGGTGTGCAATGTTTGTGCGAAATTCCTTGAACCAAACCTTCTTTCGTTGAAACATTAAAACTGCCTGTCGCGCGAGTAGCGATTCGACCAACGTAATTTCCAACTTTCTTTCCTTTGGTTACACAAGCTTTAACAATGTCACCCGTTTGAAATCCAAAGGGAAATTTATTTTTTGCACAATGACGATTTGGAAAACCATATTTATCTGTTCTACAAGATTGGCGCGTGCCGTGTCCCATTGCCTTTATTAACAGCGGTTTTACATTCTTGATATTGAGAATAGGTGTAGATTTACCAACACAAGCAGCATCGACCCAATGAGCCTTCACTAACTCTTGTTGAGTTCGATTGAATTTTGTTAAGCCGCCACTACCTGTTTCTACCGTTAATCCAGTTTTTCTGAGCACCTCGAGTAGTTTGAATCTAGTGGCATTAACTGCTGCTGTATCAGCCATAGATTTCTTAGCTTGATATGAGATTTTTTTCAATAAATCAGGCTTGTTTTTTAAGAATTTCTCAATCGGTTTATTGCCTTTTTTTAGATTACATTTTTCACAAGCCAAGCATAAGTTACTGATTCTATTCGAACCTCCTAATGATTTCGGAAAAATGTGTTCAACTTGTAGTGGGATATCTTTTGCGTTGCAATAGGCGCATTGACGATTCCATTTTTCGAGTAAATATTCTCTAGTTTCATAACCCGCCAGTGTGCCTTGCTGGTATTCTTTCCCTTGAATATTTGGATCTTGCATTAATTGAGTATCGAATTTCACTAATTCTTGAGAGATTGCAGTGACATACGATAGCTTTTGCAATCTTTTTACCCAAGTTTCTATATTATGAACTCGACTCAATAAGCTAGGAGGTAGCCATCCTTTTTCTCTAGTTCGATTGTCGAATCGAGGCGCACGATAACGAGTTTTGCGACTTCTTCGATTCCTGCGAATTTGACGACGGGAAGTGAGAGATTCTCTGATTTGAAAACCTCTGTGTTCTACCTCAGCAGCCCAAACAACTTCGCCTGTTGAATCGTTAACTAACGCTAGCCCCGTCGTCTTTGCTCCTGGGTCAATCTTAATTCTCAATGGTTCAACAGGAGTGTCTTGACGTGATTCTTTTAGGATTAAAGTGAATGGGTAGCGACGAAATACAGCAGCTTTTCCATTTCTCAATAACTGTCTTGCCTGTGCTGGATGAATCGGATTTAACGGTCGTTTTTCGGTGTCAATTAGAAATACTTTGGACATACGTCCCTCCTTGCGGGTGATGTTAGCCTTGCCAATGTTATTAGTCGGTACTTTTTGAGTAGCACTGCCTTACCCCTCGTAAAACTGTTTAACCACTCAATTTCAGAGCTACAGACTGGCTATGCCTAACGGCACGCTGCGCGAACGCATCCGTAGGTGAGAACTTTAACACTTACTAATAACGTAGTCCGCTTAAGACTTAGGCGGGTCAACTACCTAAAAACAGAGGCTAGAAGCCCCGTCTCTTTAGAGCGGGGTGTTGACTGGAACATACATTGCTGCATTAGACTATCACCAAGACTTTATAATCAGTAGTATTTTATAGTGAAATGCAAAATTTATTAATTGCAACTTTTATACTCCATACTTAAACACATTTATACCAATTTTGAAAAACAATGAGACAGATAGTACAACTCATGATTGAGAACAATGGCAAAATGTTTCCCATGTCATTAGTCCTCTCCAAGAAACCGAAGCAAAGACTTCCCTACAAACAGGCAGATATTTTGTCTATGAGAGCGAACTTTCCTTAAACGGAATCTATAGGAAGACTTGAGGGAGTTGCTAAAAAATAAATATTTAAATAGCTACAATAAAGCTTGTAAGCGCTTATATGCTTTCTAATATTAGTTTACTGTAGCTAGACTATGTACGTAGATTAAGATTATCATTAGACAAACTATCTGTTTAGCTTTGTTGGTCGGTTTGTATGGAGAGCGATCGCGCTTTGTGTGAAAACCTTATAGCCCACTAAGGTAATTTTAAAGAAAATTTACAATAGCACTCAAAAGGGTATTTTAATGTGCTCTGCAATATCTCTATGGAAATTTTTAGGGACTGATACGGCTGACTAAAGTAACACTTTGTCAGTATTTTTTAAAGCTAAGCCAAATTAGCTGTTACACTCTGCAGAGGACAGCCATCAAGGTTCCATTTCAAATGTTCTGTTGAAGTTCAACTGTATTCATTTTGATTTGCTCCCTCTACTTTCGACTTCAGGTTTACAAGGAGGCTTTCATATGCAAGACCCTTTAGATTTTAATGCTCCTCAAGATCCAGGCAGAGCCGAAAATCCAGGCGTTCGTCCTCCTCATCCCGAAGGCGTTCGTCCTCCTCATCCCGAAGGCGTTCGTCCTCCTCATCCCGAAGGCGTTCGTCCTCCTCA
>JAJPJF010000166.1 GCA_021324415.1 Nostocales cyanobacterium Centralia_MAG_434
TCACTGGCTTTAAGTGCTAATCCTCCTAGGAGTAGAGGAAACCCATAGAAAAATCCTACTAGATTAAGTGTAGCATTATTAGCAGCGTAGGCAGCAAAGCCGATGAGTGTCAACACCCCGCCCACAGTTAAACCGAGTGTTCCCAAAGAGATTTGGCGTAACATGATTCTAGGTTTTTATCAATTCTTAACATCTCAGTTTTATCAAAAAATACGCCAAATCTAAAATCAGAGGTTTTAATGAGGATGGTTATGGAGAAGGGGCACGTCAATATTGTTTAATCCCCAATGCCTGTTTCTTCCGTTTTTGCGTTAACTTTAGACTTAAGAATAGTAAAGTATGGAAGAAGACAATGGATATACAGACTATCAAGGAACGAATTGCTGTTGTTCAAGGTAAACGCGAGTACCTCCTAAGCCTTCTGGAGCGACCAAACTTAGGAACGTTGAGAATAGACGTAAATCAAGCTTTGGAAGAAATGGATGAGTTAATTGATGAATTTAGACGCACTTTTCCTGAAACAGAAACGAATTGATAACTCCCTCGTTACTTAAAGCGAAAATAGATAAGTCGGTAGGAGCGGTTAGTTACCGATTCTACTGACACTTTTAAGTATAAGTGTATTCTTAGTTATCTAAAGCTTAACTTTTCTTTATGATCCCCAGCAACTTTGCTGAATTATGTTAGTCAGTTTCTCTAATCACGCTCTACACGCTGTCCTAATTGCTTAACTAAAGCAATTAGTTCAGTAGTAGGTACATCCTTCCTACAAAAAGCATCCAATTTACCCATTTCTCTTAACTCCTGGAATTTAGGATCTTCCACTGAAGAGTAAGCAATGATCTGAGTATTTGGAGCAATTGTTTTAATCTGACTAGAAGCACTCCAACCATCCATAACAGGCATCTGTAAATCTAGCACTATTACATCAGGTTGATAACGTTTAACCATTTCTATAGCTTCTTTACCGTTACTAGCTAAGCCCACTACTTGAATGTTGGCTTGACAAGCAAGAGCTAGCTGTAGGGTTAAACGAGTTAGTTCGTGATCGTCAACCACTAGAACGCGCAAGGTAGAAGACTCACAGGACAACATTAACATCCAACTGTAAGAAAAAAATACACTATTCAATAACTTCTATAGTTTATGGGAAATAGAGCCCAAACTCACTCTATCTAATGGTTGAATAACTAGTATGTATCGATAACAATTAATGAAAACTTAAAAAGTCTATTTTCTATAGATAGCGATTTACACTGTATTCAAATTCCCATATTAAGCTTCCTCCTAGGATATTGAGGCAAAAATCTAGCTTATAGTGAACACAGTCTGGCATTCTAGGCAAGAATTGAGCAGTATCCATAATTGGATATTTTTAAGAATCCCGCCGACGATATACATCAAAGTGAGAAGGTTTAATATTTAAATATTTCAAAAAAAAATAAAGTTCTTGCAAAAACTTAGCCTCAACTAGTTGTCAAGGTAAGAGTAAATTTTTTTTGAGCTAATCAGATTTGAAGCAAGACCAGTTGCACCCAAAGCCATAGTCATGAGAGCTTTTTGTGAACTAGCTTCTGGACAGGCATCACAAGGACGCCTTTGGACATAATTGCCATCAGGCTGTAGCTCCCAAGCTTGACGGTTATCTGCTAGCATAATGCCTAAGATTTCTTGCAAATCTTTAGCAATATCTGAGTCTTGCACAGGAGTAACGACTTCCACCCGACGATCTAAGTTACGAGGCATCCAGTCAGCACTACCAATATAAATTTCCTCTTGAGCATTATTGTAAAAGTAAAAAATGCGAGAGTGTTCTAAAAAGCGACCGACAATACTAATAACGCGAATATTTTCACTAATTTCTTTCAATCCAGGACGCAAACAGCAGACACCACGCACAATTAAGTCAATTTGTACTCCAGCACGAGAAGCTTCGTATAAAGTCGCTATAATTAGCGGATCGACCAGAGCATTCATTTTTGCAACAATGCGCCCATTCATGCCATTTTGAGCGTGTTCGATTTCACGGCGAATGAGGGCTTCGAAGCGATCGCGCATATTCACTGGTGCAACTAAAAGTTGTCGATAAGACTTTTGGCGTGAGTATCCTGTCAAGAAATTAAAGACATCTGTGACATCTGCTCCCAATTCTTCACGACAACTAAATAATCCTAAATCTGTATAAAGCCGAGCAGTTTTCTGATTATAGTTGCCAGTACCAATATGCACATACCGACGGATACAGTCTTGTTCGCGTCGCACCACCATAATAATTTTGCAATGGGTTTTTAGACCCACAAGACCATAGACAACATGAACACCTACACTTTCTAGACGCCTTGCCCAGTAAATATTATTTTCTTCATCAAACCGTGCCTTCAGTTCTACCAATACAGACACCTGCTTACCATTTTCAGCAGCGGCAATTAAGGCATTCACTATTGGGGAGTTTCCAGAAGTCCGGTATAGACTCATCTTAATTGCCAGCACATCTGGATCATGAGCAGCATGGGTAATAAAGCGTACAACTGATGCCGAAAAGGATTGATAGGGATGATGTACAAGCAAATCCCGTTCTCGAATCACAGCAAAAAAGTCTTTTCCTTCTTCTATCTGCCGTATATTTGGGTTTAAATTTGGTTCTGGTACCCTAAGCCGCTGTAGGCGAGGAGGAACCAGAGACTGCCGAGGCGGATCTTTTAGTTCAGGCAAGGGCAATGCCATAAAGTACATCAAGTCTCGCAATCCTAAAAGACCATCTACTTCATACAGATCACTTTCTGTTAAGTCCAAATCTTCTAATAGTCGGTTGCGTATGACCTCAGGAGTTTGAGCCTGGATCTCTAACCGTACTGGATCACCACCAACGCGCCGTTTTCTCAGTTCTTGTTCGATCGCTAGCAAAAGGTCATCCGCTTCATCTTCTTCTAATGCCAAATCAGCGTCACGGGTAATCCGGAAAGGATGGTACTCCTGAATATTCATCCCTGGAAACAAGCACTCTAAATTATGAGCGATCGCCTGTTCTAACGGTATCCCAGTCCAGTGTGCAGGTTGGCCATTGTTTTCAATTCCTAACTCTGCTGGTAAAGGCAAAAATCGTGGCAGAACATTAGGCACTTTGACTCTAGCAAACAATTCTTCTTCTGTTTCTGGGTTTTTGACGACAACTGCTAAGTTGAGGCTGAGGTTCGAAATGTAAGGAAAAGGGTGGCTAGGGTCAACAGCTAGGGGAGTCAAAACTGGAAAAATTTGCTCATTGAAGTAGTTATCCAGATATTTTTGTTGTTTTTCTGTCAAATCTATGTAATTCAGGATGTGAATCCCGTGATTTGCCAATAAAGGTCGTAAGATTTGCTCAAAGTGTTCGTGTTGTTGAGCTACTTGGGGACGTAAGGTAGAGCTAATATCATCCAGCTGTTGCTGTGGTGTCCGACCGTCAAAAGTCAATTGAGCCACCTTTGCTTCTACCTGCTGTTTTAATGCCGCAACGCGTACCATAAAGTACTCGTCGAGATTGGAACTAAATATTGCTAAAAACTTGAGGCGTTCTAGAAGTGGAGTGCGAGGATCACAAGCTTCATGCAATACTTTTCTGTTAAACTCTAGCCAGCTTAACTCTCGATTTATATAGTATTGTGGATCGCTAAGATTGATAGGATGAGAGGCTTTCTTAGATTTTGGCATGATGACCAATAGACGGGCAGATGTAACCTATGTCACTGAAACCAGATACTAATCCATAGTAGATGAAATTGTGCCCAGCGGGTATTCAATCAAAGTAATAGCTGAGCGATCGCTTCATACTCATATCGACTCCAGTATTATTACTGAACTATTCTTCCTTTAAAAATATTTCCTGCTACTTAGTAAAAGCAAGTTCTTTATATTTTTACTACTTTGTATACTTCCTTCCAAATCTATTGAATTGTCATTATTGATTACAACTGAGTATTGAACAGTAGCTGTCTTAAAACTAGAAGCTTGACAAACATACTGGTATATTTATTTCAATCAAAGTGTACTCTCTTTAGCAAATAGAAAACCTCAGAAAAAAAGCTGAATTAAAAAAAAGACTATTTTTTGCAACTATCAGTACATAACATTTATATGTGTAGGGTGGAGCAAAATATGTTTCAAGCAACTCGTCGCCGTCTTGCTCTTTGGTACACCACAATAACAGCCTTGTTATTGCTGCTATTTGCTAGTGGAGTTTATTTATACGTCCGTAGTACTTTAATTGAACGCATTGATGACACCTTAAATCATGTGGTGGAAGTTGTAGAGCGATCGCTTGTGATCGATCCAACAGACACCAACTCAGGTCAATTCCGAATTAATCTAGAAGCTAGTTTCCGTAACAATACCGTCACTGTAGAAGATGACCATATTGATTTAGAGTGGTTTAGTCCTACAGGAGAATTACTGTGGTCAACTTTATCACAACCACTGAATATTCCAATACATCCCAACCGTATGGGTGAGACTGTTAAAGTTATGCGGAGGATGGAGGGAGATGGGGGGGACAAGGGAGACAAGGGAGACAAGAGGGACAAGGGAGACAAGAGGGACAAGGGAGACAAGGGAGACAAGAGGGACAAGGGAGACAAGGGAGACAAGAGGGACAAGGGAGACAAGAGGGACAAGGGAGACAAGGGAGACAAGGGAGACAAGGGAGACAAGGGAGACAAGGGGAGCCAGCGCCGTGGGCGGGTCTCCCGACTTGAGGCGACTGGCGTGGACAAGGGGGAAACGGACTCGTCTTCGATTGCTCATTCCCCATTGATTCTACGACAAGTAACGGATCGGGTGGAAATTGGGCGACAGGTACTAGGATATTTGCGTGTTAGTCATCCCTGGTTTGAAGTGACAAAACCTAGTCGCCAGTTGATGCTTGATTTAGCAATAGGTACTGGGTTGATGGTGCTGTCTGTTGCTGCTAGTGGTTGGTTTCTTTCTGGTAAAGCTATGGAACCAGTGTATGAGTCTTATCAACGCCTCAAACAGTTTACGGCTGATGCATCTCACGAACTCAGGAGTCCAATCACCCTAATTCAAACCAATGTGCAAGTTGCGCTTGCTGACTTAGATTGGACAAAGACAGAAGATACCACTCAACACTATAGGCAACAATTAAAGGTAGTGGAAAGGCTAACGCAACGTCTTGGAAAGTTAGTCAATGATTTACTTTTTCTGGCACGTCAGGATAGTGGAATCAGCAAAGATAGCTTTGCTCCTTGTCCTGTTGATGCTTTGTTAATGGAAGTGGTTGAAGAGCAACAACTGTTAGCCACTGAGAAGGGTATCACTCTTTTTCTTCGGTTGATTGATCCTCCTACTTTAAAAACTGATCTTGAATTACTTGACAATTGGTTCATACTTAATGGTAATTGGGAGCAATTAGTACGACTGTTTACAAATTTAATTAGTAACGCCTTGCAATATACTCCATCCGGAGGAAAAGTAGATATTGAATTGGCACGTGTAGAAGGCATAAATCGCGTTTCCGGATTACGTCACCATAGCAGTGCTCAATTACAAATTAAGGTGAGTGATACTGGAATTGGCATTCCAGCAGAAGCAATACCCCGCTTATTTGACCGATTTTATCGCGTAGACTTAGCACGCACACATAAAGTTGGAAACACGGCGTTTGAAGGTGCAACTGGTTCGGGATTAGGACTAGCGATCGCTCAAGCAATTGTCGAGAATCACCAAGGTCAAATTCAAGTTGAAAGCACTCAGGGTGTTGGCACTACTATTATTGTCACTTTACCTATTGCTCTAGAATCTTAATTCTGTAAGGCTTTGTTTTCAGCAGATCAAGAAGAACTATCTCTAGCAAGAATTCAAAACATTGCTGGATTTCTACCTGATAAATATACTCTTTAAAGAGCAAATAAAATACAAATAGAGAGTTATCTTCCTGCTGCGGTAGGAAAGACTTAACTCAGATTCTATATCATTTTCACTTCTATAGCCAGATGTCACCACTGTTAGTAGTTTGTTATATGGTGGAGGGTGAAGTAGGAAATCAGAATTAAAATTATAACTATGCTGCTTATCTAATTCTGTTTAGATTTGTAGATAAAATTTTTTATGTAAAAAACTTCCACCAGCTTAGAGTATCATAACTAGGAGATAGAAAACAATGAAAAGTAAATATCGTAATTCCCGTAAAGTTGCAGAATTATTAGGTGTTCTTTGCGGGGGATTACTAATAGGACTTCCCGCAATTCCTTTAGCAGTATTCGCACAACAGGCACAACCACAGCCCACGGGTAAAGTTAACCCTTGTCCCAAAATTTTCTACGAAGAACCACATAATAGTGAAGTTCCAGTGCCTCAAGGATGTCCACCCAATGCTTATACACAGCAGCACCAGAACACGCCAGCCTCTAATCCTACTCCTAGTGTCCCTAGTACTCCATCACCAGAGCAAACACCGCAAGGGGGTGGCGGTCAAACTCCTGCGCCTAATACAACTCAGCCACAATCTTCCAACTCTAATCAGTCTAGCCAGTCATCAGTAGTAAATTCCAGCGGACCAAACTCCTCAAATAGCGTACAAACACAAAGTTCTGTTATCCAAAGCTCATCATCACCACAGCAACAGGCTGCCGTAGCAACGATAACAGTACCTGCAAATGGGAAAGTTAGTATTAGCTTAGTGAATCAAACAAACGCACCTATTTCCTACCAAGCAATTGGCGATACAGAACCACGAACACTACCAAGTAAGTCAGATATTATGCTGCAAAGCTTACGTATACCTGCAACTATCACATTCCACCGTCAAGATGGTGGACTATTGATGGTAACACCACAAGGATCTCCTCAGGATGGAATATTACGCTTGACACTTCGTGAGACAACAGATGTAGGAAAAGATCGAAGTGCGATGAGAATTGAACAAAATGGTGCGGTGTACTTAAACTGAGAGTTAGGAATGGGCATAAGGCATGGGGTGTAGGGTGTAGGGTGTAGGGTGTAGGGTGTAGGGCATAGTTATAGATTGTTTGCTCCTCTGATCCCTTCCCTTGTCTCCCTTGTCTCCCTTGTCTCCCTTGTCCTCCCCTACTCCCCACTCCCTTTCATCATTTGAGCCAACTTATCAAGCAATAACACTTCTTTTTTGTTGTCTTTCAGTATCTGAGCTAATCTGATTGCTCTTTGGCAAAAGTTACGCGCAGTTGGGTAATAACCTAGCTGCTTGTACAAATCAGCATAGGACTCAAAAGATTTCAATTCTTCTGGTAAGCTGTGTAATTCTTGAGCCAGGGTCAATCGTTCTTTTAATAAGTCAAAAGCACGTTGATAAAGTCCTACAGAACTATGTGCAGCTACTAAACCGTCAATTGCACGTAGTTCATTCATGCGATCGCCACAAGCCTTAGCTATTCGGAGGGCTGATCCGTAGGTGCCAATTGTCTGTTGATAATTTCCTATAGCTTGATAGGCATCTCCTAAATTATTTAGGGTATTGGCTTCAGCAATAGAATCACCAATTTGACCGCGGAAATTTAAAGCATTTTCATAAAATGTTATTGCCTTGTTGTAGTCTCCCATTCTTGCAGTTGCCAAACCTAAATTGCTAAGTGTCAATCCTTTACCTTCAATATTGTTGACAAACCGGGCAATTTCAAGTGCTTCAGTAAATGTTTGAAAAGCAGCTGTAGGCTCTCCCTTTTGTAGTAACAGTGTTCCAATATTATTGAGCCCAAAAATCTGACCTTGAAAATCTTTAATATCACGAGCGATCGCTAGCCTTCGACGCAAAGCATCTTCTGCTTGTTTGAAGCGTCCCAACTGGATATAACTTCTACTCAGGAAATCATAAACCAAACCTTGTGACTTGAAATCACCTATAAAGTGATAGATTTCTAGTGCTTGTAACCAAGACTCAACTGCTTTATCCCAATATCCTTGCTGGTTTTGTTGTTCTCCTAGATGCAGGAGTTTATCAGCTTCATCTGTTGCATTTTGCAACGCCGAACGATTGAAAGGATGGTGAAGCTGTTCAGTAATATCAACAGCAGATGCAGTCATCGGACTTAACAAAAGCATAAAAATGAAAAGGTAAAAACTGTACCACTGCTTTGGTAAAGTCCATTTTGCCCTTGATAAGGGCAGCAAGTATTTCATAAAATTTTCTGTCCCCTTTTTCAAAACACTTTTCTCCCCTAGTGACCTCAGCAAAAGGGGAATTTTCAAGGAGATATTTTAAAAAATTATTTTTACCAATCAAGAATTATAAATTCAGTATTTATACGGCCTACTGGGAGGCGTTACATTTTCATCCAAGTAAATGGCACGAATGTCTGTTGGTAATTTCTCCTCTAGCATACGATAGCCTTCTTGAAGAAAATTGGCTACTTCATCTGGAGTAATGACTTCTCCTTCAGCTTGCAGATAGGCTGCAATCCTAGTTTCGCTCCAGTGAAAAGTCTGAGCCATCAAAACAATTAATCGCAAAATGGGGAGGAGTTGTTCCAATGCCTGTTCTACATAACACCAGAGTGGTGGAGAAGTGGTTTTGAGAGAATAATGGATTGCTTCTGTAGGTGGTAGTTCAGTCTCGTTGATACAGTAAGCAGTCATGTTGATCAGCCAATTTTGTAAGGTGAGGCTTTCAGTGTTTGAGTTATCGTATAAGTTCAGTCCACCAAGTTCGTAATAAATATGTCGCCAGGTTAGAGCAAATAGATAGTCTGCTTGTACAGGCGATCGCGCCGAGTGTTGAATTAATGTATAGACTATCGGGCTATAGCGACAAAAAATCGCCGTGAAGTATTTTCCAGAGTCCGAATGGTTCTGAAACAGAGCCAGCAGTTCTTGGTCACTAAGATGAAACAGTGACTTAACTAAAGGGTGATGAGCTTCAGGAAAATGAGGAATTTGCACAACTTTACGGGAATTAGAAGTTTACGAGTATGGGGAACGTGCTTACTTCCCCTACTTATGGGAGAATTTTACTTAATGGAATGAATTGCATATTATTTTTGATGTTGATCTGGTTCTAACTCATAACCAGACCGTTTTGTAATTGGTAAACTAGAACAAAGACTTAATTCTAAGTCATAATCCGCAAAATCAAAAGCAGCTCTTATATATTGTTATTGTTTGATGTGTTCATGGTTATAGCCGTTGGTGTGACTCAGTTTGTGCTTAGTCCTTTGACTTTAGCCTCTTTTTTGCCTTCTCTACCCTTAGATAGCCTGTTTTCCACTCAAGGCATCATGGTAATGCTGTTAGTAGCTTACGCTGGTGCTATGTGGATGTTTCTCACCAGTGCTCCCAAAGTCTATACTGTTATGGTGTCTGATTTGGATGTAGCACGACAGCTGTATCAAGGGCTGCTAGATTTACCAGCAGCTGAAGTGCCTTTGCACTACTACTACAATTACGAGCAAACAATGGGTGCAACAGGAGTTGATCCACTTTATTTATCTAGCAATCCTTACTATTCCAGCAGCAGTAGAATGACAAATGCTAGCGAAGGACTTTGGTATCAGTTAAAGAAAAACACACAGTTACACGTCATTACGGGAGCTAGCTTAGGCAGCAAAAATCAGCAAAGACATGTTTGTTTTGATAGCGAGTGTCTAGAATTGATTCTATTACGTGTTGAAGCGCGTGGGTTAAAATTTAAAATTCGCAACCGTAAGCCATTGAATTTTTTGGTTAAGGATTACGAAGGACGCATAATTGAGATGGCTGAGGTTACGAATTAGGAAAGTTAATAGTTGGCAGTGAGGATTGTTGCAGTTTTACACATCAGGATTCCTCCTTCAAAATCTCTGCTAACTTTTCCAATAGACTCTCTGCCAAATCGAGCAAGTCGAGATTCAAATCCTGATCACTTTCTTCACTATCATCTAACATAGTTTTAACAGCAAAAATTTGCTCTTCTTCAGGAAGGCTTAAGCATTTTTCTAATTCACTAGCAATTTCTGTTAGTGATTTATTTTTGAGATGCTTTTTTACCCTCACTGCCACCCAATCATCACTTTTCAACAAAGCAATCAAAGATTCTATAACTGTTGATGGCTCATCATCTATTTGGTCCCATGTTTCCAGCCAATCTCCATCAACATCATCAACATAAAAGTCAACACAGTCTATTCCATAAGTCATCCAGTCGTACTGTAACTGCCTGGCTTCTTCTAAATGTCTAATGAATGTTTCTAATCTCTGTTGATAGTCAGTTGAACTTTTTTTTATCATAATGATCCAGCATTAATAATGCCTGTTTTTCTTAAATTAGTTAAGACAGTTCGCCCGAGCTTATAAACTTAATCTTAAATAAATGCTCACCATAAGATGATCGCTATTGTAGGTTGCTATATTGACTATCCTATTCACTAAATGATTAACGCTTGGATTGTAACTTATGAAAACACCCCTCTCTATACCCCATTTTTGTAGAGTGTTTTCCCAATTATCCGACTTTTCGTGAGAAAATTCATCCGAAAGGCTAGTAATTTGAATGCACAGTGGTTTCTTTTGCTTATTACTAACAATTATATCAGTTGCCATTGATAAATCTGCTACATAGCACTGCCAAAAAGAACCTTCACGACGAACAATATCAGCAGCTATGGATTTGAGAACATCAACATCAGTCGGATGAAACTCACCAGCCATAAGTTTCTGTTTCCAAAGAAAAAACTTTGGATCGGATTGGTTCAGCCACTGGGGAAATAAATAACCATACCAATAGCTCTCAGATGCCGTCATTTGCTGATAATACAATTGTCGCTCTTGTTCTGAACATAGGGCGAGATCTAGCCAAATTTGGGCATCTCTGATAATTTGTTGCAAAAAATGCATGACAAACTTTTTGGCCGTCAGCGAACCAGGCTTTAAATCTTTAACCCATCGA
>JAJPJF010000063.1 GCA_021324415.1 Nostocales cyanobacterium Centralia_MAG_434
AACGGGCGCGGCGATCGCTCCCGTGAAATATGAAAGAAACACATTTTACTCAAATCTCTAGAAGCCTTGCTATATAAGGATTTCAAAATGTGTCTCTTAGGAGTTAAGGTTTGAATCAGGTCAGAGTAGATTATTCCTGGTGTCAGGGCAATCTGCTCTCTAATGCGGTTCGCAACTTCCACATTTATTTGATAAGTTTTGATGGTGTAGGCTTTGAGAAATTGACGATTTCTGTACTTGACCCAATTGATTTCCTTATCAGTACGGAGGCGGTAATACAGACCTAATTGTTCAACGACTTCCGCTACTGGTGGACTTAACCATCCCACATCTATTGAAAAAACATAGCGTTCTGGTTGCTTGGTTGCTAGTTTTTCTAATCGAACAGAGGACTTCCATTCTTCAAAACCTGCACTCGATTTTCGGATGACAAAAAAATCTGGAACATGAGTCACTGTTACCATTCTGCCATTTTTGGCTTTGACTTTTAGGCTAAGACGGTAGGGTTGATCATAGTATTCCAAAACATCATTGTCTTGCTCATATTCTTCGCTTGCTAGTAATTCCACTTTATGGGACTCAAACTGAATTGTTCTGCCCATTTTCATACTGGAGTAACTGCCAACAACGTTGATTCCATTGCTTCTGACTCGCCGCACAGGTTCTGATGACCGAATTTGTTCAATCACAGAACGCGCTTGTCCTGATATTTTGAAGCGGTGACACCAATTATCAAACTCTTGTGCGTTGAGCATTTTTACTTAAAAAAGTGCCTTGGACTCACGGCAGGCTTTGACTTAAATTCTTCGGACTGGTCGCAACTTTATCATTTTACTGAAGTCCAACACCTACTTGGCACAAATCGTAATAATCAGGCTTTCAGGCTTTGATGCGGCAAGCTTATCCTTTAATTTTCGGCAATCTTTTCCTTTAAGTCACAAGTGACACTGTTGCTTGCTGCAATTAAGTTTTGAGGTTTTCAAACTCCATTTATAGCTTTGAACTATATGTTGTCAAGCGTGCAGAGTGAAGTATGTCCTGTCTCTTTGGTCAAAATTTAGTTCAAATCACATATATCAATGTTGAAAAAAACTTCATCTGAATAGCTGAACACCTTAGATTTGAGAATAAATTCTCAAATTTTGAGTTTGTTTTTTGAAGACAATTAAGCTACTGATTAGTTAAAAGAATTGACTGTAAATCAAAAAGATTATTCTTTTTGCTCATGTCAATTCAGCTATTAAGGAATGTCTTGAAATGAATCAGAAACTCTTACAAATAGGAACATCAGCAATTTTAGCAAGCATAATTGGAGTGGCAGGTGTTAGGGTAGTCTTTAGTTACCAGCTTCCTGTTATGCCTAAAAATGCTAAACAATATGATAATTATTTGCTAGTGAAGACTAAGGGAAAATCTAATATTAGATTAGCAGAAAACTCTGAAGAACAAACCAGAATTCAGGTGTATGAGCAAGCCAGTCGTGCTGTCGTTGCGATCGCCACTGGTACAGGACATGGTAGTGGCTTTATTGTCAGTCAGGATGGTCTAGTTTTAACCAATGCTCATGTTGTCCAAGATGCTCCTTCCACTGTTACAGTGGTTCTGGCAGATGGAAAACAAGTCCTAGCTGATATCGTTGGTTTTGCACCTAAAGGTTTAGATTTAGCAGCACTCAAAATTCGCAGTCAGAAAAATCTGCCTACCCTTCGTTTAGCTGCATCTGGTTCAGTGCGAGTCGGTCAATCAGTTTATGCCATTGGCACGCCCCTAAGTGTTGAATTACAGAATACCTTCACCAATGGTGTTGTCAGTCGCCTTGACCCAAAATCTGGCTTAATCCAACACAATGCTGCTATTAATCCCGGAAATTCTGGTGGACCACTGCTTAACTCTAATGGTGAAGTGATTGGTGTTAATAGTGCTATTATTAATGATACCGAAATAAAAAGATTTATTGGTATTGCTTTGGCAATTCCAACAGATTTAGTCAAGCCTTTTTTAGTAGCTGTAGAACGAGGTAAATCTTCTTTAGTGACTCAGCGCCAACAACCCAGTAATGTACAAGTTCGGGACTTACCCTTGAATAGTCAAGTCGTACAAGCAACCCTTAAAAAAGGCGACCGAGTTTTACCAAATAACAGCTATTTTCACCTTTATGCCTTTGAAGGAAAAGCTGGTCAGCAAGTCACTATTGAGATGACGAGTTCACAGATAGACTCTCACTTATACTTACTTCTTCCTGTGAAAGAGAAGTTAGTAGCAGAAAACGACGACATTTCTCCAACTAATTTTAATTCTAGACTGATTGTGACCCTGCCAGAAAATGGTATCTACTATGTGTTAGCTAACACTTTTGAAGCAGGAGAATCAGGAAGTTACAGCTTACGAGCCTTAGCACAATAGCAGTTATTAGACAATCTGCGACGATGGGATGATGTGCAATTAAAAAAAAGTCGTTAAATGTGAGAGCGCTGGAAAGCTTGGTTTGACGTGATGATGGCTTGGGGGATGAAATAAAAAAGTCGTAAAATTTGAGAGCCCAGAAATTCCCACCTAAAAAAACTGAAATAAAAAAGTTGTAATACAAATTTAATATGAAGCTACATAGAAAAGAGCTTCTATAATAAAGTTATAGAAAGAAATAGAAATTACCTGCTCAAGTGTAAGTTGGTCGAATATTTCTTGAATGCGATCTCGCAAGGCTTGTAACGAAGAGAAAAGTTGATTTTGAGAGGTTTTTTGAGCAATTACCAAAGTCTCTCAATTGGGTTGAGATCAGGAGCCGATGGTGGTTGAAACAGAGGAATAATGTTCTCAGGCCAGCTAATCGCAGAACTGGTATGAGCAGGGGCTTGGTCAAGCTGTAAAATGGCATAATTGGAGCCTAATTGCATCGATAGCCAGTCCAAAAACTGTTGAAAACACTCACCATCTAATTTGATCAATGTGAGTTCAACTTTATTTCTTCCCCAGAATGCAAAGGACCTCTGGGCGACTCCTTGGGAGCTTTGGGTTTAAGTCCCCTGCCGAGCGTAAATTGAGAAAAATGGGCAGCCTTATAACAAAACGCGCCTAGTTTGAACACTAACAAATCGACCAAGAAGGCTGCCCATTGTTCTA
>JAJPJF010000363.1 GCA_021324415.1 Nostocales cyanobacterium Centralia_MAG_434
AAGGAGGACAAGGAAGCAGAGGGAGAAAGGCACTCTCTCTATCCCATGCCCCAGTTCTATGGATAAACTCCAGGTGGTTTTAAAATTTGCCGTTGATTTTCTGTCAAATCAGGATAATCATCGGGGTTGTAGTAGTATCGTACCCAAGCATTGGTGTTGGGAGAATATTTATAAAATAGGGTGCGGCGTTCGTGTGGTCCTTTCCACGGTAGCGTCCCGTGAGTAAGGGCTTCAGTAAAGATAATTGCCGTTCCTTCTTTCCCACCAAGTGCTTGTACACAAGGATGAGGATACTCCAAATCTTGCCACTCTTTGGGTAAAGGTAAGTTGCTCTTATGACTACCAGGAATACAACCGAAGCCACCAACATCAGTTGACACATCAGTGAGATTGTAAGCTACAGCGACTAAGCCGTTGTACATTCTTCCTTGTTGATAGTGGTAATACTGACTCGGATCATAGGGAGTAGCACCACCATGCAAAATACTGCCAATCGGTCCACCTCCTTGACGGATAATGTGAACGTAGTCGTGATCCAGACGAAATTCTGGTCCAACTAGAGCAACCAGATAAGAGGTAATCCGAGGATTGTCGATGAGAAGGCGAAGCTCAGTACCCCAGTTTAGTAATCCGTCAAAGCGAATCCACGATTTATTAGGCTTATCTATTTGGGCAATATTCTGATCTAGAAGCTGATTTATAGCTGCTAGTTCTGTTGGAGTCAAAGCATTCTCTATCACAAGAAACCCTTGTAAATCAAACAGATAGCGTTCAATCTCAGTCAAAGTGACATCCTCTTATATTGATTTTTATAGATAACCGTGTTCAGACAAGAATGTTGACGTGATTGGATCGCTGCTTGAATCCTCATTTGCTGTTGCATCTTTGTTACTAGAGGAGAGAAATTTTTCTACGTATTTCCCGAGAATATCTCCTTCTAAATTCACCCAACTGCCTGAATCCAAATAACGAAGATTTGTTTCAGCATAAGTAAGGGGAATGACTGCTACTTTAAACCTCAAGGTAATTGGGTCATATTCTGCGACAGTGAGGCTAATGCCATTGACAGCAATGCTACCTTTGGGAACAATATAACGAGCGATCGCTTCCGTAGCAGTAAACGTCATTTCCCAAGAAGTGGACGTTTGCTCCGCCGTTAGCAACTGTCCTATACCGTCCACATGTCCCATAACAAAATGGCCTCCCACTTTGCTACCTACACGCAGTGATGTTTCTAGGTTCACGTATTTTTGGTCTGTTTGCTCTTGTCCCAAAGTAGTGCGACGGATCGTTTCTGGTGAAGCAGTCACAATAAATGCATCTTTTAAAATTTCTTCTACTGTCAAGCAAACACCATCTACTGCAACACTATCACCTAATGCCAGATCGCGCATAATAATATCTGACGATTTCGTGACACATGTAATTTGCCAATAATCCCCTCCTAGGGGTCTGACTGTTCCCAATGCTTGGATTAATCCTGTAAACACAGCTTTTTCACTCAACTAACACTATTTATCGCCTAATTTTGCCTAAAATAAACTAGTAATTCTCACAAGAATGTAACAGCTAAAAGTATAAATTTTAACGAGAAAATAGTCGGGTTCTTAACACATTTACATCACTTGCAAGGCATACTTAAAAAGTAGATTATTGTCGAACTAGACCAATTTAACTTACTCTGGTGTTCACATCCATTTGGGAGTTTAATAGAAGCAATTATAGAAAAGAGAGACTAATGTTTATCCTTGCCCCAATATTTCTAGACCAAGGGTATGATTTGTTACACAACACTCCAAGCGCTCAAAGGATTGTAGAGGCTTAGCCAATGATTGAAATGAAAGTCGCTGGCATAGCATTAGATGCCATAACTCGCAGCCCAATTGTACTTTTAAAAGATGCTTCAGACCGCCGTGCTTTGCCAATTTATATCGGTCAGGAACAGGCTAGGGCGATAATGGGTGCTCTGGAGAATCAGAAGCCTCCTAGACCCCTAACCCATGATCTGATTGTTAATATTCTAGAGGCATGGAATATGGCTCTGGAGCGAGTCATCATTCATTCTTTACAAAAGGACACATTTTACGCAGTCTTGATTGTCAAGCAAGGAGATGTCAAAAAAGAAATTGACGCTCGTCCTAGCGATGCGATCGCGGTTGCTCTCCGTACAAATGCCCCTATTTGGGTGATGGAAGAAGTCATAGCTGATGCTTCTATTCCTGTAGATCGGGATGCTGATGAAGCTGAACAGGAAGCCTTCCGGGAATTTATCTCCAATATCCGACCTGAAGACTTAATCAAGCGTTTTGGTAACGGCGAAATGTAGCTCCAGTTACGAGTTGTCAGCGATTAGTCATAAGTACTTACTCCAACTCCTAACTCTTAATTCCTAACTCCTAACTCTCAAGAAAATGCTATACCGACGCTTTGGGAAAACAAATTTACGCCTATCTGTGTTTTCCTTAGGAACAATGCGCTACTTGGCTTGTGTTGAAAACGTGTGGCAAACACTTCAACAAGCCATAGCGCTGGGGATTAATCATATTGAAACAGCCAGAGGTTATGGCAAAAGTGAGGAGTATCTTGGTGAGGCGCTTGCAGCTGGGTTACCCATACACCGAACAAGCCTTCACATAACAACAAAAATCCCACCTACAGCAGATGCAGACACAATGCGTCGGTATATTGATGAATCTCTAGAACGATTGAAGTTAGACTATGTCGATTGTCTAGGGATTCATGGCTTGAACACATGGGGTCATTTAGACTGGGTAAAAGCTAAACACGGTTGTATGCAAGCGGTGCAAGAAGCTGTTGCTGATGGTCGAGTACGACATGTTGGTTTTTCTTCCCATGGCTCTTTAGAAGTTATTCAAGCAGCGATAGACACAGATTTATTTGAATTTGTCAATCTGCATTATTACTATTTTTTCCAACGCAATGCAGCGGCAATTCAACAAGCTGCGGAAAAAGACATGGGTGTTTTTATCATTTCACCCGCAGATAAAGGCGGACGTCTATACACCCCATCACAGAAGCTCAAAGAGCTATGCCATCCTTTTTCACCGCTAGAGTTCAACTATCGATTCTTACTTACTAATCCTCTGATCACTACCCTCAGTGTTGGACCTGCAAACCCAGACGAATTGATAGAACCTCTGAGAGTTGCAAACAAAAATCAAGAGTTGACTCCAGAGGAAATGAAAGTTTTTGAACGCTTAGAAAACCATCAAACAAGTGCTTTAGGACTAGACAAGTGCAGTCAATGTTATGCTTGTCTACCTTGCCCAGAAAATATTCATATTCCAGAAGTCCTGCGATTACGTAATCTTGCTGTAGCATACGACATGACAGACTTTGGTCAATATCGCTACCGAATGTTTGAAAATGCAGGCCATTGGTTCCCAGGAATGAAAGCAACCCGTTGTACAGAATGCGGCGATTGTTTACCCCGGTGTCCCGAAAAGTTGGATATTCCTACCCTATTACAAGATACTCACCAGAGATTAAACGGACCCTCCAGTCGGCGACTATGGGAGTAGCGGTTTTTTTCTGAATAACAGTCAAAAATTTATTGAATTTTTCATAAAGTTTTTTTAACAAGATAACCCTGTAATATAATGACAGCAAAGATTAAAAATATACAAAACTGTAGGTAAACAAAGTCATGACGAATGACGTGAACATCGATTTTAATGTAAATGCTATAAGCAACCAGATGTATGAATTTATAACAGATTTATACCCTCTTTGTCGTAGCATTACAGGTGATGGATTACGTAAAACGCTTCATTTAATTCAAAACCATATTCCGTTAACTATCAATGAAGTGCAGAGTGGAACTCAAGTCTTTGACTGGACAGTTCCTAAAGAATGGAATATCAGAGATGCTTATATTAAAAATTCCAAAGAGGAAAAGATTATAGATTTTCAAAAATCAAATCTTCATGTACTAAATTACAGTGTTCCTATTCATCAAAAGATATCTCTAACTGATTTAAAAGCACATTTATTTACACTACCAGACCGTCCTGACTGGGTTCCTTATCGCACATCATACTATAAAGAAAATTGGGGATTTTGTCTGAGTCATAACCAATTATTAGAGTTAAAAGATGAAGAATATGAAGTCTATATAGATTCTTCTTTAGAAGAAGGTCATTTGACTTATGGTGAGTACTATATTAAAGGGGAAAAAGAAGAGGAAGTCCTCTTTTCGTGCCACTCTTGTCATCCATCGCTTGCGAATGACAATCTCTCTGGTATTGCTTTAGCCACTTTCTTAGCTAAACATTTGGGAGAAATTTCTCCTTCTTATTCTTATCGCTTTATATTTATTCCAGGAACCATTGGTTCGATCACCTGGCTAGCACTGAATGAGGCTCACGTAGATAAAATTAAGCATGGTTTAGTTCTTACATGTCTGGGTGATCCTGGTAAGTCTCATTACAAAAAAAGCCGTAGAGGTAATGCTGAGATTGACAAAGCCGTTATTCATGTCCTGCAGCGTTCAAATCAAGATTATGAAATCCAAGAATTTTCCCCTTACGGCTATGACGAGCGTCAGTTTTGTTCTCCTGGCTTTAATTTACCTGTGGGCTGTTTTATGCGATCGCCTCATGGAACATATCCTCAATACCATACCTCAGCAGATAATCTAGAACTTGTACAACCCCAATACCTTGCCGATTCATTTTCCAAAATTCTCTCTATTTTAGAGATTATAGAAAACAACAAAAAATACTTAAATCAAAATTCTAAATGTGAACCGCAATTAGGCAAAAGAGGCTTGTACAGTGCCATTGGTGGATTGACGGACACAAAGAAGACTGAAATGGCAATGTTATGGATTCTCAATTTTTCGGATGGCAACTACACGCTGCTAGATATTGCAGAAAAATCTGGTTTAGATTTTTCTTTAATTAAGAAAACAGCAGAGACTTTGTTGCAGTTTAACTTGTTAAAAGAATCGTTCAATTGAATCATGATAGTCTTAAAAAATCAAGTTGCTGTTGTCACAGGAGCTAGCAGTGGTATTGGTAAGGCGATCGCTTTAGCACTGGCGGCGCAAGGTGCAAAGCTTTGCCTACTAGGACGCAAGTTAGATCAGCTGCTTGCAGTCCAAAAAAGCGCCGAAGAGACTTCACCTCAAGTTATCTGCTACCAATTGGACTTAACACTAGATGAAGACATTGAAAAGCTGAAAGCACGTCTAGATGTAGATTTTGGTCATGTTGACATACTCATTCACAGTGCGGGTGTGATTGCACTCGGAGACATTCAGACTGCTTCAGTCGCCAACTTTGACTGGCAATATCGCACCAATGTTCGTACACCTTATCTTCTGACACAAACTTTGCTACCTGACCTGATATCTAGTCAAGGACAAATTGTCTTTATCAATTCCAGTGCGGGTTTAAATGCTAAAGCTGGTGTAGGTCAATACGCTGCTACTAAGCATGCACTCAAAGCGATCGCCGACAGCCTGAGATCTGAAGTCAATGCTTTGGGAGTACGTGTTATCAGCGTATTTCCTGGAAGGACTGCTAGTCCTATGCAAGCAGCTATTTGTGAAATGGAAGGCAAGGCGTACAATTCTAGTCGCTTCCTGCAACCAGAGGATGTTGCTGCTGTGGTGATTAACGCCCTCAGTTTACCTCATACTGCTGAAGTCACGGATATTCATGTAAGACCCTTTCAAAAGAGCTAAAGTCTACTGCTTATTGTCGAGTTTTCATCTCTATTGACCTCTAATAAAAAGTACGTACAATTATACGTAGAAAGGAATAAATTCGATTCAATAAGCATTGACTAAAAATGTATAAGCTATGGCTCTAGGAAATTTAGGCAATATCTACTCAGATGAGTTAATCACAGCTACTGAGTTGAATCGTCAGCCTGGGCGAGTTCTAGACAAAGCTTTGGATCGTCCGGTGACGATTACTCGCAATGATCAGTCTTTTGCTTTGTTGCGTCGGGAAGAAGTGACTTTTCTTGTGAAGGTAGCAACACAGAGTAAAGCTGTTTTTGAGGCATTGACTGTGGCTTTTTCTTTGTTACTGGGTAAAGAAATCGGTTTTGAACATCCTTACGGATGGCTTAGTATATTTGACTCAGATGATCTGCAAGACTTTATCAAGGAACTGAGTGAGGCTTTTAGGTTGGTAGATTCCTCTAGTACAGGATGGGATTTAATTGAAGCGATTATCCATGAATGGCATGAGAGTGCTATAGCAATCACCAGTCCTGAATTAGCAGCAGCTTTTAGTTCCGAAACTGATGAGGTACCACTGACAAATCCGTTTAAAAAGAGTGGTATATGAATTTTATATGTCAAATAATATACCGGAAAATCCAATAGAGGAGAATGTAGAGCCGCCAGAAGTCAAACTGACGGCTCCTAAATTATCTGAAGTCGAAAGCACTTGGTTGGTGGTAGCCAAAAATCGCCGAGTAAACAGAGACTGGGAAGCCCTAATGCAGCGCTATCCAGAAAACACTCGTCGTTGTTACGAGGATCTATGTACTACACCGACAATTAGGCAACCTGGTCGCGTTTTCCCGTTGAAGGGCAAAGCTTACAACGGAGCATGGGAATATGAAGTGACAAAAGGGGATAGAGTGTTTTACGTTCCTGATAAAGAACAGTTAAAAGTTGTGATTTACTACGCAGGAAAACATCCAAGTCCTGCACCGATACCATAATTTAGTGAGTATGAAAATTCCTCTTCTTTCCATTAGTAAACAAATACACTACCGAAACGACGCAGTGAAATGGCACTATCACCCTCTAAATTGTTATTGCTTTTCCGGTCATACTGCAAAATCGTCACATTAACCACATTGCTACTGTTATCAACACTGACGTTGTACTTGAGAACAATTTTGTTAGATGGGTTACGTGATGTTTTAGTTGGATAAACAAAGCAGTTGATAGGTAACGGAAGAGGACCAAGTGTGATGTCGCCTCCTTGGGGAATATGTTTAGTTTCGCCAGTGGAAAGCCCAGCTTCTAAGCTACGCTTTGTCTGATTGATGAGCTTCAGCCGAACAGGAGCTTTGCCATTAAAATGTTCTACAGGTTTTAATGTGTCTTCTTGATTGTCCTGCTCTGGCGTTTGAACAGGTGTTGATTGGTCAGGAGATTGAGCTAATACAGAAATTCCTAACTCTGAGGGAAAAAGATTTGGAGTTAATGCATTGGTTTTAAATGGGTTGATAGCAAAGCAACCAGCAGAAGCAACAACAACAGCAGTTATTTTCTGAATGGAGTTCATCATGTTAATTTATGTTTTATAAACTGATGATGACTCAGATTATCTCAAAAAATGGAACTGAAATCAGCTTACGAGCTAACTCACTGAAACTGTAGAATCTAAAGTTGCCACTAATTTAACACCAAATTCTCCTTCAAAGACTCCTTTTTTATAATCCAAACTCCATAATTCTAAAGTACAATCGTCATCGAGATAAGATGGAAAAATTCTCAGATAAAGTTCCTTTAAATCTTGATTATATTCACACTGAACCCGTTTGATAGCCCCTATTTGTCGTCTATCAAGAGCAACAGCCAACCTTAAGATAGCACTCAATTGTTGAACAATTTGACGATGCTGTTTGTGTACTAAATGGCGATAATTTTCGTGCTTTTTCTTAGGAGGAGATTTGCGATGATAACGCGCTATATTAGCAATAATTTCTATCTCAGTTTCTGTATAGCCGAGTAATTCACCATTGCGAACTAAATAGTAAGAGTGTTTGTGGTGAGACGAATGGCTAATAAAATGACCGCTATTGTGTAAGATTGCAGCGGCCCAAAGTAGTTGGCGTTCATCATATCCCCAGTTGTGCAGTTTGCCTTGCGTTTGATCAAATAAACTGAGGGCAAATTCTGCTACTCTGCTGCTATATTCTAAGTTAACTTGATATTTTTTAGCCGTCTTGAGGACATTACGCTCGCGAACTGAACCTTGGAAACGCAGACGATCTTCAATTAAGCCATGGGTGAGCATCCAGTCAACAATCACACCCTCACGGAGGGAACGTTCGCAGACCGTTATTGACTCAACTCCCAACAAGGTCATTGCTTCCTGTAATATCACTGCTCCTGATAGTATAACTTCTGACCGTCTATCTGGCATTCCAGGAATTGCAGCCCTTTCTGAGTTATTCAGCTTCCGTAAGCGGTTAACCCATTCCCGCAAGTCTTTGAGACTAAACTCATAACCATTGAGTGTTGAAGGTATAGAACCTAACTTTTCCCGAGCATGGATAAGTGCTAGAGTCTCAATTGTGCCAGAAGTTCCAACTATACGGGCATATTCTTCTAACTTTAAGTTCGCCTGTATTTCTTCAATAGCGCGTTCTAACATTCCACGTATGTAGGCTTGTAGGTACTGAAATTCAGTATTACTGATAGGGTCAGTTGTGATTAATTCACTTTGTAGTCGTACTGCACCGATTTTGGTGCTGGTGAGAGCTCGCTCTTGATGACTATCACCCAAAATGAGTTCTGTGGAACCACCACCAATATCAATAATAATGTGGGGCTGGTTGTTCAATTCCATCCCCGACAATACACCTAGATAGATTCGCCGCGCTTCTTCTTGACCAGAAATGAGGTCAATGCTTAAACCTAATTCGGCTTCTACTCTTTGTAAAAAATCCTGACCATTAGGTGATTCCCTAACGGCGCTGGTTGCTACTGCGATGATCGTCTCAACGTTGAGAGTTTTGGCAACTTCTTGGAAGCGACGTAAGGCTGCGATCGCTCGTTCCATCACTTCTGGTTTGAGACATCCTGTTGCCAAATCGCGATCACCCAGTCTCACAGTTTCTTTTTCTCGGTTGATGATGCTAAAAGCTGGTAGTGTTGGTTCAATTTCCACAACCACCATGTGCAGAGAATTGGTCCCTAGGTCAATCGCAGCGATGATTCGACGTTGTTTCACGGTTTGAGTTGGAATTTTCTCCCAGTTATAAGAAACTGAACTCACCATCTTGTTTTTTCTATTCTCTATGTTAAGGATGGCAAAATCTGTCATTTTTAGCCCAGATCTTACTCAAAATTTGACACTCAGCAGCATGCTTTTTATGGATATACACTGGAGCATTAAATATATGCTCCACACAATAAAATTACTTGCATACCTCTCTCAAAATCTTCACTCCACAGAGATGAAATTCTGTAAAAATAACAAATAAAGATTGTAAACACATGTAAATAACTGTAAATTTATCTCGATATTTTTATGCTGAGAACTCCAGAACACAACCAAGAGCCTGTATGGCGTATCATTATCCGGCTTTTACGGTGGCATAAACCTGAAGGACGGTTAATTCTGATGATTCCTGCGCTGTGGGCTGTGTTTTTAGCAGCTTCTGGAAAACCGCCCTTACCACTCGTGTGTGTGATCGTCCTAGGTACTCTCGCCACAAGTGCAGCTGGATGTGTCATCAATGATCTGTGGGATAGAGATATTGATCCCCATGTAGAAAGAACACGTGATCGCCCCCTCGCAGCTCGTGCGCTTTCCGTAAAAGTTGGGATTGTCGTTGCTCTAGTAGCGATGGCATGTGCTGCAGTTCTTGCTTTTTACCTGAACCCACTTTCATTTTGGTTGTGTGTGGCTGCAGTGCCAGTGATTGTTCTTTATCCAGGTGCAAAGCGTGTGTTTCCTGTACCACAATTAGTGCTTTCAATAGCTTGGGGTTTTGGAGTCTTGATTAGCTGGAGTGCAGTCACACATAACCTCTCTCAGCCGACTTGGCTACTTTGGGGAGCAACCATACTCTGGACATTAGGATTTGATACTCTTTACGCGATGAGCGATCGCGCTGATGATCAGCAAATTGGTGTCAAATCTAGTGCCTTATTTTTTGGTAAATATGCACCTGTTGCTATTGGAATTTTCTTTGCTGGTACCGTCCTTTTACTTGGTTGGCTAGGCGTCATCCTTGACCTTCATCTGGTCTTTTGGTTAACCCTGATATTGGCTACTATCGCTTGGATTTGGCAGTGTGTTCGATTGATAAAACCTACATTGCCTAACTCTGCTTACGGCCAAATGTTTCGGCAAAATGTTTGGATTGGCTTCATCTTACTTGCTGGTATGATTGCGGGTCAATAACACAGTTTTTTCTGATGCCCAATCATTAGGAATAATGTTGTATGCGAAAAATTGTTATTGGGGTGATGGGACCAGGAGAGAGAGCTAGTGTCAACGATTTGTACAATGCTTATGAATTAGGGAAACGAATTGCTCAACAAGGATGGGTTTTGCTCACTGGTGGTAGGAATGTGGGAGTGATGGAAGAAGCAAGTCAGGGAGCAAAATCTGCGAATGGTTTAGTGATTGGCATCCTTCCTAGTGCTCATCAAAATGGGATCTCTGAAGCTGTTGATATTGCTATTTTCACTGATCTGGGGAATGCCAGAAATAATATTAATGTCCTCTCTAGCAGTGTCGTGATTGCTTGTGGTATGGGTGCAGGCACAGCCTCAGAAATTGCTCTAGCCTTGAAATCAAATAAAAAAGTGATTTTGTTAACTGACGACGAAGAAAGCAAAGTTTTCTTCCACAAACTATCGCCATCGAATCTTTATATCGTCAATGGCTTTGAGGAGGCGATCGCTACTGCTAAAGAGCTTGTAGCTCAAAGAGAGCTTTGAGCTACCTCAGAGACGACATCATAAATTTTTGGCAAATTGGGGGTATGACGAGTTTAGAGGGTCACACAGATGACCAACACAACCCTTAATTTCCAAACCTCTTCTGGATACCAAGTTCTAGCAGCAGCAGGCAAAAAATACCTGCGTCCTGGTGGACGAAGAGCTACAGAAAAATTATGCCAGTGGGCAAATTTTCAACCTGGTGAAACAGTTCTAAAGCTGTTCCAAGGAAGCTTGCATGATTAGCTTGACGTTAAACCTGCCCTAAATGATAGTGTGGTCATTTGGAGTGACACCACTAAAATATATGTTACTTGAGTCCAAGCACGTTAAAGACTATAAACAAGCCAGCGGCAAAGTTGGCAGCACCTAGAAAAACACAAACAGGTAATGTTAGAACCCATGCCAATATAAGGTTTCTGACTGTATCTTTTTGTAGTCCAGAACCATTTGCTGCCATTGTACCTGCAATACCTGATGATAAGACGTGGGTTGTACTCACAGGTAAGCCCAAATGATCAGCAGCAAAAATTGTTCCCATGGCAACTAATTCTGCTGCACCACCCTGAGCATAAGTCATGTGTTCTTTACCAATTTTTTCACCTACTGTCACGACAATTCGCTTCCAGCCAATCATCGTACCGACACCAAGGGAAAAGGCAACTGCAACTTTTACCCAGTTAGGAATGAACTCAGTCAATTTGTCTAATTGCTTTTCGTAAGTCACGAGTGCTTTCTTCTCAGACTCATCTGTAAACTTTTTACTCTTATCGAGCTTTCCAATTGTTTTACTAACTAGGTAAATATCAGTTCGTAAGGTACGTCGATCAGCTTTGGGTAAGTCATTTAAACTAGTCTTGCCTGCTAGTTTATCTGTGATCACATGGTTCTTCGCTGATAGTGCGGCAAATGTTTTATCCTCGACTTTACCTGTTCTGAGAAACCTTGAGAGTTCATCTGCTGCAGCCTCTCCAGTCACTGAAAGACCGGCAGGAACATGTTTATCAAGAGCAATAATTGCACTTTGAGAGCCCGCAGACAGTTTGCTCAGCATAGCTGCATTCACATTCAGATCAAGTGCATACAGCCCCGGCAAAATGCCAATCAGGATTAGCATAATCAGTCCCATTCCCTTTTGTCCATCGTTTGAGCCGTGGGCAAAGCTTACCCCGGTGCAGGTCAGCATGAGCAATCCACGAATCCACAAAGGTGGTGGGCTGTTTCCTTCAGGCGCATGATACAAATCAGGCCGATGAATCAGACGCTTGGTCACTATGAGTAACAGCGCTGCACAGATAAATCCAACGAGTGGTGACAACAGCAGCGAAGCAAAAACTTCTTGTGCCTTTCCCCAGTTAACTCCTTCGCCAAAAGCACGACCCGAAAGCAGCGAGTTAGCTAGCCCTACACCTAAAATTGAACCGATAAGTGTATGAGAACTTGAGGCAGGCAATCCTAAATACCAAGTTCCTAGGTTCCAAATAATGGCTGAGATTAACAGAGCAAACACCATCGCAAAACCAGCCCCGGAACCAGCATTGACCACCAACTCAACTGGTAGCAAAGTGATAATACCAAATGCTACAGCGCCTGTTGATGTCAATACTCCCAATAAATTCATGCACCCAGACCAAATGACCGCATAAGTTGGTTTTAGCGTATGGGTATAAATAACGGTGGCAACTGCGTTTGCAGTATCGTGAAATCCATTCACGAATTCAAAACTCAGTGCCAGACCAAGTGCCAATAACAGAAAAAATCCGCTAGCGGCAGTCAGTTCTCCAGCAAAATCCATGTACCACTCCTGATAACGAAATAAAATAGCAGGTTAAAAAACTGGTGTCATAAACAGTTTCGAGAAAATAAAAATCTTTCCTCAAAAAATAAAAAAGCATACTTGACAGTGTGTACCCTTACAGCTACGAGTAGCACAGTACACCAAATAGATAAAAATCTCGACGAAGTTCCTTAATTGAGAAGATTATAAGGTTGTTAAATTAAGTTTTAGATAAGGTTTTATTAAATTCTGATTGCAGATTGATATCAATCCTAAAAACACAAAGCTGTCATTCAGCGCAGGTAAAACAAGCTTTCAATGTGTAGGACTATCAATTTTAACTTGAGAGTGCTGATTAATGGAACGAGTTTTTGAATCAAAAGTGATAATGCTAATGCTACCATCGGACTCTATATATGCCTTTTTCACATCAGATAAGAATTCTATTCCCTGCTGACGTAACTGACTCATGAGTTCTTGTTCTGTAATCAGTTGCTGTTGCATATGACGGATAATCATCTGTCCATTCTTTACAAGTAGCAAGGGTGGGGGATTCAAAAAACGCTGAAATTTTGGAAATTTGTATCCCAACCAATTAAGCAAATAACTCCAGAAAGTCATAGTTCCTACTAGGATAGCCCCTTCTGTAATCGATGTGTAGTGAGTGGCCATCGCATTTTGAGCCGCTTCCGCAAATAAGACAACGACTAGTAAATCAGCAATTCCTAGTGTCCCCAATTGTCGGCTTGGCATGATACGTAAAACTGAAAACAGTGCCAGATATACAAGTGTTCCACGAATAATCAGTTCAGCAATGGAAATGCTAGGAACAAAGATTTCTTGCCAATTGATTTGGAACAATTTGTCCATTCATACTCCCTATTTTCTGACAGTTATTTCAGTAATCAAATTAAAAGTTATATTTATTCTGAGTAAATATCTAGAGCCTTTGGATAGATAAGCCTAACAAAATAAGTATGAAGATGAGTCGTAAGAATCAAAAGTCTCAGAAGTCGGCTTTCTTGAAGAAACCCGGCTTCTCATGTTTTATGAATGTTTCCTGTTCCCTGTTGCCTTTTAAAATTTAAAGACAATCCATTGGGTAACAGGAGCCATAGCTCGCCAACCCAAAAATTTACCAACAGGCTCAGCACGTTGAATAGCAATCCGAGTTAAATTGCCACCTTTTTGTTTATGCCATTCAAATAACTTTTGCTCACCCTCTACTGTGACTACATTGGCAACTAAGCGTCCCCCTGAACGCAAGGCTTGCCAACATTCCTCGAAAAGTCCATCTGCTGTGATTCCACCACCAATAAAGATGGCATCAGGTGAGGGTAAGTCTTTAAGAGCAGTGGGGGCTTTACCCTCAATGATTTGTAGGTTTGGGGTTCCAAGAGCAGTGGCGTTGTCGGCAATGTACTGTAATCTAGGGGAGTTCTGTTCAATGGCGATCGCTCGACACCGAGGATGGCTTCGCATCCATTCGATAGAGATTGAACCACAACCTGCACCAACATCCCACAACAATTCTCCTGGTGTGGGAGCTAAAGCTGCTAGAGTCACTGCTCTCACCTCGCGCTTAGTGAGCTGTCCATCATGATGATAGGCTTCATCTGGTAGTCCTGGTAGCCTTGGTAAACAGACAACCCCAGGATCGGCATGACAATGGACTGCGATCGTGTTCAGGTTGGCAACTGTTTCAGTCCACGATAAAGCTGTACTTTTTATAATTCTCTCCTGCGTGCCACCCATGTGTTCTAATACAGTTATCTGGCTGTTGCCAAAACCACGTTGAGTTAACATTTGAGCAACAAGCCCAGGTGTAGACTTTCCTTCACTTAAAATCAGTATCCTCGCTTCATCATATATATATGACTGGAGCATAGAGGCTGGACGACCATTTAAACTGAGGGTTTCTACCTCTGTAAGTGACCATCCCAGTCTTGCACAGGCTAAACTGAACGCTGAAGGTGCGGGAATAATCGTTATTTCTGTTATTGGTAAGCGTCGCGTTAAAGTTACACCAATCCCGTAAAACATGGGATCACCACTTGCCAGTACACAAACTGACTGACCTCGACGACGGATGATTTCCTCTACTGAGGTGTGAATAGGAGATGTCCAAGCTAGTTTCTCACGCTGATCCTCTATGGGGAGCATTGCCAAATGACGATCGCCCCCAACAATAACTTCGGCTTGATCAACTAAGGAACGAGTGATCGCACTTAATCCCAGCAAACCATCTTCACCAATACCGACAATAGAGAGCCATTTCTGTCTCATGCTTTGATTCGATTAAAAAAAATATCATCAGCTTTCAACGACTTTGTTATGCTAGATTACTGGATCTTAGAGTAGGGAAACTCCGGTGAAATTCCGGGACTGTGCCGCAGCTGTAGTGGGATAACCCGAGTCAGAATGCCAACTCTAGACCATCCTAGCTAAATATCCATTGTCTACTCCCTGCGTCGCACAGGGAAGGAGTTTTAGTTTTGCAGTCCGGATTTACTGCCTGTCCTGGTTTATTTTACGCCACACCTGCCCGAGATGGAATATTGTCCCGCATCAGAATACCAGGTGGAATTATTAATAGCGAACAATGCCGTGTCATTGCAGATATTAGCAAGCAATGTGGTGGTGGCTATGTAGATGTTACAAATCGAGCTAATCTGCAAATCCGCGAGATCCATAACACTATAGATGGCAAAATACTGAGACGTCTACAGGAGATAGGATTGGGTTCCAGCAATACAAATGTAGACCATATTCGGAATATAATGAGCAGTCCCACTGCGGGTATTGATTCTCAAGAATTGATTGATACCCGTCCCTTTGTCGAGGCTTGGGACAAACACATTGCCGCACATTCCCATCTTTCAGAATTATCTGCCAAGTTTAGTGTTTGCTTTGATGGTGGCGGAACTGTTCAGGTATGCGATCGCCCAAATGATATTGGATTTGTGGCAGTTATGGTTGATGGTAGTCTTTACTTCTGCCTCTATTTGAGTATTGGTGCAAAGGGAGAACTACCCAGGAACATGGGAATTTTATTGAAACCAGAGGAATGCTTGCCAGTTTTGGGTGCCTTGGCTAACGTTTATCTGAATCACATTGACACTATTAGTTCTCGTAAACCACGGCTGAGAGAGGTACTCAACGATTTGGGTGAGAAGAATTATCTTCAAGAAGTTGAGCGTTGTCTACCTTTTTCCCTACGCTATGTTGATCACAACGAGTGTCCCCTTCAAATTCCCGCTAATAAATACAAACACATTGGTATTCATCCTCAGCGTCAAAGTGGTTTATCTTATATCGGCGTTGTTCTTCCTCTTGGACGCTTAGAAGCTTCACAAATACAAAGATTAGCAGAGCTAGCTGAAGACTATGGTAGCGGTACCATTAGGCTGACACCTTGGCAAAACCTCTTAATCTCAGACATTCCCAATCAACAAGTGAATGATGTTCTCAATGAAATAGAAAAACTAGGATTGCATTGGTCAACTGCCAATATTCGTAGTGCGCTAGTTGCTTGCTCTGGTAAAACGGGATGTGCCTCTTCTCAAACCGACACTAAAAGACATGCTCTAGCTTTGGCAGAGTATCTTGATCGTGTCAATTTGACCCAACCTATTAACATTTACTTTAGCGGGTGTAGCAAATCTTGCGCTCAGCACACTCAAAGTGATATTGCTCTATTAGGTATCAATATCAATAAGGGTATGACCACTGTTGAAGCCTATCATGTCTATGTTTGTGGTGATAGTGAGCAAAAATTTGGTCGAGAAGTTTACCAATCTATCACTCCTGCAGAACTACCTGCCTTGATAGAGCAAATGCTCCTGGTTTATCAAACCCAACGTTCAGAACCTCATGAATCTTTTGAAGAATTCGTTAATAGACACACAATTTCTCAACTGAAGCAGTTGTTTTTACTTAATCAGCAAGTATAAATCCAGTAAATTTACTAGGTCAAAGCCAGCCAACTCTTCAGCTTCAAAATTCAAGCACCCATTCTTGAACCTATTCTATCCCCCACTTCAAATGCCTAACTACATCCAAGATGCTAACGAAATATACCGTCATTCTTTCACTATCATCAGAAAAGAAGCTAATCTGGATGTGCTACCGCCAGATGTAGCTAAAGTTACAGTACGTTTAATTCATGCCTGTGGAATGACGGATATCGTACATGATATCGGATACTCACCAACATCAGTGCAATCAGGAAGAGCAGCGTTGGCAGCAGGAGCACCTATTCTCTGCGATTGCCGCATGGTTGCCGAAGGCATTACACGGCGGCGACTCAGCGCGAACAACCAAGTGATTTGTACCCTCAACGATCCTCAAGTGTTAAAAATTGCTCAGGATCTGGGCACCACTAGATCAGCAGCGGCACTGGAATTATGGCGATCGCATCTAGAAGGGGCTGTTGTGGCTATTGGTAATGCACCTACAGCCCTATTCCGATTACTGGAAATGCTAGATCAAGGGGTACCTAAGCCGGCTTTGATTCTTGGTTTCCCAGTTGGTTTTGTTGGCGCAGCTGAGTCGAAGGCAGCACTAGCAGAAGATAGCAGAAGTGTGCCATTTTTAACTTTACATGGTCGGCGTGGTGGAAGTGCGATCGCAGCGGCTGCAGTCAATGCGCTGGCAACGGAGGAAGAGTGATGTTAAAAATTGCACCTGTGGTGGTAGTACTGGGACAAAAAAGTGTACCAGTCGCACGGCAAATCATCAACGTTCTTCCAGGTGCAAAGCTATACGGTCTAGCAAATCGTACCTTTGATGTTGATGTTAGTTTTACCAATTTTGGCGAAACACTGCGGGAGTTGTTCACTGGTGGAACACCACTGATTGGGATTTGTGCAGCTGGTATCCTGATCAGGACTTTAGCCCCGATCCTTTCAAATAAAAGACAAGAACCGCCTGTGTTAGCCGTTGCGGAAGATGGGAGTGCAGTGGTGCCCTTGCTGGGTGGACTGAATGGGGTGAATGATCTGGCACGTTGTATTGCTGAGGCCCTGAGTGTCAAACCAGCAATCACAACAACTGGAGACGTTCGGTTTGGGATAGTACTGGAGACTCCTCCCCCTGGTTACCGCTTAGCAAACCCAGAACAGGCGAAGTCGTTTATGTCAGATTTGCTTGCGGGTGCAACGGTGAAACTAGATGGCACTGCACCTTGGTTAAGTCATAGTGCGTTACCGATTGGCCCCCAAGGAGAATTAACCATCCAAATTACTGAACGTGCAATCATTCCTCAGCCTAATTGTCTTGTTTACCACCCCACAAATATGGTAATTGGAATCAGTGAAATGGCTGAGAATGAAGATGAAGCAGTGGCTTTAGTACAACAGCTATTAGCAGATAATAAACTTGCATCGGCATCAGTGGCAGGAGTATTTGCAGTTCTCACAGCATCTGCAGATCCACGAATCCACGCCGTTGCTAAGGCATTTGGAGTGCCTGCACGTTTTTTCAGTGCAACTGATTTGGAAGGCTTGCTTTCTGGGGGATACACTGTTGCTCAAGCAGCGGCACTGGCAGCAGCAGGTACATCGAGTGAGCTTGTTGTTTCTCCATTTTCCCAAATTGCGATCGCTATTGCGCAAGAGCCCATTGACCCTAATACTCTTGGTCAACCACGTGGTCGGTTAGCAGTTGTCGGGACGGGTCCGGGTGGATCGCAGTGGATATCTCCTGAAGTCCAAGAGATACTCAAGTCAGCAACAGATTTAGTAGGGTACAAAACTTATTTAGATTTAGTGGGTAGCCTCAGCAATGGGAAACAACGACATGAGTCTGATAATCGCGAAGAAATAACACGGGCAAAAGTGGCGTTGGATTTAGCAGCCGAAGGGCGATCAGTAGCAGTGGTTTCTTCTGGTGACCCTGGTATTTATGCCATGGCAGCAGCCATCTTCGAGGTACTGGATCGCGATGCTAAGCCCGAGTGGCACAATATTGACATTCAAGTTGCTCCAGGAATTTCGGCAATGCAAGCAGCTGCAGCCGTCATTGGAGCTCCTTTGGGTCATGATTTCTGCGCAATTTCCCTATCTGACATTTTGAAGCCTTGGTCAGTGATCGAACAAAGAATTACTACTGCTGCTCAAGGTGATTTTGTGATTGCTTTCTACAACCCTGTTTCTAAAGAACGTACCTGGCAACTTGCACAAGCCAGAGATATTTTGCTGCGTTGGCGATCTCCCAACACCCCAGTAGTTTTAGCGCGAAATCTTGGCAGACCAGGGCATACTGTCAAGGCGATCGCTCTTGAGGAGTTAGTACCAGAAGCCGCCGATATGCGGACGATTATTCTCGTGGGTTCAAGTCAGACAAGGACTATACACAGGGATGATGGTGGTGTTTGGGTTTACACGCCACGTCGATATGGTAAGTAAGCGAACCCCAGCTATCAGGGAAGGGAAACCAGGGGGACGGGAGCATTCTTAGAATAAGCAGTGCGTTCGCGAAGCGTGTGCTTTGCACTCACGTCTCGCTTGCCAGGCATATCAAGCGAGCAAGATGCTCGCACTACAACAAACTTAAAGAATCAGCACGTTTTCAGGAGGAAAGTGTTAATAAACAACTCCCTACTCCTAACTCCTAATGCCTAACTTTTAACTCCCCAGGCTGGATTCGAACCAGCGACCAATCGATTAACAGTCGATCGCTCTACCGCTGAGCTACTGAGGATTACGTTTATTAATAATAAACTCAAGTCATAGTGTTTGGCAAGTCTTTTTGCCAAAATTTCTGGAAGATTTTTTTACGGACTTCCCACTCTCAAACTTTTGCAGTTTCAAGGAAGACTGAACCTACAACAGAGAGATTTAAATCTATATAACTATATTGTGCTCTATTTTAATCCTAAACGCAATTCAGCTAGACGCTGCCTTGCCTTGGCGTCAATAGAATTGGCTAAAAATCTACCCTTAGATTGTTTGGTTGATTGATATTTATGCCGAGTGCGGCTAAGGGTTGCCTGTACGTCATAACACAATTGTTGTGCCGATAGCCATTCAGCTCCATATCCTTGCACCACAAGCTGCTGCAAGCGATCTGATGTTGCAACAATGACTCGTGAAATCCTAAGCTGAGTTATTTCTGGTCGTAAAGACGCACAAGCTTTTTCGATGTATGTATCTGCTGTCTGACCAAAATCTGTGTAATGAACTGATAAAAGGTTAGTAATAACTTCTTTATTGCCACAGGTGCTTTGGTAGTGGGCATCAAATACAATTTGAGTGTCGTAACCTTGAAAGGCTGTATAGCTGGTTAAAGTTTCAACCAGTTCCCAGCGTGCTGCCTCCAGACCTGCAGTATCACGCGTTTTTTTCAAGCAAGGCCAAGCACCAATTATGTTGTAGCCGTCCACTAGCAAAACGGCTCCTGGTAAAAGACGGGACATGGTTTTCTATCACAATTTATAGAGTTAACAAAATTCATTCATAGCTTTTATGGTAATTCAAGCATTGCCTGTAACATAATGTTACAGAGAATAAAAAATAAGTCATTGGTCCTTTTCCTTTAAAGACCAATGACTTTAACCAATAACAAGAGTTTGTACTAACCTACTTCATTGCCGTCAAGACGTCTCATTTTGTATTTCCATCAGACGTTGTTGAAGACGCTGTGTATCTCCTTGATCTACTAGAGAGCCTTTTTCCATTAAGAAAGCGCCATCACAGTAGTTCAGCTCGTTGAGACGATGCGTTACCCAAAGAGCTGTAAGACCACGAGTTTTGACCAATTGACGAACACCAGCTACCAATTCTAATTGGCTATCTGGATCAAGTAAGGCAGTAGGTTCATCTAACAGTAAAACTTCACAGCGGCGAGCTAGAGCACCAGCGATCGCCACCCGCTGCTTTTGTCCACCACTTAAAGCATAGATAGGACGTCGTTGCAGTTCTAACAAATTCACTGCTTTTAATGCTTCTTCAACTCTTGCTCTTACAGCTAAAGGTGGTAATTTTTCTTCTACCAAACCAAAAGCCACATCAGCACCAACGGTAGGCATGACCAGTTGATGATCGGGATTTTGAAAGACAAAACCAACAGGATGCAAAACTCGAGTTTCGCCAGACTCAGGGGTTAATAGTCCTACTAATAATCTGAGTAAAGTTGATTTGCCACTGCCGTTTGTACCTAGCAGCATCCAAAATTCCCCCTTGGGTACTTCTAGAGAGCAAGTCTTAATAACTTTCTCTCCTGAAGGCCAACTGAAGTCTAAATTCCTCACCTGAATGCCAAATTCCGTCATGTACTCATCACCAGATGCTTACTCAGTTAAGGATAAAAAACCAGGTGGTCTACCACCAGTAGCCAATGCTCCATCTCTTTGAGCGATCTGTACTCCAGAAATTTCACTAGCACGAATCGCAACTTTTTTCTCTGTCTTTCCTTCACTCTTAAGTTCCACAATGTCAGGGTTACCAGAGCGCATTGCTGTCAAAATTAGTTGATAGATAGCTTCAGCGTCTTCAGCCGACTTACGTTCTATCGATACAGGGAAAGCAGTATTTCTTATGCTTAAGTCTATGGTGTACATATTGACGTTGATCAAACTTATCTGTAGGACTACATTTTAGCGTTAGCTAGATAAGGCCAACGCAACAATATATATATAGTTCTCTGATCCTCCCTATCTTCCCTGTTCCTGGTGCTCTTGGTACCCCTTGGGAAAGACAGATGAGAATCCAAATATAAAGTAAAGTTAAAAATAACCTGGGAATATTAGCGATTTTGACATAGTATAATTAGAGTAAAGTAAAAAAATATTAACTAGATTGACAATCTAGTTGACTACCTGTATGCGGAGTATTCAATAAGTTGTACTCTATATACAGGAAAAAATCCCGTACTTATAAAATTTGGAGATTCGCGCTCATGACTATCGCAGTTGGACGCGCCCCCAGTAGCAGAGGGTGGTTTGATACCCTCGATGACTGGCTAAAGCGCGATCGCTTCGTATTCGTAGGTTGGTCAGGGATACTACTGTTTCCCTGTGCATACCTAGCATTGGGCGGATGGCTAACCGGAACCACATTTGTCACAAGCTGGTACACCCATGGATTAGCCTCATCCTACCTAGAAGGCTGCAACTTCCTGACAGTAGCAGTATCAACACCAGCAGACAGCATCGGACACTCGCTGTTGCTGTTGTGGGGACCAGAAGCACAAGGAGACTTCACGCGTTGGTGCCAATTGGGAGGATTGTGGGCATTCGTGGCATTACACGGAGCATTTGCCTTGATAGGCTTCATGCTCAGACAGTTTGAAATCTCAAGGCTAGTAGGGATTCGGCCTTACAACGCCATTGCGTTTTCAGCACCAATAGCAGTGTTTGTCAGCGTGTTCTTGATGTACCCATTGGGACAATCATCGTGGTTCTTTGCGCCCAGCTTTGGAGTGGCAGCAATCTTTAGATTTTTGCTGTTCTTGCAAGGGTTCCACAACTGGACACTCAACCCCTTCCACATGATGGGAGTGGCAGGAGTCCTAGGTGGTGCGCTGCTGTGTGCGATTCACGGTGCAACCGTAGAAAACACTCTGTTTGAAGATGGCGAAGCAGCCAACACCTTCAGAGCCTTCAACCCCACCCAAGCAGAAGAAACCTACTCGATGGTGACTGCTAACCGTTTTTGGTCCCAAATTTTCGGCATTGCCTTCTCCAACAAGCGCTGGTTACACTTCTTCATGTTGTTTGTGCCCGTCACAGGTTTGTGGATGAGTGCTGTCGGCATTGTTGGGTTGGCTCTCAACCTGCGCGCTTACGACTTTGTTTCGCAAGAGTTGCGGGCTGCTGAAGACCCTGAATTTGAAACTTTCTATACTAAGAACATTTTGCTCAACGAGGGTATCCGCGCTTGGATGGCTCCTCAAGATCAGCCTCACGAACATTTTGTATTCCCTGA
>JAJPJF010000065.1 GCA_021324415.1 Nostocales cyanobacterium Centralia_MAG_434
ATCTAATCAGAGCCTATATGCCTTGCTATGACTGGATTCTAAATTTTTGAGCCTTTCTATAAAATGGCTATTTTAAGGTCGTACCATAAAACCAACGCAAGAGCCAGAGTATCTTGCTTGCTAGATATATCACGCGAGCAAGATGCTCTCACTATTTATTCCATTTAGGGGATACTCCCTTGAGTAGTGCAACTAGCACAGAAAAAATTGGTATGAAATCAGGTGTTTGGTTGACTAATGTTAGGAACAGTTCTATTAGTAGATTGTTTGAAAGATTCTTGCAAGTGGGCTAGATAGTGACTCACACTTGTTAATTCAGTAGAGGTTTGTTGCATCTCCTGGTGCAGTGCCGTCACGAGCTCATACAAGCGTAGAGACTGAGCTTGGTCCAAGAAGATTTTTGCCTGAAGTAAATCCTCTGTTTCTTGAGCCAGTTGTGAGCCAACTGCAAAGCCAAAGCTTCCTAGAGAGCCAGCTAGCTTGTGAGCCTCTTGCTCCGCTGCTAACCGTATTTGCTCGCTAAGCTGACCTTCTTTCAGTGCTTGAACTGCTTGATTTAGCACTGCTAGGCGATCGCTAATTCTTACCTGAAAATCTTTTAGCAGATCTGCTAGTGCCAACATAGTTTGCTGTTGTACTAAACTTAACTCTATCTCGGTTGGTTCTATTGAGCAGTTTTGCTGGTCAGACACATGCTTAAGCCGATAGCCTAAACCATAAACCGTCTCAATTAAATCTTTAGGTGCTCCTGCTGCTGTTAGTTTCTGCCTTAAACTTTTGATATGAGATTTAATTGTATTTTCTGCGGGTGGAGCATCTAAAGACCAAAGGTGCTCAATGATTTCACTTCGGCTAAACATACGCTGCTGATTGCGCAGGAAAAGCTCCAGAATACTGTACTCTGTTCGGGTTAAATGGAGAGCTTGATTTCTATAACTCACCTCACAAGTACTTGGGTTAAGACGCAATTCTCCGGACTCTAGGACCAGAGGTAAGGTAGAATTTTTGCGACGTAGCAAAGCACGAATGCGAGCTGTCAACTCTGAAAAATCAAAAGGTTTGACAACATAATCATCTGCTCCTGCATCTAAACCTGTGACCTTATCAGTTCTGGTATTGCGGGCGGTTAATAGAAGAATAGGCATTTGATAGCCCTCTTGCCGTAATTTCCGACAAAGGCTGATGCCATCAAGTTTTGGCAACATTATATCTAATACAAGCAAGTCATAGTCACAGGTGAGTGCAAATTCCAAACCCTCTTGACCATCAGCAGCAATATCGACGAGATAACGTTGTTTAGTCAGAACCTTGGTCACAGCCTTAGCAATTGATTTATCATCCTCCACTAATAGAATTTTCATTTCCGATATTTCCTTTATTCGATTTTCAAAACATAAGAATCTTGTACTGGACAAAGGTTGTTAAAACTATTAAAAAATACGCATAATAAAATTGTTTATTCTGTTCATCAAGGCTCAGGATAGTTCAATAAAAAAGTTTCATCATGATATCTACTGGTTCAATAAAATCAAGATTTATTGAAATTTTTATTAATTATTTTTTGCTAGCAAATATCTTTATTTTAAAATAGTAAATAGCAAGAAATTGTTTCTGAAATGAGGTTAAAATAACGATGGATGCCAAGCAAATTTTAGTGATTGATGATGAAGATGATATCTGTAAATTAACTCAAACCTGTTTGGAGATTATAGGAGGTTGGCAGGTGTTAATTGCTCATTCAGGCAGTGAAGGTTTAGTTAAAGCTGAGTCTAATCAGCCTGATGTTATACTCTTAGATTTAATGATGCCTGATATGGATGGAACAGACACTTTTAAAAGGCTACAAGCTAATTTAGCAACGAAACATATTCCTGTAATTTTTCTAACAGCTAAAGGACGCTCTACTGACAAGAAGCTTGTGAAAGAATTAGGAGTCAAAGGTATAATTAATAAACCCTTCAACCCTTTCACACTACCTGAACAAGTGATGAAAGCGTTGGGCTGAAGTGCATAAACAATTGATGTCAATTCGTGATTTATAGTGATTATAGTTTTCTGTCTCTGCTTAGCACTCTAACTTGATCCGCACTGTCTGCACTCCCTCTTCTACCATCATCTCAATCACCTGTGGTTCCTGCTTGGCAGGAATGATACTGATTTGTCCACTACGCTCAAGGCGTGCAACCTCTACCTGACTTGGGTCAGACAAATGAGCATTGCTGCGTAAAGATGCAATCAAATCGGTTCGGTTAACATGTGCTTTTTCCAGATTATTCGATAGAACTTCACCATTTTGAATTAGGATTAGTGAGTTGCCACTGACAAGTTGACTGAAACGACGGGAGCGATCGCTCATCAAAGCAAATAGCCGATGCATACTCACCAGCACAAAACCTGTACCAATGGTTGCCCATAATGGTGCTGAACCATTGATAGCACGACTCAACAGCGAACCGAATGTGATACCAAGAATGATATCGAATCCAGTGTATCTCCCACTAAAGCGGCGATCTCCTGCTAAACGCACCATCATTAGTCCTGCTATGTATATAATGATGACACGTAATGTCATTTGTAAAAAACTTAACGTTTTTGGTTCTGCTCCCAATCCCAATGCAACGCTGATACTATCCCACACATCTTGATTCATAAAATATTTTCCTTTCCTGTGATGCTGGGGTTTTTGACATAGATGTAGCATCTTATTTTACAAGTAATTCTGAGCATAATCCCTACCTTTTTGCTTAGTTGTGATATTAGTGTAGACAATAGTTATATTGCTTGCTTCTGACTAGTGAGATAACGAGTAATTACAACTAAAGAAGTTAAAAAAAATCATGATAATTTCATTTTTATATGCAACTTCTAGCCTCATTAGAAAGAACTGCATGGATACATTGTTATCTCATACTAATTACATCACCTCCTTAATTTTTTGACTAAGTAGCCACCAATTTACTGGATAGCTCGTCAGAAAGCCACAAACCATACCAATCTGCATCATGAACCAGAATACGGGATTGTTTGGACGCAATGTCTCAGTTGAGAAAAGAATAAACAGTGCGATCGCCATCCATCCATACATCCCAACTTGCCATGCTGTTAATGAGAGAGTGTCCGCTTTCACTGCACCTTTTAGATCGATGGAGGAGAATAAATTTGTATCATAAGGCTTATAATAATTTCATGTATTTTTCATTTTTGCATTAAGTCTTTAGAAAATAAAGTATGTTGCCTTCGTATGATTTATTAAGGGTTTATTGAAAATTAGGATTATATGAATAATTTAAAAATCACTCTTAAGGTAGTGTTTTTAAAGCTTATTTGATTAGGCAATAGTTACTGAGAGGATTTTTTTGAAGAGCAATTTTAGAATTCAGAACAAAAACAGACAAGATCTCAGGCTTGGGGGAAGTCTTGTACCTCATTCATTTGTAAACCGCTGTATAAGTTAAGGATATGTCATTTATGAATACGTCTAGCCACACTAATACAGTGCAAGTGCAAAAAATCCGAGCTATTGGCTTAACGGTAACAAACTGTGAGCGCTCTCTAGATTTCTATACACAAGCACTTAATTTTGAAGTTGTTTCCGATATCACTGTTGAAGGACAGGATTACAACGACTTGGAAGGCGTAACGGGGACGAAAATTCGTATTGTCACCTTGCGATTAGGAGATGAACTCATTGAGTTGATGGAGTATCTGAATACAGAGGGAAAACCTATCCCTAGTGATTCACAAAGTAATGACCTGTGGTTTCAGCATATGGCGATTGTGGTCAGTGATATGGATCGTGCCTATACTCATTTACGTTCATTTCCCATTGAACCCATATCGATTGAGCCACAGACAATACCACCTGATAATAAAGCATCCAGTGGTGTTCGTGCTTTCAAGTTTAAAGACCCTGATGGTCATGATTTAGAGTTAATTTGGTTTCCACCTGATAAAGGAAAAGAGAAATGGCATCAAAACACAAATCCCTTGTTTTTGGGGATTGATCATAGTGCGATCGCAGTTTCCAACACTGATCAGAGTCTGCACTTTTACCGCGATCTCCTAGGAATGCAAATTGATAGCCGAAGTTTTAACTGGCATGCCACTCAAGCTTGCTTGGATGATTTGCCAGGAGCTGAAGTCCGAATCACAGATTTGCGACCAGTTCAAGATGGTGTAGGAATCGAAATGCTAGACTATATTTCACCTGGAAAGGGTCGCCCAATGCCGAGTGATTGGAAAAGTTGCGATATTGCACACATGCAAATTGAGCTAGTTGTAAATGATCTTGTGCAGCTAGTGAAGAAGCTACAGCAGAACGGGGTGCCGCTTGTGTCATCGCGGATTGTGCAGTTCACTGATAACTCATTTCCTTACAGGCAGGGTTGCTTAGTTAAAGACCCTGATGGACATGCTATGTTGATGCTGGAGAAATAACAGTGGGCGGAACTTACCCCACAAATAAATAGGCTCAGCGCCTACCTATTAGGTAGGCGTGCAACTTTTTGCTTTTCTAGCTAATTTGTTTAACTGGCAGTGCCTCAGTTTGTACTGACAAGTTGAGAGTTTGTCCTTGACGAAGTAATTGTAGTTGTAAGTTACTACCTACAGGTTTAGTGTCAACTAATTCCTGGACAGTTTTGGAGTCTGTAACCGTCTGACCATCAATTTTTTGAATGACATCTCCTGATCGTAATCCTGCCTTCGCCGCAGGAGAATCGGGTAGGACTTTGGCTATTAACACACCTTTGTCTGTTTCTACCGTTAAACCACTATTAGGATTACTGTTTATGGCCTGTTTGACTTCAGGGCTCAGCGTTACCATCTCAATTCCTACGTAAGCATGTTCGACTTTACCGTGAGCTATCAGTTGATTGGCAATGCGTTTGGCTGTATTAATCGGAATGGCAAAGCCAATGCCTTGAGCACCCTGAATAATCGCCGTATTGATTCCGATAACCTGCCCCTGACTATTCAGCAGAGGTCCACCAGAATTACCAGGATTAATCGCCGCATCAGTTTGTAAAAAATTGACTCGTTTGTCAGAAATTGTACGTCCCTTGGCGCTGATAATACCTGCAGTTACCGTGTTATCAAGTCCTAGAGGATTACCAATGGCGATCGCCTCATCTCCTGGTCGAAGCTGATCTGAATTGCCCAAGGTCACCGTTGGTAAATGCTCAGCTGGAATTTTAACGACAGCGACATCTGTCACTGGGTCTTCACCTAAAACTTTCCCCTTAAAGGTACGACCATCCTTGAGAGTGACTGTCACCATATCTACACCATTAACAACGTGAGCGTTGGTGAGGATTTGACCATCAGCATTGATAATAAAGCCAGAACCAATTCCTCGAATGATTTCCTTCGAAGATGAATTTGGAAGATCCAAACCAAAGAATTGACGGAAAACTGGGTCATTAAAACCATCAGGTGAGTTATGAATTACAGTTCGTGTCGAGTTAATCCGCACCACAGCTGGTCCCACTTGCTGAACTACACTGGCTATGGAGTTAGTGACAGTGGTTGCTGCACGACTTACTGAAGTTGTTGGATGAGCTAGTGTGGAGACTGATAAAGCTTTAGGTGTTGAGTTAGAGGATGGTTGGTGAGATACTAGGTATTCTCCAAGTAGTGCGACGCCTGCTCCTAGTAAGAATATGAGTAAATAAATAGCGGGTTGGGGCGGCGTTGAACGGCTAAAACCTCGAAATTGGTCATTTGAGTGTTTTAAATCATTTTCGAAATCACGTTGATTGGGTCTCATTGTTTTAAAAATAAATGTGTATAGAAAATATTTTGTTTCTCAAAAAATAGTTTTTCAAATCATGCCAAAATCTACAATAACTACTTACAATTTTATTAAATTATAATTTTGGATATCTAACTACTTTTTACAATGAGAACTTGTGGTCTTTGATCCAGTTCTCCAATACGATTGGGAGGCCAGAAGCGAATAATTGCCCGACCTATGATCTTTTTGCGGGGAACAAATCCCCAATAATGGCTATCATAGCTATTATTTCGATTATCTCCTAATACGATATAGGAGTCTGGTGGTACAATCACTGGACCCCATTGGTAATCTGGTTTTGCAGCAATGTAGTTCTCTTGTAAAGGATGATTATTAATATAGACTCGTCCATCTTTGACCTCAACTTTTTCGCCAGGTAAGCCAATAATACGCTTGATAAAGGCAGTGTGATAGTTTTCTTGTAAAAGTGTTTTAGTTGGGTTAAATACGACTATGTCGCCTCTTTGTGGAGCTTTAAAGTCATAGCTAATCTTATCAACAAGTACGTAATCATTAATTTGAAGTGTTGGCTCCATTGAGCCCGAGGGAATATAACGAGACTCGGCAACAAAGATTTTAATTCCAACGCCCAAAATCAAGCTTAATCCGATAGTCTTTAAACCTTCAACCAAAGCATGAGACTTGAAAATTTTATTAGCCATAACAATTTTACAGAATCACCTGTTGATTGGCTACTTCCAAATAATTTAATAACAAATCTGTTGATATTGAATTATTGAAAATTAATCCCAAAAATGTTTGCCATTAGGATATAATCTAATAGCCAATTTTTAGGGGTATTAGTCAAGACAAATATACGCTTAAGAATCTATTAAGAACCACAAGTTGATCTATTTTAAGTATAATTCAATAAATATGAAATAAATATGAAATATTTTTATATCAGAAGATATAATATTCTCATAATCCATAATATATAAATTATTATCGAGGTTAGATTTTTAGGTTAAAAACAAAAAATATACCAACAAATATTCAGCTTTATTAAGCTAGCTTCTAACTCGATTTCTGCTACTTGAAAATTAAAGATTTTCCGATGTCACTGGAGCATCATCATTAGAATTCGTGTTAATCAAAACTGTTGACTCTCTTCGCTGCTGCTACAGCCTACAATACCTGTACCCTCATGGTTTAAACGAAGTTGGAGGAGACTAGCAACCCATGGAGCTGTCAGTCCTTGCGAAAAAACCGTCAGAATAATCGTTAGAAATACAAGGGCTTTGATTGAGTCACCACCATTGATACTGTGTTTTGTAAGTGAAACTGCAAACAACGAAGCCATTGAAGCAGCAACGATTCCACGGGGGGCAATCCAAGCTAAAAATATTTTCTCTCTCCAGGATTGATCTCCATTCCACGTAGAGATCAGAACGTTAATAGGACGAACCACCAGCATCATCACCAGAACTGTCAAAAAACTTCCCCAGCCCAGAGCAAAAACACTATTGATTGATAAATCTGCTGCTAGCAAAATGAACAAAATGGAATTCGCCAAAATGCTCAATTGCTCATTGAATTGACGAAGTAAACGCTCCTCTGGCAGGGTAGTTGCTCGTAAGACAATGCCCATTAAAACTGCAACCATTAAACCTGACTCGCTACGCAGCACCTGTGCCAAAGTAAATAAACCCCACACCCCAGCTAACACAACTAAATTCTTCAACTCTGGGGAGAGTAGGTGATCTTGTTTAAGAATGAGCCTGAGCAAGTATCCTCCGCTGATCCCAATCACTCCACCAATACTTAAGCGCACAAGCAAACTCTTAATCAGGATTAGCGGTTCAGCATCTCCATTTAAGACAAGATTGAGCACAATGACAGCTAAGATAGCACCAATTGGATCGATTAAAACTCCCTCTCCTTCTAAAAGCGTTGACAACTGTTGATTGACACCAACTTGCTTGAGAAGGGGATTGATCACTGTTGGACCTGTCACCACTACCAAAGAGGCATAAAGCAAAGCAATCAACCAGGGAAATTCACTCAGCCAGTGTGCTGCAAGCGTACCACCAATTAAGGTAATCAGCACTCCAAAAGTGACGAGATTGCGAAGAGTACTGGAAACTTTTCCTAACTGTTGTATTTGCAGATTCAACCCACCCTCAAATAAAATGAGCGATACAGATAGTGAAACAACCACTTCCAAACCGTTACCTAATGTAGATGGATATAACAAGCCAAAACCGTCTGGTCCTAGGAGAAGACCAAACAGCAATAGAAAGACAATGCTGGGGATCTGGCTATAGCTTGCTAAAACCTGAGCACAAACACCTGCAACAGCAGTTTCACTGATTAAGACAGTAATGGTTAAAGATTCTTCCATATACTTAGAATCTAACGGCGTAGACGAGAGGAAAAATTTTCATACTTCGGTGTGAACTCTACTCATGGGTCTCTAGCTAGAGAGTGAACTCCTTAGGTTATGCATAACAGAAAAGGTAATAGCTTCCCTAACCCAGGGTAGTTCAAAAACTGCACTACGTTGAATATGATACCGAAATGTTAGGAGATGTGTTTCGGCATTGCTGAATTCAAAGTGTGAAATAAGATTTGTTATTGGGATAATAACTTACCCAAGATACTCCCCTAACATTTTGTTTGGTAGTAGTAGCATATTATGACATCTAATTCATCAAAAAAAACTATCTTTGCTGCTATTGGCGCTAACTTGGCGATCGCAATTACTAAGTTTATCGCTGCTGCCATAAGTGGCAGTGCAGCTATGCTATCTGAGGGAATTCATTCACTGGTAGATACAACGAACGAACTGTTACTTCTATTGGGGATTCGCATGAGCCAAAAGCCTGCAGATGATAGCCATCCATTTGGCTATGGTCAAGAACTCTACTTTTGGACCTTGATTGTCGCTATCTTCATCTTCGCAATTGGTGGCGGAATGTCAATTTATGAAGGCATTTCTCATGTACTTCACCCTAGTCCTTTAGAAGATCCTATGTGGAACTATATTGTGCTAGTACTAGGAATAGTGTTTGAAGGCTTTTCTTGGAGTGTTGCTTTCAAAGAGTTGTTGCCTAGCAAGGGTCAAAAAACCTTTTGGCAGGCTATCCGAGACAGCAAAGATCCAACGATCTTTACTGTCTTGTTTGAAGACTCTGCTGCTATTTTAGGTTTGCTAGTTGCCTTAATCGGAATTTTCTTATCACAATTGTTCCAAAATCCTTATCTAGATGGTATCGCATCTATTGTTATTGGGATCATTCTGGCTATAGTTGCCATGTTACTAGCGTATGAAAGTAAAGGATTATTAGTAGGCGAAAGTGCTAATAGGCAAATCGTCAATAATATTCGAGCGATCGCAAAAACAGATCCAGCTGTTCAAGCCGTGATGCGCCTGCTAACAATGCAGTTGGGTCCACATGAAGTGTTACTGAACTTGGAAATTCAGTTTTGCAAACACCTATCATCTGAGGAGTTAGCATTGGCAGTGGAGCGTTTAGAAGGGAAGATTAAGAGACAGCACCCTGATGTAAAACACATCTTTATTGAAGCAAAATCCTTGGCTGCCAGTCGCAAATCTTCTTAACATGTTGAATAATATTCGTGATCGTTTTAGATATTTCACCAGTGGAAGAGTTACACCCCCAAACATTGAACAGTTACGCACTGGGCTATTGACAGAATCAACTTTAGATTTTAACTATGTAATATTAATTCTTGGCTCCTGTGCGATCGCGACTTTTGGGCTACTCACCAATAGTGTTGCTGTGATTATCGGTGCAATGATTATTGCACCTTTGATGTTACCAATCCGAGGGTTAGCATTTGGAGCCTCAGAAGGTAACTTGGTTCTGTTCCGTCGCAGTTTAACTGCGATCATAACTGGAACGCTGTTATCAATTGTTTTAGCTTGGTTGTTGGGCTCTTTGGTGGGACTGGCAGAATTTGGCAGTGAAGTTTTAGCCCGTTCCAAACCCAATTTGCTAGACCTAGGAATTGCAGTGACGGCTGGAGGACTGAGTGGCTTTGCCATCATTCAGCCCAAGATTTCTAATACCTTAGCTGGAGTGGCGATCGCTGTGGCTCTGATGCCACCAATTTGTGTGATTGGCTTGGGTTTATCTCAAGGCGATTGGTCACTCAGTTTAGGTGCTACGCTTCTCTACCTCACCAATTTACTAGGAATCACGCTTTCCTGTATGCTAGTATTCATAGTAACAGGCTATATCCCACTGGCTCCTGCTCGTCAAGCCCTTAGTTGGACTCTGGTTTTTACTACAATACTTCTCATTCCTTTGATTGTTAGCTTTATAGACTTGGTTAGGCAAAGCCAACTCGAAGCAAGCCTGAAGCAAGCTTTGCTCAATCGAACTATTACCTTTCAGCGCGTGGAGTTGATTAAAAGCGATACGAACTGGTTGATGAATCCACCTCAAGTTCGTTTAAGTGTTCGTAGCCAGCAGGTTATAACTCCTAAACAGGTGCGACTTTTACAAGAATTTGTCAATAAGGTAATGCGCAGAAAGTTTACCCTAATTTTTGAAGTTAGTCAGGTTAAAGAAGTTACAGGAGAAAACTTGGATAAACCATCTCTTCAGCCAAAACATTAACACTTTTATTCGGCATTATTCTATGGCTCCAGAAACAAACCTCAGCCAAGTTGATATTGAATCAAATCTGAAGCAATTTCTCTTAGTTCTTTCAATCTCTTTAAGTGTAGTCACAATATCTCAAACCATTAAATGGCTGCGTCAAATTCCTTATACACTGCTTTTGGTAATTGTGGGGTTAGTCTTAGCCTACTTTAATGTGCGGTTGGTAAGTCTCTCATCAGAATTGATTCTACTGATTTTTTTGCCGCCACTTTTATTTGAGGCAGCATGGAATCTAGGATGGTCTGAACTGAAGCAGGATTTAGTACCAATTTGTCTGTACGCTGTTGTGGGAGTCGTTATTACAGTAGCTGGTGTTGCTTTGGCTCTTAACCAGTTCAGTCACATTTCTTTAGCGATCGCCTTGTTGCTAGGAGCTAGCGTGTCCGCTACTGATCCAGTTTCTGTGATCGCCTTATTCCGGCAAATTGGGGTGAAAAAACGCTTAGCTATCCTCGTGGAAGGAGAGAGTTTATTTAATGATGGTGTTGCTGTTGTCGCTTTTAGCTCTTTAGTTGGACTTTCTGTGGGAGCAGCTGGACTAGATATCACAAGCCTTGTGACCAGATTCTTGGCTGTTGTCGGTATTGGAATTGGAGTGGGAGGCTTGATTGGTTTTGGTATTTCCTATCTCACTCATCGATTTAATTTACCTTTAGTAGAGCAGTCATTAACCTTGGTTGCAGCCTATGGTACGTATGTGATTACAGAAAACTTGGGTGGCTCTGGGGTGATTGGAGTGGTCACGACAGGTTTGATTTTAGGGAATTTTGGCTCTCAAATCGGCATGCAACCCCGTACAAGAATGATTGTGGCTCAATTTTGGGAGTTTATAGCGTTTTTCGTGAATTCTATTGTCTTTCTCCTGATTGGAGATCAAATTGGCGTGAACAGTTTGAGAGAAAATTTAGGACTGATTGCTGTCACTGTTGTGGCAATGCTTGTAACGCGGGTGATCGCTATCTATGGTTTAGGGTGGTTAAGCAATTGGTTAGCTAGTTCTAGAATTTCATTATCAGAGCAAACTATAGTTTGGTGGGGAGGAGTGCGAGGTTCTGTATCTATTGCTTTAGCGTTGAGTGTGCCAGATGCTGTACCACAGCGAGAAGCAATCATCGCAACGGTGTTCGGGGTCGTTTTATTTACATTATTGGCTCAAGGTTTAACAATTAAGCCTTGGCTTGTAAAGTTAAGATTATTGGATGAATAACCAGAAGCATCCTCCAGCAAAAGCTGTTGAACGACTATGATGGATAAGCAATATATATACTGGCATCGTTAGGGGTATTGCTTGATTTTATTTAGCAAGTCTTACAGGCAGACCGTACCACAGAGGAGGCAATCAAGATTAAGCAAGCGTCTTGAACCTGCCGGGATGTTTATATTTGTTGTGCTATCTCTTTCTAGCGGACTAGGTTACCGTTTTTATAACCAACCAGAATTAGATGTGGGCAAGATATCACCCCAGACTCTGAGTGCACCTTATTCAGTCACTGTTGAAGATACAAAAACGACTGAACAAAGACGCAGTGAAGCTCGTAGTGGTGCTTTAGCAGTATGGATTGTCGATCCAGAAGCGAATGGGCAAATTCAGCAAAATCTCGAGCAATTATTGGCAAAAGGCAATCAGATTCGCCAAGACTTGGGCAACTTTCCCTTTGTCACAACTTCAATCTTGTCTACTACCACGCAAACTTACTTACGGAAGGCATCGGAACCGGAATGGCAGGTAGTATTACAAACCTTGGGTAAAGGTGGTAAACTAACAGGCTTAAACCTTGCCCAACAGCAAGCAGTAAAAGAATTGAGAGCTTACCGCCAGTCTACATCTTCTCAGGCTTTTTCTCAACTATTAAAAGCAATTAACCAAGCTCGTCAGCGCTATACTATCACCCTAACAACCCTAAGAAAAAGTGCGATCGCTCAACCCGAAATACTTTACGATGAGACCTTCTTGAACCTGTCTGATGCCCAATGGCAGGAAACCCAAATCCAACTGCGTCAAACTTTAGATCGAATGTTGGCACAAGGCATTTATCCAGGGTTGTCTCAAGATAACCTCAACCGTGCGATCCAGATGCAGATTAGTGTTTCTATTCCAACAACAGCCCGACCTTTTGCAGGGCGATCGCTCTCAGCAGTTATAGTTCCTAATTTGATTAAAGACATAGAACAAACCAAGCGAATTGCCGAACAAGCAGCACAAGCGGTAAAACCAACGATGGTCACCATTCAAAAAGGTGAAGTTATTGTCAAGGCTGGAGAAAAGATCACTCAAGCTAATTTTGTACTGTTAGACCACTTCCATATGAGTCAACGCGGAGTGGATTGGCTACATCTGATTGGTTTTAGTGGGTTGGTGGGATTGGCCGTCGTGGTGTTCCGACTGGTAGAACGGAGAGTCTACCTTAAATTACGGCGTAGCGACCATACTTTAATTCTACTGCTTACCCTCAGTGCACCCCTGCTCATAGTCTTGACAAAATCCCTTATAGGCTTACCTGCCATTGGTTTGCTCCTTGGTAGCTTTTATGGTGCTTCAATTGGGGGCACTGTTATGGGGTTACTAGCGATATTGCTCTCAATAGGAACGGAACTTAACTGGCATTATTTAGTACCTAGTGCAGCGGGAGGAATTCTGGGCGGATTGATGGCGGGACAATGGAGATTCCCCGGAAAGGAAGCACTGGTGCTGCGAACGCGAGAGGAATTAGCTATCTTGGGAGTATTAATTGGGTTGACGCAGGGGGTCGTTTATTTGTTGGCAAACACTGCGATCGCTTCCCTTTGGTATGTTGTTTTGGGTACAGCAGCCCTCAACGCTTTAGCAGGTTTAATTTGGAGCATCTTAGCATTAGGGTTAAGCCCCTACCTAGAAGCTTTATTTGATTTAGTTACACCAATTCGTCTGGCTGAATTGTCCAATCCCAATCGACCTTTATTAAAACGTCTAGCTCATGAAGCACCTGGAACTTTCCAGCACACATTGTTTGTCGCAACTCTAGCAGAAACTGCAGCACGAGCATTAAACTGTAACGTGGAATTGGTAAGGGCTGGGGTTCTCTATCATGACATTGGAAAAATGCATGACCCTTTGGGATTTATTGAAAATCAAATGGATGGTCCCAATAAACACGATATTCTGAATGACCCTTGGAAAAGTGCTGAAATTATTAAAAAGCATGTGAGTGAAGGACTGGTAATGGCTCGTCAGTACAAGCTGCCCAGCGCAATCCAGGCATTTATTCCCGAACATCAGGGAACTATCTTGATTATGTATTTCTATCAGCAGGCACAGCAGCAACAACAAAAAAATCCTGAAAAAGTGTTAAACGAATCAGATTTTCGTTACGATGGTCCCATTCCCCAATCCAAAGAAACAGGAATTGCTATGCTGGCTGATGCCTGTGAAGCAGCTCTGCGTTCTCTAAAAGACGCAACCCCAGAAGGAGCGCTGGCAATGGTAAATAAAATCCTGAGAGCACGATGGCAGGATCATCAGTTAGTAGATTCAGGGCTAACACGGGAAGAAATGTCTCAAATTGCTCATATTTTTGTTCAGGTTTGGCAACAGTTTCATCACAAGCGCATTGCCTATCAAAACAATAATTGACCTCTCCTCGGCTTAAAAGCGCGGGGATTCTAGGCGGATGCTACTCGGTAGGCTAAAGCCATACCGCTTCGCTTTGTCGCTTTGGTATTCCAGATAAGTAATCTGGGTGGCACGGTCAAAAATGCCCTACAAGCCTTGGCTAGGTTTAACCCTAACTGTACCTCTACTTTACGTAATATATTGGCAGCGCCGTTTAGATCAGCGTTGATGAATTTGCCGTCACCTGTGCGATACATACCGCGATGAACACGTTTCCCTGATGGCTTCCACGTCGTGGGTTTTTCACCATAGGTTGGTAAGAAGTCGTTATCAAGAAACGATGCTTTACTCGTGTATGATTCCTCGGTTTCAACAAACCGGATACCGTAATATTCGCACAATTGTTCTATCCGGCATTTGAGTTTAGCAGTGGGTATCTGCACGAATATTTGTGTTGTCTTGCCGAGATTTGCCTCCTGTCGTTGTCCGGTGTTCCAGCCAAATACAATTGTCCCAATTCTGTTGTTTAGGCAATGGTCAATCACGAGTTTTGCAGCCTTGTTGAGTGCATCCCGCATTTGTCGATTGCGCTTTTCACTGATGTGGGCTAATTGTTGATCCCAATACCCTTGTGGTTTCCCTTGTTTGAGTGTGGAAACTTGCTTGTTGTAGAACTGGTTTAGGCTTTTGAGCTTTAACCCGTCCACAAGAAAACTCGTGCTGATGTTGGACAGACAGCTAAGCCAATTGTTAATGCCAGGATCAATTGCTAAGGTATTTAGCGGATCAATGTCGTACTGTGGTGCAGATGGTTGCTTGTAGACAAACTCTGCATAAAAGCACTGATTGCGTGGCAGTATCCGCAATTCCTTGATGTCCTTAAATTCCAAATTGGACGGCATTGATAGGGTGAAGTTATCTACCCCAAACCAACGTTTAACCGTATTGCCTAGTGGAACCCTGATATTACCGTCAACCAATTTCAAGGCTTGAGATGGGTAAGCGATTAATGCCAATCCTCCCTTTTTGCGGTATTTGGGCAATCTTGGTTTATCGGTCAACTCCCCACGCTTAAACTTCTTATCGAGTTCCTGAAACGACTTGAACGATTCGGCAACTGAAACAAGTGTCTGTTGTGCTGCTTGCGAATGCAAGGCTTGGTAATGTCCATTGGTTTTGTACTCGTTGATGAGGTCAAACTTCCCAACAAACTTTCTCGTTTTTAAATACAACTGACGACTGTAATAAATCCCGCAAT
>JAJPJF010000002.1 GCA_021324415.1 Nostocales cyanobacterium Centralia_MAG_434
AAGTATGTGCGAGGCATACGAAAAATTGAAAATAGTATAAGGGATGATGAGCAAGAAGTGGCGGCAATTGTGAGTAAATATTGCTCGGCAGTGCGCGGGTCATTAACCAGTGATGGTCGTCCGCCCTTAGATGCATCTGGTTTAAAACTACAAGAACGTTTGACATTAATAGAACAAAGTCTCCAAAAAGTGGAGAAAAAAAATTTAAAAAAACATCATAACGCGAGAATTGAGCAGCTTCAATTTCGACGTAACCCCTCGCAATACTTGGCTACACTTGAAAGTATGCTCCTCTAGCAAGTTTTGCCGCTCCAGTTTTTTTGTAGTCAAGAAACGTCGTATCCCCTACGGCTAAAACTATTGATATGCCGTTTATCTCTTGGGCAGTTAGTTCAAAAGAAGGTCTCGTCAATTTGGAAAATGTTGTTTTTGGATTGGATAAAAATTCATACCCACGCTTTAGGTCGCTCGCGCTTTTAAACACTTGTGATAGTGGCTGACCATATTTTACCTGTAAAGCCTCCGCAATTAATTCTGCCCTCTTGTTTAATCGTTTGTCTCCAAAGTCACAATTAATATACGGCTTTTTTAAGAAGAATTTCATAGCAATCAACTAAATGTACCACTTACGGCACCTTATCGCAAAGAGTACACCAGTTGATCTGATGGAGAACGGTTCGCTAGTTGAAGTGGCGAACCACTCTGACCTTTCCACATCCCGTGAAAAGTCAGATTCTAGTTGGATTAAGTTTGTTGAATTTATTGAAAAAATTCTCAGAGAATTTGGAAAAAACTATGTAATTAATTTTGTCTAACTACTTAGCAACTATCAAGGGCATAGAACTACTGGTTGGTAGTCATCGCCTCATGGAACAGGAAAACATTAGCTTAGACTACCTCAATCAACACTATCGGGATATCAAATCGGGCAGCAACTCCCTTGTATACGTGGCAGGGAATGGGAAACTTCTGGGTGTAATTTTGTACAGTGACCCACCCCGCTTAGAAAGCAAATGTGTCATTGAAGAACTAGAGCAAGCTGGCATTACCTCCTACATGCTTAGTGGAGATGTCACAAGAGTTGCCAAAGCCATAGCAACCCAATTGGGTATCAAACCCGACAATATCTACGCCGAAGCTTTCCCAGACCAGAGCGTAAAGTTGAAGTGGTCAAATCACTCCATGATAGTGGCAAAACAGTTGCTTTTTGCGGTGATGGGATTAACGACTCCGCCGCCTTGGCATACGCTGATGTCTCGATTTCCTTTGCAGGAGCAACAGATATTGCCAGAGAAACTGCCGATGTGGTGCTGATGGAAGACGATTTGCGGGGTCTTGTTCATGCCATTAACATTGCCAAACAGGCAATGGAAATTATTTGGCAAAATACAGCAATTGTAGCGGTGCCTAACATTGGTGCTCTACTTGCAGGTGTTCTGTTTGCCCTTGACCCGGTTCTGGCGATTGTGATTAACAATGGTTCTGCAATTCTGGCAGAACTAAATGGCTTACGTCCGCTATTAGGTCCTGGTGGTGTGACACCCTTATTAAGCCATTCTTTAGATGCACAACAGCTAGCCTCCGAGGAGAATCGACTGCAATCTCATCAAGATGAAGCCTTTCCTAGAGAAAAGGTTTATGCATAGAAAATTGTGTATTATCCCTTGCGCATTTGATTTTTACTACTAAACTATTCTGCTAAAAGTGTTGTAATTATTTAAATTATGAAAATTGTCACCCAACGTGAAGTGTGGATGACAATAATATGAATTGACTTCAACTATATTATCAGCGCTATTTTATATAGAAAAAAGCATGATAATCTAGGCAATTATTCTTATTTTGTGTTAGTACAATTACATCTAATCTGAGAAATTGGCAACTCAATAGAATTGCTATTTTCTCAAAAAATCTAATTCTATAACCTTTTGAAAATTAGTGACATAAACCTCTTAGTTTATTCAACAAAAGGTGAATATCAACTCTTGAAGTATCAATTGTTCTTATCCAAAATGAAATCAATGATTGACTGCTTCAAATAAAAGTAAGTCAATCATCAACTAAATCAAGACAATTTGTTTGAGGTAATAACAAGATGGCTAGTATTAAACTGACTGAACTACGTCCTGTAGGTTCTGAACTTTTCCATGATTCTGAAAGCTTTATCAATGAACTAGATGAGCAGGAAATGTCAGCGTTTTTAACAGGTGGAGGCGAAAGTAACAGCGGTAGCTGGAGTACTGGCTTCGGTAATAGTTGGAGTAATAGTTGGACTGGTGGTTTTAATACCTATGGTAATACCTATGGTAATACTTATTACTAGTACTCTGATTTCATAGTTAATCCAAAGAAAGCCATTTTGACTCTCTATTCCCCATAGTTGTTGAGACTGTAGGGTTTTTGTTTTCTCATGCATTTATAACCTCACACCCAGACACCTGTTGTCGAGCCTCAAAAGCAGTATAGGAGAGAGATAGAAACGTTTAATGCAGTGAGAAAAAAGATTAACAAAATAAATAGACTTTTGTGGGATTTTGGTGATTAAGAATGAAAACACCCCTCATGAGCAACCAGCAACCATGCCAAATCTCATCCCCTCTGTTTGCCACAATTTCTGTCTCAGCAATCGTACTCTCTCGCCCAGTGCCAGAATAAAATGTTGTTGCTCTTGCGACAGATCGCTTAACAATTCATTGTCTTGAATTTAAGTTAGCATAATTTGAATCCTCATCATAAATTAGTCAGGTCATAATAAATCGATATATATGCATTTTTGCAAACAGGACATTGAAAATTCATTTTTAAATTCTCTTTATTAATAGTATACAAATCCCCTTTTTTTCTGCAGAAAATATCTTCTAAAGGTATTACAGTCAGCAATTCTCATTTTAAGGTTTCATGACATTGAAACCCTTACAGTCAGAGGATTTTACATTTCTTAACAAATCTGGGGATCGCTGAAATGGCGCAAAATCGTTTCAAAATGAGAATTGCTGGTGCTGTAGAGAATTATTGCCGATTTGGAAACCTTATCCAAATCGGCGTTTTGCAACAGGCTTGCATGTGTTTTGCAAGTTGCCACTGTTGATCAGGGTTGCAGCATGGCTAACCCTCACCTTGATAGGTTTAAACCCAATCAAGCATTAGCTGTTTGCTGACTTTCATGAGATGGTCTGTTGACTCTGGACACCCGGTTGAAGAAACTAGAGAACTTTTCCCGGAGTTTGGCAAATGGACTTTCTGTTTTCTCCTTTGCCCTGATTTGCCGCTCAATGTCTCTGATTGCCCGGTCAAGTTGTTTGTACTCGGGATCGCGTCTAGCATAGCCCAGTTCTCTCGCCAGCTTGAGTTGGGTGCGAGCATCTTCCAGCAACCGCAGTACTTGGTCCCGATTTTGCTGGTCCTGATTCTGTTGATCCTGTCCTTGAGCGGCTAAAGCCATTGCAGCAGCTAGTTCAGTAAGGGCATTAATCAGTGGAATGGGTCGAGATTGTTCTGTCACCACCAGAGTTGAGAGTGCCAGTTGCATTACCGCTCTGGCTTCATCGGTTCTCCCTTGATGCAACAATCGGGCGGCCTCCTTCATAGCATCAGGATACGTCTCAAGTGGCAGATTGACGGTTGATGTGCGAATCTCGCTCACTAGGTTGTGCAACAGTGCACGCCCAGTCGGAAAATCTTCCTCATTCACAGCCCTCTTAGCTTCATCGCGAATTGGCTCAATCAAATCAAAATCCCGAGGGGCAAGATCGATAATGGTTATCTGAGTTGACACAGGAACCAGAGCCAGTTCAGGGTAGCGTGCCAGGAGAATATTAAGTTTTCCAGTTGCCCGTTCCAGAGCTTGAATGGTTTCCTGAGTGTTTTCCTGATCAATGGCGTTGATTGCATTGCGAGTTTCTTCGAGCGCGGCGATTGCGTCCTGATCTAGGGAACTTTGAGCCTCATTCGTTGCCTTTTGCCTCTCCTGTTCAATCTCCTGCTGAGATTGAGGATTGGGCTGATTCAATGTTGTAAAGTTCATAATCTTCTCCTTGTTTGTTAATTTGTTTTGGGTTTGGAATAGGTGTTTTTTTCATCGCGATCAAACAATTGTTCGATCTACTTCTAAGCCTTCACTAGCTCATTAGTTTTTCCTTTGGTCTTGTACCAGAGGCTTCTCCCCTGCTCCACTCGGACTGCTCTCTTGCCTCTTCGTTGGTTGCAGGCGAGCTACAGCATTGGAAGCACGTGGGGACGGGGACCGGGCGGGAAAGCTTTATCGATCCGATCAAGCTCGGCTTCGGTCAACTGGAGATCCCCAGCCCCGGCGTTTTCGGCTGCGTGCTCGGGGCTAGAGGCCTTGGGGATTGCGAAGAGCGAGGGCCGCCGCACTAGGAACCGAAGCGCAACCTGGCGAGGGGTCGCGTTGTGCGCGGCGGCGATTTCCTGCAGCACGCGGCCTCCGGTCGTGTGCGGATCTGGGAAGTGCCCGTGACCGAACGGGCTGTAGGCGACCACGGCGACGCCATGCTTCTCACACCAAGGAATCACGGCATGCTCGATCGCGCGCTCTTTCAAATGGTAAAGAACCTGGTTGCAGACGAAACGACCCTCGCCGACGATCGCCCGGGCTTCTTCAAGGTCAGGCAGATCGAAGTTGCTCACTCCCCAGGAGAGAATCTTCCCCTCGTGCTGAAGCTGCTCGAAGGCGGCAATTGTGTCCTCCAACGGGTGCTGACTGCGCCAGTGCAAGAGGTAGCAGTCCAGTCGATCAGTTTTGAGGCGAGCAAGCGACTTCTCGCAAGCCGCCATCGTCCCGCGCCGAGAGGCATTCTCGGGAAGTACCTTGGAGACCAGGAAGACCTCATCGCGTCGCCCGACAATCGCCTCGGCGACCACTTCCTCGGCGATGCCGTACATCTCGGCGGTGTCAATATGGGTCATGCCGAGATCGAGACCTCGACGCAGCGTAGCAATTGCGGAGGCGCGATCGCTGCGATCAATGTACCAAGTCCCTTGACCGATCACCGCGACCTCACGCTTTGTGGAACCAAACCGACGCTGTTCCATGCTTGTTCTCCTGATTAGATTCTTTTCTTTTGCAAGTTAGCAATTACACTTCGTGTACACTGCGCGATTACACTCTGTGTATGCTGCGCGAACGCGCCGATGCGATCCTCACTCTCCATCCTCAGGCTCGTTCCTGATGTCCTCAGGATATCTCACGTTTATGCACCGCTACAATACACTGGCTTTTTCGGCGGCAGCGTGTATAGTAATGTCAATCCCACGCATAACACCAATCCGGCGATACCGTTCCACAACGACAGCACAAGTGCTAAGAAGTACAACACGCTAGTTAATATGTACATGCGGGTGAGGTGAGCGATGAATTGACCGTCGAGATTTCTGTTCAGCAATCGATGATTGCGGCTGGCATATAGCCAGATGAGCAGCCATGTCAACACTGATAAGAACAATACCAACGCATACAAGACGATTGCGGTTTGCAGCTGCTGTGCGTCAGTAATGTATCTAGCCAGGACCGCCGTTGGAAACGGCAGAAACGAAATACACACCAGAAACAAGAGGTTGAACAGCTTAAATACTTGATCACTCCGTTCGTAGAGTTGGAAGACGTAGTGATGATTTACCCAGAAAATTCCAATTACCACGAAGCTGAAAATGTAGGCGAAGTAGGACGGCCACAATACGAATAATGCTGAGGCAAGACTTAGTGTGTTGGTTGTTCCCTCCGTAGAGTTCAACTCTGGCACGCGAATTTCCAGTATCAGCAGCGTGATGGCGATGGCGTGTTTGCCATCGCCATCACGCTTCAATCCGCTGGGTGTCCGACTCCGCTGATACTCGTGATTTCTGCATAGTGACTTGATTGTGTGTTCCACCATACCTTTGTGCCTGCTTGGATGATAGTAGAGGCGGCCGTTCTGACGCTCAGGCTTAGGGCGAGATCGTGATCCGGTTTTCCACCGAGGTGATTCCTGGTGCCGACCACGCTGCCCGCTCCGCCTCTTGCTTCTCAGCCCAGGAGCGCACCGCCCCCCTCAGGATGACCTTGCTCCCCTCCACCTCGACCGTGATCCGCAGCGCGGAGACCGACGCGCTGCGCACCAGCGCCTGCTCAATTTTCTGCTTGAGTTCCGACGGCGACACGCGGGGCTTGATGGTGAGCAAGTTGGTCACCCCCTTGACGCCTTTCAGGCGGCGGACAACCTGCTCGGCATCGTGTTTCTGGTACTCCCACTCGACCACACCCCTGAGCGTGACCCAGCCCTTGGAGACCGTGACGTCGAGATTATCGATGGACACGCCGGCATCCCACTCCAGCGCATGAATGGCGGCTGCGGCAATGTCGGCGTCAGTGCGCTCGGCAGAGAC
>JAJPJF010000236.1 GCA_021324415.1 Nostocales cyanobacterium Centralia_MAG_434
ATCTCGTACATGGGAAAAACTTTTTGGTTTACTGTGTCTAGCTAGACTCATAGATTTAGCCAAAAGTCAACCTTTAATGTGCCACTTTAAGGTGCGTTTGCCCTGGTATTTGCGGTAATCTATTGCTTTGGCATCAAAGGGGGCATCGGCTCAGAGAGTCTCTCAGCATTTTTTCGTCTGCTGCATCTCGAAGAGCGAATAGGGTGTTCTGCCAGTGCCCTTAGAGAACTGGAAGTAAGGGTCAAAGAGCAAATCATCGCCTATGGACAAGCCCAAGCACAAGCAAGTCAAAGCGATCAACCCATAGGCATCTGCGGGGGGCCGATGAAACGTTTTATGGGTTGCCAATTCTCGTGGCAATCGAGTTAGCCAGTGGGTTTATATTCAGTGAAGCAGAATGTGAGAACCGCACCTACCAAACGTGGTGGGGGCAGGTGAGTCAGTGGTTTAACCAAGAGCAATGGGACTTTTGGGCGTTAGTCAGCGATGGGGCAAAAGCATTGGTCAAGCTGGCTTTAAGTGGATTGGGCTGTCCCAGTTTGCCGGATGTGTTCCATCTGCTGTATGCCCTGAGCAAAACAATGGGCAGCGCGATTGCCCGTCAACGGCTGCAACTGCAAAAACAGCATCAAAACTTACAAGCGAAACTCAAAGCGGTTTCATCCTCTGAAGCAATCTCTCTCGGTATCAGCCCAAATTACGGTTTTACTTGCCCAGCAGCATACAGTTGAAACCGACCATCAAGACTATCAGCAAAATTTACATGCCCTGTCCCAAGCTATTCACCCCTTTGACCTCAACACTGGGGAATCTCAATTTGGGTTGGAGTTACCGACTCGGTTGCAGTCAATTTTGGCCAATCTGGAGCGGTTGGGTCAAACCTATGCCCCGACTCGCGCTTCAGCTGCAATAGATGTCTGGCTTCGACAGATCCCAAACCTATCCGGGACAATCCATGCATGGTGGCAGTGGGTACTCCAAGCCCTTTGTTCTCAAACCCAAGACCCGGATCTACAAAATTGGGTGCTAACAGTTCTCCTGCCTTGGGTCTATTGGCATCAACAAACCGAAAAGACGCGGCACTCCCAACTCAAACAAGGCTACCAGCAAGCCACTCAACAAGCACACACTCGTTTTCTCGCACATAGTTTCACTCAGACCCAGACTCATGCTCAACAACAGCAGTGGATTGATTGGGCAATCTGGATCTGTGCCAAGTTCCAGCGTACCTCCTCTGCTGTCGAAAGACGCAATGGCTATTTATCCCGTCTCCATCATGCTAATCGCGGCTTCACGGAACAAACTTTGAAGGTGTTGACGGTCATTCATAACTTTGACCTTAAGCGTGATGATGACACCACTGCTGCTCAACGTCTCTTTGGAAAACCCTTTCCGGATCTGTTTGACTGGGTTGTCCTCAACATGGGCGAGTTACCCAGACCCAGGCGAACTCAAAAAGCTCGCATCTCCAAAAAGCCTACTGTACAAGCTGTCCCGGTTTAAGTTGCTACCCAGGTTTTCCTTAGAAATACTTGCAAAAGAAACTCTTTTCAGTAGATCATTAACTAATCTTATTTCTTATGCGACAAAGAATAGGCTTTTCTATTTTTTCTCAAAGAAAATTACGATATTCTTCCGTGACAAACTTGTACCAACTTTAGATGCAAGCTGATTTACAAAAATTTAACAAGGCGAGTATGGATAAGTAAATTCACTGTTTTATCATCTAAAATAAATCTAAAAAAACTCCGATAAATGACGAAACCCATTAACCTCAACGACATTATTCAACGCATCCTCAACGGAAATCAAACCAATGGCGATGTTGAAGCTTTGCGTCAGTGGTTAAATAGTGGTGGTATCCAGAATCTGCAAGTAGGTAAGTACGATGTTAATATCGGACAGGGACAAAATATTCAAATTGGCGCTTGCACTTACCAAGGACTTGATGTACAAGCGCTTCGAGAAGTTGCTCGTGCTATAAATCAGGGTTTTAACGCCGCAGATATTCGAGAAGTTGTTCGCTCTGTCCTGAAGGAAGATTTTCAGAACTTGGCACCAAGGGAAAATCATCAAAGTAGTGAATGTAAAACCATTTTAGTGCTAGCCTCCAGCCCCACGAATGAAGCTAGATTACGTCTAAATAAAGAAGTGCGCGAAATTGATGAGGGTTTGCGAAGGTCGCACCATAGAGAAAAATTGGAGTTGCAACAACGCTGGGCGGTTCGTCCTGATGATTTACGTCGTGCTTTGTTAGATTTTAACCCAGAGATTGTTCACTTTTGCGGGCATGGTTCGGGAGAAGATGGATTAGTTTTGGAAAACGATGCAGGGTTGGCGCAACTTGTCCCAACTGAAGCTTTAGCAAACTTGTTTAAACGATTTGCTACAAGAGGACTGGAATGTGTTGTTCTCAACGCTTGCTATTCAGAGATTCAAGCTTCGGCGATCGCCGAACATATCAATTATGTTGTCGGTATGAGTAGTGCCATGGGAGACGATGCCGCTATTAAGTTTGCAATTGGTTTTTATGATGAACTAGGAGCTGGTTGGTCGTATGAGGATGCTTATAATGGTGGCTGTGATGCGATCGCATTACAAGGTATCCCAGAGGAACATACTCCAGTCTTCAAAAATCTAAAAAAAGTCCAATTAAGGGCTACAAATCCAGTTGATGATTTGGTGCAACAAGTGCGTATCCGTCTCCACAACAGCATCCAAAGGTTACACGGTGTTATGCCATTATGGGGAATAGACCATTGGGTGCCTTTGGGGGATTTGTTTGTAGATGTAAATATCCTGGAGTCAGTTAGCAGCAGCCGCAGGTCAGAACTGGACGATTTGTGGCAGGATTTTACAAAGGGTAATTCTAATTACCGCAGTTTGGATCGGATTGGTTTGGGTAAGGAACAGCAACGCGTGTCGGGGTTAGTTGTGCTGGAGCGGAATACCAACCTGATGGTGGTGGGTAAACCTGGCTCGGGGAAAACAACGTATCTGCAAAGAAGTGTAACCGAATGTAGTGCTGGGAAATTACAAGCACAGCGAATTCCTGTGTTAATAAAGTTGCGGGAGTTTGTGGACGATGGACGCAAGTACGCTTATAACTTAGAGCAGTTTTTGGGACAACTTTGGCGGTTGAGTAATCCAGATATCGAGTTAGTGCTAAATCAGGGACGAGCATTGGTGTTACTGGATGGGTTGGATGAGGTAACGGGGGAAGTAGGAAAGCAAATCGCCCAGGAAATCAAGCGTTTTGCTCGTGTTTATCCTCAGGTGCAGGTAGTGGTGACTTGTCGGATGCAAAGTCAGGAATCTCGATTTGAGCGGTTTGATTGTGTTGAAGTGGCAGATTTTAACTTCGAGCAGGTGACAGCATTTGCTAAACATTGGTTTGAGACGGTGTGTGGGGATACGGGAGAGAAGCGCTTACAGGAGTTTTTGAAACAATTGTTTCGAGAAGAAAACAAACCGATTCGGGAACTGGCGATTACACCGATTTTGCTGAGTTTGACTTGTGCGGTGTTCCAGCAAACGGGGAAATTTTACTCGATGCGTTCCAAGTTATATCAAGAGGGTTTGGAGTTATTGTTGGAACAGTGGGACAAATCACACTCAGTTGAGCGAGATGAGATTTATCGGGATTTATCGGTGGAGCGGAAGTTGGAGCTATTAAGCTATATTGCAGTGAAGAAGTTTGAGCAACAGCAGTATGTATTGTTTGAGCAGGAGGAGTTGGAGGGGTATATTGGCGAGTTTTTGGGGATTGAGCGGCGGGAGAGTCGAGGGGTTTTGCAGGCGATCGCATCTCAGCATGGGTTATTGATTGAGAGGGCGTATAAGGTTTGGTCGTTTTCGCATTTGACATTTCAAGAGTATTTGGTAGCGAAATATATCATTGACAATCAACAAATTGAAGAATTAATAGTTAACCATCTCACTGATGAATATTGGTCAGAAATATTTATACTCGTATCAGAACTCATGTCTGAACTTGGCAAAGCAGAAGATTTACTACTAAATATGGAACAGAAGACAAAAAGTTATATCTGCACAAATAGAGTACAAACTATACTTTGTTGGGTAGATAGAATAACGATGAGTTCAGATAGCAGTATTAGCTTAGTCGTGAAACGTGCTGCTGCATTATTCATATTTATTATGCTTGCTATTGCTTTTGGATTGAGACATAATTTTGCTAGAACTCGACATCTCATTATTGATTTACTTCTTATTTATAATTCTAAATTAGCTGGCTTATTTGATTACACTCTTGTCTCCATTACTGATATTGGGCATGATTTTAGCCTAAATCTTTCACTTGCAAAAGCAGTACAAGAATCAGGTTTATTGAATATTGCCGATAACTTACTTAATGAACTTAATGCTCTTGAAGTAAGGATTACAGGTGATAGTAGTAAAGTTCCTGAAATAGAACACAATGATATAGAAACTATTGGATTAATAACTTGGCTTTCAGTTCTTGAAATTGAAATAGATATGCTAAATATGAAACTAACAGAAGCACAAGTTATTGATAATTTTCTTTACGCAAATAAACTGATGGCTCAATGTAAAAAAGTGGCAATACAATTTACACCTTATATTTGGGAAGAGATTGAGAATAAAATGTTAAAATTTATAGAATAGATTTATCAAGATTCAGAAATAATCAAGTGACTAAATATCTATAATTACCGATCAATTGATATCCCATAATTGAAAAATGCAAACGTGAAAAGGCAGAGTATGACGCTCGCGCTCAAGCTATCCCACTCAAATTACTGATAGTAACGGGGTTCGGGTAGCAATGGATACCGTTTGCGAATGTACTACATACTTGTAAATATAAGTATTACGTAAGCTTAAACCTTTAATCTGTCATTGCGGCTTTTAGTTGTAATACTTTTGTTTATGCGTTTGTAACACTTTCGCCAACAGTATCAAAACTGCACAAGAGCCAATCTAAATTATTAGAATCTAGATTTGGTAGGAGTTTTTAGATTCGGAATGCATGATTTTACAAGGCTATAGGTTTAATACCTATATTTTTACAGCCAATATTATACATTCTATCTACTTGATTATTAGCTATTTAATCTAGATTATTTGATTCATCTTCGGGCTGTTCTTCCCCACGGACCTTTGAGTCACAGATACAGATATACTGCTGCCAGTATGCAGGAATTGTTGGGGTTCGGAAGTGGCGATTGGCAATGAGTCCTAATACAAACCACCTACGAGTAATGCACGAGAGGTTGTTGAAAGCCTGGTGCTTTTCACAAAGACGAGTGATGTAAGTTTTCAAGTCATCTAAGTTTTTCGACAATTGAAATGGCTCGAAAGTAAACCCACCGGCATATCCTGCATTAGTACTGTACAAATGGTTATCCGTATCTTCGTCAGGGAACCACAGTTGAAGACTAGTCTTGTTAAAAGTTTTCCTCACAGCTTCTTGGAAAGCTTTATAATCATCAGCAAGATTCAACACAGCATACCAAGCAGCTAGCATGGGCAAAAGCGTGGAAGCGTGCATCAACTCTTCTTTTGGTGGAGCTTGACCAAGTTCCATTGCAACAAGGTCATCGTAACTGTCCGAAGTGACAGGAAAGTATTTACCAATCCTATAAGAAAAGACAATACGATAGCTAAGTTCTTTGAGCCAATCAGCTGCTTCATTTATGTACCCAGCAGCGGTGAGTGTTATGAGTCCCAAGGCAATGTCGATAGCATGACTGTCATATCGGGGAGTAAACGCAGGAGGATTGTTATTGATTAGAGTAGCAAGCATCTGTGCGCTCGCTTGCATCTGCCCAGTGTACCTCTTACGAAGCTGTTCATCGCATGTAATTGCAGATAAATTCCCAAACGCCATGCCCAGTGCGCCAAGAATACCGATGACTTCAAAGGTGCGAAGGGGGTACTCCACTTCATCTGCACCATAGCCAAACAAACCATCTCTTACAAAGCAGTGTTGCTTAAGCTTAATAGCATACGTACCAGTGACCTTAAGGTACGTCAAGAAAAGTTGGGTAAATTTCTTGCTCGTTGTCTTACAATCGAAAAGCTCGTTTTGACGCATCCAGTCCCAGGTACGAAGAATGGCGCGTTCGGCACAGAGTAAAGCAGGTCGGAGATTATCAGCTTCTTGACACCAATGGAAGACAATGTTAAGACTCAGATTGAGCAGGCAAAGTGCCTTCTGGCGCTTACGCTCGGCGCTTTTATTTTTCTCAGAGGGCAAGTCGCGTTTAAACAGAGTTTCCTCAATGAGCGCATAGAAGTAACGCGGTTCATCCTCATTTTGGTCAGCTAGCGCGATCGTCTTACGCAGATGCTTTTGAATCGATTGCGGAAAAAGGTACTCGTCGAGTAAAAACCGTTCGAGAAGAACAGTTAGCTTGTTCCCATCCCAAAGGTCGAACTCCAAGTCGCCTAATTTTGTATGCTTTGATGTATAACCATTCCAGTTCTGCTTGACATCCTGTTTCAGATCACCGCCACAACAAACAACTACCTTTTTTGGTAGTGCTTTGTGCTCCTCGTTAATTTGTCCGGGAATGTAGACATCGAGTATCTCGTTAAGCGAAGGACGTATTGCCTGTAGGCTACCGTCATCCCAAATCTTGCGGGAGAAGTCACCTTGCTTAATAGTAAACAGGAAGAGTTTGTCGATGTTATTGTCTTCTAAATCGGGACCAACACCTGCAACATCTACCCCATCCTGACGAACGCCTATCTGAGCTTTACTTAACGGTGTTATCCCCATGCTCAACAACAAATCGGGAAGTAGTGCATCTAACTCCCCTGACTCTTTGAGCATACTAAGATACTCGCGAATAACCAATTTCATGCAGCGGTCCCCCCAGTGATTTCATCTTCTGTTCTGTTTATCGTGTTGTTTAACCCAGCATTCTGCCACTGCTGTCGCTGATAAATTTGTCCGAGGGGGTTAATAAATTCTCCTTGTGGTAATTCGCACTTGTAGGAAAATGCAGCAAATTGGGACGGATCTGTAAATTCCCCATCTTGCTCATAGGACACAGCGCGACCGTACTTAATTCTGACCTTTGGTAATATACTCGCAAATACAGAATGCCGCTCCGCTTCTTCCATCATTGTGATTTGCTGCTTCCACTTGGCTAATCGCAGAAGATACGTTCGCTGTGAAGAAGGTTCGAGTTCCTTCAGACGGGGTAGTTTTTGCCGCTCATCAAAATAAGCATCGGAACGATTCAAAGCCTCCTGAATGACATTTAGTTCAGTCTCTGTTATATCATCTTCTTCCATTCGGCTCTTGAGGTACTCTCCAGCATCACGCGGATGATTGTAAAGTACGTATTCGCTCTCTAATATTACAATCAAGTCTGCGATACTAGGCGAATAGGGTTCGCGCTTTATAGCCGACAGTAGAAGTGCAGCAAGAGAAGCAATATCTGTTATATAACCTGCGAGCCGATACAGTACATTAACAACTGTTTGCTCGGCAAGGGTATCTAATACTTCTTTGCTAAGAGTTATTACTCGATTTGTCGCCTTTTTTTTATGGACAACTTCTGTTGTCTCTTCATGGCTCTCACTTACTGGAATTGAATTAAAGAAACGAATTACATCACTTCCAGCAAGGTGCAATTGTCTATCTTCAGATGCGAACCACCGGGTAATTGCTGCATTCAGTGCATTGAGATGGTTATTATATAGCTCAGCAAACGTACTATTGAGCATATCAGAAAATTTTGTTTCTTCTCCATCGCTGCTATAGTTCCAGCCCACCGCCATAATCTCGACTACCTGAAGAGCAGTATCTGGAGCATTTTTTACATAGTGCTTTATACAGTAATCCAAGGTTTGTAACATTTCTGCAGAAAAAGACGGAACCCGCGCCAAATATAAAAGTACTTCCTTGTACCAGAGGTGATTGTAGGCTTCGTTAGCTCTTTGATATAAAATGCGGGACACCTCGTTTTGAACCGCAGGATCTTGACGCGATGCAAATTCAACTAGGACTTTTGCCGCTTCCTCTGATTTGTTAACTAAATTACCGTAGGCTCGAAGCAACACAAAGTCAGTTTCTATGTTAAACGTAGTTTTGAGTTCATTGAATCTATCCAAAGTAATACGCAGTAACTCACGCGCCTCACTAGTGTCATACTTAAAGTTACCAAGTGCGGCAATACCTATCTGGCGAAGTGGTGGCTGCTCAGAATCTGTCAGAACGAGAGCGCGGCGATGGGCTTCTTTTTGGTCTAATTTAGCAAGTCCAAGAAGCGTAGTGAAAGCTAGTTCAACAATTCGCGACTCCAGACGCGCTAGAAACTCATTGTAGAGGAAATCTGCATTATTTTGAGAACGGGCAGCCAGATTTTCGACAACCGAGTATATTTTATATCCAACATTAGTTTGAAGTATTGATTCCAGCGTATCAACTAGAGATTCAAATTTAAAAATAAGTTCTGGAAACACGTCACAGAATGGGTCATAAAGACTCCAGAATGAACTGTCGCGATTCTCTCTTGCATTATCCAGTCTTGCCACAAGAGCTACACGACCCACTATATCTTTCTTGTATTCGTAGTTCAGTATAAGCAGTACGCCAGCACCAATTCGACAATCGATATTATTGGTAACACGACAACTGCGCCTGTATATTTCAGCAAACAAACTGGCAAACTTTTCGAGTTCGTCCCAAGTTGTGATCGCCAAATCTACTGCGTGACGAATTAAGTAGTCGTGCCGAACTGCTGGATCGGAAAAACCTACCTTGCCATCATCGCTTGCGAGAAACCCAAGTTCAAGAGCAAGGCTCAAATCAACTACATCAATTGGCGCTAATGGTACAGTCTCCTCAGATTGTTCGTAGATTGCGGCAGCTACCCATTGTAAAGCTACGTGCGCGTCTGCATAACTTTGCCTGATTTGTTGCCAGTGTGGGGTCAAATTCATCATTAATATTGGCTTTTTTCAGTAATGCTCAAATCATTCCTAATTGTGGTGAGTTTTTAAAGATACACTTCCCCTTTTAGAAATTTTTCGACTATTATAGTACAAATGTTTTACAACTCGATTGATGAAATTTCCTGATTTGCTGCCTAGTCGGTTTCAGCCACAAACCAAGCTCTACCGCTCTAGATATCCCAATCAACCGATGCTTCTCTACAAAGGTATTGCGGTGATTCTTCAAGGTGAATATGTCGTTAAAGGCACAACCACTGTGCTTTTAGTGTGGTTTCCCCATCCCCATGCTAAATTTGAGTTTACACAGATTGATCAGTTGGTGTTCTAATGAATTAGTTGTGTAACAAGGCTGCCCTTTTTCTCGGCATTGGCTCCCGAGAGAGATCAATTTTCCAAGGCGTCGCATCTTCCGTAAAAAATGAGGCAGGCTTTATACAACAACTAGCTAGCCAGAACACTAACGAATTAACCAAAACGAATTAACCAAGAAGCCTACCTCATTTTTCGCTTGTTTATCCCTCAGTTGGACATTAGCACACACTACCCGAAAACCGAAGTCGTAGTAGTCGAAGTCGGGATTGAAGTCGTTGCGAAAAGCGGAACGGCAGAAAACAGGATCGTTGCCCCACGAACCACCGCGCAGCAGCCGATGTTGATCAACATTATTACTTAACCATCCGCTTCCATCTATCGGTGCTCCCTTATAATTATCATACCAGTGGTCTGCACACCATTCATACACATTCCCATGGATATCGTATAGCCCAAACCCATTGGCTGAAAAATTTCTTACCTCTGTAGTGCCATCCTTTTTTATTTGGTAGTTAGCTAACTCATCTGTCAAAGTTTCACCAAAATGATATGGCGTTGTTGTTCCTGCCCTACATGCATACTCCCATTCTGCTTCACTCGCAAGACGATATTCTTTACCTGTATATTGGGACAGGCGATCGCAAAACTCAACCGCATCGTACCAAGACACTTGTTCTACTGGTCTGTTATCTCCTTTAAAATCCGACGGATCTGGTTTTAAATCTCGTTTAATTCTTGGTAATGTCGCCACTGCTCTCCACTGCGCTTGCGTCACTGGGTATTTTCCCATAAAAAACGGTTGTACTGTTACTTCATGCCTTGGCCTTTCAAAATTATTACTTCCTTTTTCAGTTTCTGGTGCTCCCATGAGAAACCTTCCTCCTGGTATTGCCACCATTTCTAAAGTAATACCTTTACCCACGTCTTCTATCAAACACTTTGCTTGACGTTTTTCTCTCTCCTTTATCCTTCCTTGGGCATCTACTCTCACCACTTCATACTCAAATACTTGCAGATGCTGTTGGGGTAGTAGATTACTCCCTCTTACATCTTCAATCACCGCCTTCTGCACTTCTAGTTGACTATTAAAATTCAACGAAGGCACTTTTTTCCCTAACAGCTTTGGTGTCAACTCTTCCCTTATTCCTGCTACCTGTATTAGCTGACATCCCAATTTATACCCAAATTCTATCGTTCTCCCTGCTGCTAGCGCATCATAAAATCCCACTGCAAATTCTATTGCTGCCCTCTCCCCTATCTCCTGCCTCATTCCTACTACATAATCTATTTCTTGCGCGATTGCGCGAAGCGCAGTGCCAAAGGCAATCGCTCTTGCTTGTTCCTCTGAATAGCATGCATTTAACACCACACACTTTACTTGCTCTGCAAATAGTCCAAACAACCCTGCTAGCGATCGCCCTTCTACCAATTTTACTTGTCCCTGTCCATCCTCAAATACCAACCCTTTTTCCCCTGACCCATGCCCACTAAAGTGGATTATTTGTGGCTCATAATCCATCACTGCCCTGTGTATATCTCTGTATCTTACTGCCTGTGCCGATTCTAGTGAAAATTTCTCTCTCGCTTTTCCCCTTCTCAATCCCTCTTTTATTTCCCTTAATTCCTCATCTATGCGCAGCCTCGACGTTCCTAACGGATTTGCTGCCAACACTAATATTTTCTGGTGCTCTTCCCCTGGATTTGTTACTATTCTCGTCCCTTCCTCCTGTTGCTCTTCCCTACTATCCGCAACTGAATCTCTCCCTTGTCCCAATAATTCTTGTGCAATCTCTTGTAACCCCTTGTTCCCCGGTCTTTCCTTCCTCGCCGCTTCTACTAGCTCTCCCAACCATCCTTCTGCTCTCGCTGCTTGTATTAATGTGAACACCACATCTTGTAAATTACTCTCTGGCGCTATCTCATCTAAATTCTTATTTAGTTCAAAAAATAACAGTTGTTTCAGTGATGACTTACTTAGAAACGCCTCTATTATTGCATCTCTTAGTTTTTTTAGTTGTTGGGGAGAGGTCATTGTTTTTACTTTTTAATGCTTTTTCTACGTAATCTCATTTACCTCCTGCCTTTCATGCTTGCCGTCTCCTTCCCTCTCACTTCCACTTCCAACTCTGCCATTCTTTGCTCTAGTTCTACTACCCTCCGTACTAATGGCACTTGTTCACTTAATCCCAAATATTGCGCCAATGCTTCTACTACCACCTTCGTTTTTGTTGTCCCATTCTCCTTTATGTACGTCCCTAGCAGTTCATCTAGTTCCGATGGGATTCTTACTGATACTGGTGCCAATGTCATTGTCTTTGTATTACATAGGACTTTTCTTCATACACCCGGATTTTACATGACTCCCTTCTTTCTCGCAACCTTTTCTCTTGCCTTGCTACTTTGTTGCTTTGTTGCTTTACTTCATTAATTCATGCTTTGGAATGAGTCGTGTTCTTTGCTCACTCTGTGCTGTAGAAAAACAGCACTTCACCTCACCGCCTGCACTCCCTTATCTTTGGCGATTGGCCTAAGAGGCCAGTGCAATCATGCGATTGGGCAAAGCCCAGCAGCAAAGCTGATCGCTCTCTCCGTCTCGTCCCTGTCTTTGACTCAGCCAGCAACAACTCTGCTGTTTTACCCATCGGCTCTCCACACTGCCGACCCATGGCGACAAGTGCAACACTGCAACAGTTGCTGCAACAACCTCTGCTAACTTACCCTCTGGCAATCGCCCAAGGGACCAGCGCCAATGGTGATCGCTTAAATAAGAGAACAGATAGAAGCTCTAGAAGCGCAGAGGTCTTGCACTTATTCACGAAAAATCAAAGGCCGGAGACTCCTACTCCTAGCTTTCAACCTTGTCATTACCTATATTTACAACAATAGAGCCGAGCAATCGAGGGACACACCGGCAAGTGAAGTAACCCTAGAACTCTCGACTCTTCTCTGGTAATTTATGCTATGCCACGCTCAAGTCAATTGGGCTGGCTGTTTCTATCAATCCTAGCATGCAAAACACTCATGGCAACAAATGCAAACATTGCAACAGTTGCCCAATGTAGCCAACAGCCTCTATTAACTCATACTCTGGCGATTGGGCAAAGCCCAGCAGCAAAGCTGATCAGCCTAAAAGCCAGTGCCAGAGTGCGATTGGCCTAAGAGGCCAGTGCCAAAGGCGATCGCCTGCAAAGCTCTAGTTTGAGAGTAAAGTACAGCAGGGAGGAAAGGCAACGGAAGGTCGTGCGCTCGCGCAGTGTCCTGTAAGTGCGCTGCTCGCAAAAACCGCAATTACCCTTGCATTTTGGTAAAGGAGATCATAACTTCTCCTTGAGCCTGCTGATCACCATTGCTGATGATGAGTAGCGCTAAGGGATAAAAAATACATGATATAGTATATAATCATACTGTTTTTTGAGAGCATGGTGAGAAAAATCCTGCTTTTATCAGCCAATCCGATAAACACCTCCAAGCTGCGCTTGGATGAGGAGGTACGGGATATTCAAGCCTGCTTCGAACGTGCCAAGGGTCGAAAAAAGTTTCAAATTATCTCTAAATTGGCGGTGCGAGTTGAGGATTTGCGCCGTGCTTTGTTGGATCATGAACCACAAATTGTACATTTTTCTGGACATGGTGCAGCCAGCGAGGGGCTAGTGCTAGAAAATGACTCAGGACAAACGCAATTGGTAAGTTCACAATCCCTGGCAGAACTATTTAGTTTATTTCCCCAGGTTGAGTGTGTGGTACTCAACGCCTGTTATTCCCAAGAGCAAGCAGAGGCAATTCACCAACACATTGATTATGTGATTGGGATGAACAAAGAGATTGGGGATAAGGCTGCTATTAAGTTTGCAGTCGGGTTTTATGATGCTTTAGGCGCAGGTAGAACTATTGAAGATGGGTTTAAGTTTGGTTGTACATCCATTAATTTGGAAAGTATTCCAGAATCTGCAACGCCAGTATTGAAAAACAGAAAGACTAGAAAAGAGACTGCCATATCCCCAGATTTTCAATCAGGTAAACGAATTTTTATTAGTTATAAACGGGACGTAGAACCAGATGAGCAAATAGCGTTACAAATACGACAAGCACTGTCACAGCAGCACCAAGTTTTCATTGACCAGAATATCTCTGTAGGTACACCCTGGGCTGAAAAAATTGAAGCGGAAATTCGCAACTGCGATTTTTTGATTGTCTTGCTGAGTGAGCATTCAGCTCATAGCGAGATGGTAGAAACAGAAATCCGCATAGCACACAACTTTGCTCAAGTGCGGTCAGGACACCCTGCCATTCTCCCAGTACGGTTAGCATACCGTCAGCCGTTTGAGTATCCCCTAAGTGCTTATTTGAATCATATCAACTGGGCATATTGGAGTGGTTATAACGATACACCACAGTTAATAGAACAGTTAAAGCAAGCTATTTCTAGCAAAGATTTAAGTATCCCTACGCAAGCTAAGATTGATTTACTGCCATTAAACGAGTCAAGTGATTTACCACGCCCTTACGCTTCTGCTCAGCCAGGAGCATTGGAGATTTCAGAAGGGACGATGAAACTCAAATCGGCTTTTTACGTAGAACGGCAGGCTGACACCATTGCCCTGAACACAATTGTACAGGAGGGGGTGACAATTTCTATCAAGGGTTCGAGGCAAGTTGGTAAGAGTTCGCTATTAAACCGGATTATCAAAGCAGCTAGGGATAATAGTAAGCGTGTAATATTTTTGGATTTTCAACTTTTAGGGAAAGCAGATCTTTCCAGTGATGAGATTTTTTTTCGTCGGTTCTGTTCTTGGGTGAGTGAAGAGCTAGAACTCGAAGACAGAGCAGATGAGTATTGGCAGAAAAATGTGAGTCAGATCCAACGTTGTACACGCTACATCAGTCGTTACATTTTAAAGGAGTTGGCTAGTCCATTGGTATTGGCGATGGATGAGGTGGATAAGGTGTTTGATGCACCGTTTCGCAATGATTTTTTCGGGATGTTGCGTAGTTGGCACAACAGTCGTGCTA
>JAJPJF010000354.1 GCA_021324415.1 Nostocales cyanobacterium Centralia_MAG_434
ATCGTATGAAGTCGAGAAGCTGGAAAAGTTTTGCGAACAGACAGGCAGACCAGTAACAGACGTGATTCGAGAACTAATTCGAGGACTGCCAGTGAGATCAGATGTGCTGTCTTGATTTACGCGCCTTGCCTAAAAATGATCAAGAAGCTTTTTAGATTCATGACCGTAGAATCGACTTTTCACCCTTGCGACTTCATCAAACTTGCTCATAAATGATTATTTTAGGGAATGTTTGGCTCTGAAGGCAATACTGAAGTTGGATGTTGAAACATCGAATAATTAGGAGTTTTGAGACTCTGCATTACAAAAGTTTACAACATGGGTGATGTTGCACGTATTTCGTCATACTCCCGGTCTAACAGCTCAAATCAGCGGCAGCAAATAACCCTGAACTCAGCACCAGTGACTTTCAACCGTCCGCGGCATTTGAATTGTTATGCCGTGGTTCAACGCCGCAATGCTTTCAGCCCAAGATTTGGAAACAATTGACTCGAAACAGCAAACTGTACCCAGGCAGTCGCCAGTGTCTCTAATGTCCGGGCTACAATCAGATTTCCTGCATCGACTGCTTGATAGCCGCATTCTTCGATAAGACCAGCGACAACCTGCTTTGCCTCAACGTCATCCCCACAGTAGAAAACGCTGGGGAAATCTGAGCCAAATTGCCTAGAGTCTGAAGCGATGATTTCAGCAAAGGTGGTGTTGAACGCTTCTACGACTTTGGCGTTGGGGGCAAACTGCTGAATCGTTTCCGCAACAGAAATTTTTAAGTCAGTGGCTAAGCCAATGGTCTGTCCTGTGAAGTCTGGTTGAAGACCACTGACACAGGTAATGACGATTTTGTTATTCAAAGGTCTCAGCGCCTGAATTATATCCTCAAGCGAGGACACCCACACTGCAAACAAAATCACATCGCTGTGGGCAACAGCTTCCTGTGGAGTTCCAGCCCGAGCAGTTTCACCCGCAGACGCAGCCAGTTGGCGGAGTTTATTCTCATTCCTCGAGTATGAGAAAATAATGTGATGTCCAGCTTTCGCCCAAATTTTTCCCAATGCTGCTCCCATGTTGCCAGCACCAATAATTCCAATTCTCATGACTGACCTCTAAATTACAGCACAAACCGTCAGCGTTGCTCCTACAGCAATTACCCCAATAGCGCTCACTACTAGAACATAGGGTTGTAGTAGTTGAGCTAATGAAAATTGATTGAACCAGTGGTGAGCATAGATAACGGCTAAACCGATGCTAATTAATACGGTCGCTAATCCAAGGCTAAAGGCACAAACTAATAACAAACCATATACCGTTTGATGCAGCGCAATTGCGCTTAACAGCAGCACTAATGCTGACGGACAGGGAACTAATCCTCCAGCAATTCCTAACGATACCAGCGATCGCAATGTGACCTCGGAATGGGAATGTTGATGCGTATGATTAGCAGAATGTGAGCGAGTATGCTTATGTTGGTGGGTAAAGGGTAAAAAGCGATCCAGTAACCAGAAACCAACTCCGCAAACCATTAAGCCACTGCTCAAACTGAGAACCGGATACAGTTGCTCTGGCAAAATGTACTGGGACACAAGCAAAGCCAGGATACCCAGAGCAAAGATGCTGATGGTGTGGGTCAACGTTGTCACTAACCCTAACAAAACTGCGTGTTGAGAAGTTCCCCGTGAGCCGACAAGATAGGCGGCTACCATTGTTTTTCCGTGTCCTGGGGAGAGTGCATGTCCAGCTCCTGCCACTAAAGCAATTCCCATTCCAGCCAGCATGAAGGTTGGCGATAGACTGGTTTTAGCCAGATTTTGAGTCAGAAAGCTACCATGCCCAATGTGCGCTAGAGTAGACTGAACTGGCAGAAACAGAGCTGGTAATGCTAAACGGGTGATCATGATCAGGCTCCTAGGCACTCGCTTGTGATCGAGAAATGCGATACAGAGCATAGCCAATTAGTGCCAGAATAACACTCACCGTTGCAACGGCCACATTGGGGTAAATGGGAATGCCCGCTATCATCGGTGGAGTTTCTTTCAGGTCGGCTTGCAGGCTGGTTCCAGGGATTACGAGCGTTGTCAAGAAGAAGGGTGACCAGAACACCACAGGCACCAGCATGGCAACAGTGTAAGCAATATCGGGTTCTAACGATCGCCGCCACAACAACCACAGTGCCATGATACTCATACCACTGAGTAACCATAGCATCACCACATCGTGAAACTTAGCATGGGGATGCCAGTCAGGATTGAAGATATGAGTTGTGTTCCAATCTACTGCTACAGAAACCACAGCAGTGCTAACAAGAACAACCGAAAGCAAAATCCGACTAATTCTTCTCATGAATCAATGCTAGAGAACTCATGTAGAACAATACATTGCATTGTGGAACAGACGATAGACGTTTCTTGCTAGATTTGCCCAATGGTTTGGGCGATTCTTGTCATAGGATTCTTGCCATACCTAGATTGGGGAGATCCAAAAAATAAAATGAAAGCGCCTTTGAAAGTTGATTTGAGAGGGAGCCGATGACGAGTGAAATTGGGCAGCCAAGTTACACAACTAATTCATTAGAACACGGAGCCTGAGCCACCAGAAAAGAGCAGCCTTATTACAAAACGTTCGAGCGTTAGGGGTCTTACACGTAACAATCATGGGGCAGGCTTCATTAAAACTAATTAGTCGGAACACTCAACACATCAACCAAACAATCCTGCCCCATGATTGTCTCTAACAATGCAACGTCTGAACACGAACGGGTTAACGCATTGTCCCCCTCAAAAATGGGGAGGCTTCCAAGCCCCACGATTGATCATGAGGTAAACAAATCAAATAAATAAAGCCTCCCCATTTTTGATACGTGTAAGACCCTGTAACTGAGGAAGGCTGCTCTTTTTCTTGCGGCAAATTCGATACCAACTGATCAACCACAGAAGGC
>JAJPJF010000452.1 GCA_021324415.1 Nostocales cyanobacterium Centralia_MAG_434
GCCTTCTGTGGTTGATCAGTTGGTATCGAATTTGCCGCAAGAAAAAGAGCAGCCTTCCTCAGTTACAGGGTCTTACACGTATCAAAAATGGGGAGGCTTTATTTATTGATTTGTTTACCTCATGATCAATCGTGGGGCAGGCTTGTTTCGTTGATGTGTTGAGTATTCAGACTAATTAGTTTTAATGAAGCTCAATTGAGAAAAACAGGCAGCCTTGGTTTAATTGATCGTCAAATCTTCATGTTTATGCGTGGTAATAAGGCTGCCTGTTTTTCTAGGAGCAATTTGGTCACCCGCTACACTCATCAATTAGCTCAGGCTCAAGGTTGGAAGTTGCGGCAACGACCTCGCCCACTTCAACTCACTCCTGTTAGTGATCCTCAACAACCTCCACTCACTGCTTATCGCGCTGCATGCCTTGTACTTCGTCCCCAAGATCAACAACAATCTGATGATCAGCAACTACTCTCTTTGTTAACTGCTGCACATCCTGATTTATCCTCTGCTATTCATCTGGCCACAAGCTTTGCTCAAATTGTTCGCCAACGCCTTGCTGATCAATTTGACTCTTGGCTCACACAAGCTGCCCAAAGCTCTGTTGTTCTCTTTCAACGTTTCGCCCTCAGTTTACAACAAGACTATGATGCTATTAAAGCAGGTCTGACTTTACCCTTTAGTAATGGTCACCTTTGTGGTCATATTAACCGTCTTAAAACCCTTAAGTGACAAATGTATGGTCGCGCTAGTCTTGATTTACTTGCACGTCGTTTCTTACTCTCTTCATAAACGATCGCCCTCAAAGACACTACGCATACATCTCCCAATCCCTACCACTGCATCGCTCTTTATCAAGCAGCAGGACAACAACATGATTTCACTCCCCTTCATTCCCTGAAAAAAGCCCACCCTGCTTACAACTTTTCCTATTAAATACCTTTAGTGCTGCGACCTCCGATCTTCTACTCACCTCTTGTGCCCCCCTGGACCTCGGATCACCAAAACTGCACAAGAGCCCCAAAGCTCTCTTGTTCCCTTTCAACGTTTCGCTCTCAGCTTACAACAAGACTATGACGCTATTAAAGCAGGTCTGACTTTACCCTTTAGCAATGGTCCCGTTGAGGGTCATATTAACCGTTTAAAAACCCTTAAGCGACAAATGTATGGTCGCGCTGGTCTTGACTTACTTGCACGTCGTTTCTTACTCTCTTCATAAATGATCGCTCTCAACGACACTACGCACACATCTCAATCGCCACTACTACGTTGCTCTTTCTGCTAGAGCAGGACAACAACATGATTTCACTACCCTTCATTCCCTGAAAAAAGCCCAACCCGCTTACCACTTTTCCTATTAAATACCTTTTTTTTGCTGCCACCTCAGTTCTTCTCATCACCTCTTGTGCTCCCCTCCACCTCAGATCACCAAAACTGCACAAGAGCCTCTAAGGGGTTCAATTCCCCTGCCGTCCACAACATTTTTATTATAAGATATAGTCTTTGAAAATAGTAAGAGTTACATATGGGGAGAGCGTAGAGAGAGAGGAATCAGAGATTTTTACGACTCATTTAGGATTGCTATATCACTAAGCTTTTATTTTGAAAATTTAGGAATATCAACAGGTAATCCAACTCGCATAAAAGATCGTGCAAACGCTTGAGAAAGATGTTCTCGATAAGGTGGAAGTAACCTTACCCTACTCTGTTGCCTAGATACAAAATCTGCTAACACCGCAAAATTTATACTGTAATTTCTTTTTAAATCTACCAATATAAAATCATAATTGTGATCTTCTAGATTGCAACAATTCAGAACGTGGAATCCCAAATGTTTCCCCTGCCTAGCATTTTCCCATTCAGACGATTTACTATAAATTGAGTGCTGTGCAAGGTCTTTCTTGAAATAAATTGGGCACAAAAGTACGTGATCTATTTTACTCTTACCGTCTCGTCGAATAACCAAATCACAAGATTGCGTCATTACAATCAAATTTTGATAATTAATAATCATTTGAACATTACCAGTGTCAACATTGTCTAAATAATTTTTAGGTATTTCAAAAACTGGAAATTCAAGTAAAATATCTCCCTGCGCTAAATCGTTACCATTAACAATTTGATACCAAGGATAATTGGTAGAAGCGATAGAATTAGTAGTGTTAATTGAGGTAGGATTGACATTAGAATTAGGTACGTAATCTATTTTGGACATCAATTCTAAAAATTTGTCCAGAATTTTATAAACCCATGTCTTCACAATTAACCCTCCAAATCCTCGTCAATAGATGGCAATATGAAATTCCCTTTGATAAATTGAGCATTAACTGTTATTGTCTTTGATACTGGAGGGCTTTCTATCCATATATCCCAATCAAGTAAATCTTCTATATCATCTTCATATTCAACATTTTCATTTGCTTTTTTAATATCTTCATTTTTTTGGATAGATATATAAATTGAAATATTAGTGGCAGAGTTGCTATACAAGATTACTGAATCATTCAAATCGTGTGTGAATTTGGATGCAGTTTTATTTTCCATAAAACTGTTAGGATTTAATGCTCCATAACAGGGAATTATAATTGGATAAATACCAAAACACAAATTTGTAGCAGTAAGAGAAACTGAAGGCGCAGTTTTTTGTGTGCCACTGTACAACATATCTGTAGTAGAAGTAGACATTGTATTAACTCCCTATAATTTTTGTAATCATATTATTAACTTCACCGAAACCTAGGTCAATTATTTTTTTGGCTTGATTTTCTATAGAACAATAAAACTCATTTTCGTTAAAAGCATATCTGTCATTAAAATCTCCTGTAATCTGAATGCCTGACTCTATGATTCCCTTGTTAGAAAGCTTTAGTATTCCTTCTCCTACAAAATCAATATTCCAGTTACGATAATTCTGAATAGTTATATTACTAAAAAATTTTTCTTCTAATACCTTTGATGTTTTGATCTGAAACTCATAAATATCAAAAGAATCAGGATTTCCGTCTTTAGAAAATAAATTGTAAATGCGTGAAATCACTGATTCATCATCCTCTTCTTGTGCAGGTATTTGAACTAGCGTATTAAAGCCACAAAACAATGGGCATTTCTCATCAAGAATATCAAGCAATTCATACAATATTGACACTTTACTAAGTATATATTCTTTCCCTTTGAAAACTTCAAATTGCCAATCAGGTGAATATTGTATTTTTAAAATAAAATTTAATTGTGAAATAATTATTTGGCTATGTCCATCCTTTGAAGTAAACACCATCCGTGGTATATCAGGATTCATCTCATCTGGAATATTGGTAATTTGAGGTTGATTATACAAATTCTCAAGTTTCTTTTCAAAATCAAAAACCTTTCTCCGAATAAATGGCTTTCTAGGAACTACGAGACTAAAACTATTTTGTAAATATTTTGGTTTTTGAAACATTTTATCCTCTTTTATTTACATAAGAATTTGTATTTCTAGTACTATGATAATAAATAACTAATTATTTGAAACTAAAGTTTGTTAATATATTTTTATTTTATTGAGTCTTTTTTTTGACATACAAATCAAATATAGTAACTTTGTACTATTTAGGTCTATATTTTACTACATTATTGTATATGATTTCGATTTTAGGTTTGTTAGATTTTGATAGAAGAGTTAACAGCAAAGATAAAATTCTCAACAACTTTTCGTAACAGTGAAAAAATAAGTTACTTTGTAATTATATCTACAAAGTAAAGATATTGTAAAAATTAGGTTTCGAGCTTTTAGCTAAAGATAATGGACGGTGGAGAAAGATGGTAACGACCCACGCAATCTCTGTCGAAACGGAGGGAACACCCCACGGAAGTGGGAAAAGGAGACCACACTGTTGATATTTGTCTGTTTGGTCGAGGAACACCCCACGTGCGTGGGAAGTACTATTGTACTACGGAAGATACCCAGTGAATGAGGTTAAGTGTGGAGATACAACTGGAACATCAAAAATATTTTGACAACACTATACTAACAGGTTATAATTCTCACCAAATATTGGATTAACAATATAGCAGTACAATTGTATTGATACGCTTTGATTAACTCTGGTGGAATTTATGTCTATATATTTTAAATTTAATCCAGAGAAGGCAGTTGAAGCCGCTGCCGAATTCTTAAAACTTCGCGGCAAAAGACCTATGAAGTATTTGGGATTGATTAAGCAATTATACACAGCGGATCGTATTGCTTTTGAACGACTGGATCAACCTATCACTGGTGATTCATATGTGTCTATGAAATATGGACCAGTTTTAAGTAATGTTTATGACTTAATTAAAGGATTAGGAGATGAATCTGATAGGGATATTTGGAGTAAATATATTAAAACATTGCATGATGATTATAAAGTTTTTTTAAAGGGTGATCCAGGAATTAATAATCTTTGCAGAGCAGAGTTAAAAATTATTCATGAAGTGTATGAAAAAGTAGGACATCTTGATGATTTTGAACTAGCAGAAAAAACACATAAAGAATTTCCTGAATGGCAAAACCCACTTCCTAACGCAAAAGTTTTACCTATTCATGTTGAAGAAATTTTGAAAAATGTAGGTAAAAGTGACGAAGAAATTGAAGAAATTCAAAAAAAAGTAGAAAAAGAAGATTACCTTGATTATTTGTTAAATGTGTAATGAAAAAGTAAATCTTGGAGATGCATTCCTTTTAGGAACTCCACCAAAAGGGATGCATTTATTTGTAGCTGTACTACCTCTAACAAATACAAAATATTTATTTTTCAATGTAACAAAGAAGGTAGGTAATTCTGACTTATCCTGTGTAATTAAACCAGGGGCAGGTGTTTCTCCTTTCATTCAACAAGAATCGGTAATAAACTATCTGAAACCAAGAGAAATACCTCTGCCAGTCATCTTGAAATTAATCGAGACTAATGAGTGCATATTTAAAGGAAAATTTTCTCCAAATATACTTTACAAAATACAAGTTGGTGTAACTACTTCAGAGCGAACGCCAGAACAATATGTACAACTTATGAAAAAGTATTTAAACCGAGAATAAACAATCGCCACCATCAAAAGACAGCAGCGATGGGATTTTATTTAGTCGATTTGCAATTTACTCCTCTATCGTAGCAACTGGCTCCTTCTCCCAAAGCTTGATTACATCGGTGATTTCGCCCTTACCTCTGTTGTGATACCTGCCAATCCCATACTTGTGATTATGATTGTCAACCATGTGTTAATACTGCTCCAGCCATGCCGTGATCTCCTGACCATTACACCCTGGGGTAGATATAGCGTCGCTGACATGAGGGGCAAACTAAACCGTATAGTTTAAAATGTCGGTGGAAGGATAATATTGCCGTTTTTACGTGCTTATGCTTCTTATTGACTTTGGCAACCGGAATGCTTCTGATGCCTTAAATCCTTGCTGATTCTATATTCTAACTTGGTGTATTAAAATATATTCACATGAAAATAAGGACTTAAAACACCTTGTTTTGGCAAATTTATCGTTCTATTTCTGGTTTTCGGCAAGCTTATCGTTCTGATGCCCCAGAAAAGTATGTGATCGCCTCACGAAAAAATGAGCATTACAGCCTCAGTTACGGCAATATAATGGTTCCAGTCGCGGCAATATTATCGGTATAACGACATAAAAGCTTGCCGTTGCGGCAAAGTTATGGGTAAAGTCACAGTATTAAACTAGACAGTTTAGTTTGCCCTTCATGTCAGCGACGCTATATCTGCCCCTAGCTTTAGCCCTACTGGCAGGTACGTCTTCATGCTATTCTTCTTTTGTTAAATCTTGTTTTAGCTTTTCTATTATCTTCTAAGCTAGATGCCAGAATCATCTAATCTTGCACTTGTTGTTAGTGTTGCTTGTTTAAGTGGTGGCTCGGGTAAAACCACTACTGTCCTAAACATAGCCACAATGCTAAGTGAGCATGGCAAAACTTTAGCTGTAGACTTTGATCCGCAGGGAAACTTGAGTCAATGGCTTGGAATTAATGATTTATCAGATTCCGCAACGATCGCCGAAACTATCCTGCCCGATAGTGAACGACTGCAAATTAGTGAAATCATCCAGCCGCCAACCAATGAAGATCGTCAAGGACGTTTGCTGGTTGCTCCTAGTGACTACAGTTTAGCAAGGGCATCTGATGCGATCGCAATGGAGCCAGGCAGAGAGCGCTTTTTGAAACGGGCACTCAAACCTGCAGTTGGGGAATATGACTATATTGTCATTGATGCTCCTCCATCAAAAGGAATTTTAACTTACAATGCGATCCTTGCTGCTGATTTAGTGTTGATTCCCACCGAATGCACCCCCAAAGGAGTTACCGGCGCTATTAGCACTGCCACTCTCATTCAAGAGCTTGAAGAACTAGACTTCCAAGTTCCAATCATTGTGGGAATCATCCCTACCAGGGATGCTTGGGCTGGAGCTAACCAAACTCGCATTTCCAAAGCTGCGATCGCCGCCCTCAAAGAGGCACTACCAACCGTTCATCTTTTCAGTTCTGTGCGTCAAAGCACAATAGTTCAGCAAACTAACCATGCAGGCTGGTCCTTACTGGAAGCTGGTGAAAAGTCTTTGGCCAAGCCTTACATAGAAGTTGTTGAAACAATTGTCGCAAAAAAAACTAAGAGAAAATAGCTATGGCAATACCCAAAAAAAAGATACCTTCTGGCCCCATACGGATTCAGCCCACAATATCTAAACAGTTACCACAATCTAACAATCAAGATACATCCAAAGAAGAAGAAAGTAAACCAGAAGCCCAGAAACAAGATTCTTCTAAACCAGATTCTTTAAGGGAAGATTTAGCAACAACGTCTACTATTCAAGATTCTGCTATACCAGAATCTTTTATGGAAGAAAACTTGAACCTTCCTTTTAATAATCATCAAAACAAGATTCTAGAAATCGAAAAACAAGATTCTAGTTTTCAAGAAGAGACCATACTAGATTCATCATCTCAAATAGAGCTAGAGCAATATGATAATACCTCTTCTATAATTAGCCCCGACCCTCCTAATGTTAGAAACGTTGATTCTAGTTTAGAAGGTACTAGTAGTCTAGAATCAACATTTCAAGAGGTTGAGTACAAGAAAGTTTCCATGAGACTTTCATCTGAATCTGTGGAACAATTACAAAGTTTCCGCGCTAGTACTGGAATTCCATATGAGATTTTAGTAGACGTCATGATTCGCAATTGGGAAATCTTACCTCAGCGAACACGTGCTTCTTATTTGGAACAAGCAAAACAATTGAGAATTAGCCGTTTAATTGCTGGGCAAGAGAAGACAATGAAAACTCTGAAGAACAAGTATAAAATTTAAATGGTGTATACATACACTCACCTTTAAATTATCTTATAGGGTATATGTAGGGGTCATGCATACCCCAGAAATATTCAAGACTTTACTTAGAATTTTAACCCCTAAGAAGGTCCTATATAGGGGCTTTATAGGGTACACAAATTTTATTGGGTTATCAGCCCCTCCCCATCCCAAAGCTGGGTGTAAATGCCCTTGCACAGCAGGACATTTTTTTTGGATCTCCCTTACACCTTAAGTGCCCGTTTACAAGACACCCCATAAGGATGCCGTTCAATCTTTCTTCATCTATAGGTGATTAATTGCGATAGACTGGTTGCCTGGGGTGTGGGACTATTAGAATCTGGCACTAGCTCCTGTTTGCGCTCATAACCCAAATTCTTATCTAACATTTTGATGTAAGTCATATGTGCTGCCCAAACATCAGCAATGCGATCGCCTAACCCGAGAGTATCGAGAGCTTTGGGAATTTCCACTCCTCCATTCCAAACAATAGGTACATTTTCTCTCTGGAAATGTTCAGTTAACTCCTCACGGATAAAATCGGCTGTTCCACCGCAGATGAGAATTTCATCAAGTGCGGCAATATTTCTCATCCATCGCATGAGAGCACGACAGTAATCCTCACGAACATCAGGTAGCGTTTTTTGAAATCGTTTTAAGTCGGATTCTACACCCATTAAAGTGGCCTGTCGAGACAAAGGACGTAGAGCATCAAAGTTGCCTTTGCCAGCTGCCAATATTGCTGTAACTATACGCTCATCTTCCTTAGAAAGACCAACAGCAGTTCGTTCAACAAACTGTTGCACCAACCAATTCATTCCTAAAGCTGTAGTTTCTGATAAAGCTGAATTACCTTTTTGATTGAAAATAAAATTAGCATTCCGATAACCTAACATCAGCATTCCTACATTTTTTTGGGAATAGGATGCTCCCAAAGCACGACGGCGGTAACCAATAATCCCACTACCTTCTGGTGCTATATAAAAATTACGTATTTGTCCTTTTAACTTGGTAGTAGGAGTGATGATCCCCCGATTTATTGCTTGTCCCAATTTTTTGCCAATTTCTTTGCCATTAGCGATTTCTCCTGGTGGCAACAAGACTTGGACAAAGATATCAGTATCGCTCTTTAAGCCAAAGCGACGACAAGCTAACCACAATAAACTAGCTAATTTTGGTACAGCATAATAACCTTTCAAATCCCGTAGGGCTGAAGTGCCTGCAAATGTTTTTGCTAGTGTGCCCAATGCATAATACTCCGAATTGATACCTACCCAAATACTATTGGTATACCCACCTTCTTGAGAAACACGAGCAATTGAGTTTTTGGAAACATCTGCGATTTCTGGTTCCATAGCTAAGACCTGCGGTACACCATTTGGATAGGGTTGCGCAATAGCTTTGACCTGACTACCACCTAAATCACCAGATACCACAAGCTTGAGGTGCTCCTTCCCCATATCTTTATTCAATTGATTCATAATTGTTTTTCCAAGTCTTAGGAGTGAATACCACACAAAGAGTTAGTTATTTTCATATCGTCTGTCAGTTCCATGGGTATCAAACCACGCTCATAATCATATTCTTCTGTGACTTCTTCTCCTTTTTCACTAGGCTCAACACCAGTAGATAGGTTAGGAGAGTTCATACTATTGACGTCTTGGGCCGTTATGGGGGAGGGAACAACAGCACCCACAACTTGAGACGGAATACCGAAAACTCCACGAATGAGTGAGGCTTGAGCTTCCAGTTGATTGATTGCCCAAATTCCTATGCGTCTTAGTTCCTCGTCGCGTATTCCAATTGAGGAGACTACAAATGGTAGCCAATGAACTTTAAGGGTATCTATTACTATGTCCGAGAAATCTACATCTAGCTTCAAAGGATTTGATTTGAGATAGCTAATTATCTGACCATCCAAACTATCAACAGAACGCTTTATTGAAATTATTTCTTGCTTTATCTCCTTCATATAATTTACTCCTAAAAAGAAGGGTTTAGAACACTACAAAGCAGGAATTGGAAAGCCTGAAAACGAAGCTAATTAGTTGGGGCTATGAAGCCTACTCGTTTTTAAAGGACAATACGTCTGCAAAAAGGCAAAATCCTCAACCAATTTTTCAGCGTCTATTTCGAGAATATATTTATAGGTTAACAAAAGAAAGCTGTTTCATGTTAGGAATTTCCATAAAAATATTTTTTTTTCAACCGCACTTAAAAAGTCAATAAATTGAAGAACTACCTTAAGTGCCTAATCAAAAATGATCTGCCATCTATTTTTATGAATTTCCCTAAGCATAAATGGAGAGTCAAGGTTGGTTCTTAAGCACTAACGATGAATCCATTAATCAAGGTGGATTTTCTTCCGTGTAAGCTCCGTTGCAGGGAGATCAAAAATAAATCTCCAATCTTCATAGATAATAGGAGTTGTAGTTTGTTCGATAATCTACTTAAAAATTAAGGGGATTCAAAAAAATGTATCTTAAAATACAATTCCCAACAGCTACTTGTTGGTCTACTGGAGAGGTGAAACCTAGCTACCTGTCGGACACAAAAAGATAATCGTTTTTGCTTGATCAAGTCATTTTGCTTTTTCCTAACAGGTAGCTGTCCGGTAGACCAACTGGTAGCTGTTGAGCAGCCATCTTACTTACTAAAAAAATAGCTAATAGCCGTTAAAGAAAATAACCGTACTTACTACGCTTATTTTTTGAAAACTTCATTTGGGCTATTTATCCCAAAATTTTCTGAGTAGAAATACTCAATTTACTCAGGCACTTACCGTAGGCGAAAGATAGAGATATGGGATATGCGATCGCAGGATAAAAAAAATTAAAACGGGCTGAGATAGGAGCGAGGGCTTCACATACATCTGGCGAACGAGAAACTCCAAATGCAAATCTGAGCAAAGAGAATATTCGATTCATCGGAAGCATTCACTCCCAACAGAGGTTAGAGGATTTGGTATTGGCAAAAATTTATAAGCAACATCACCGGCAGAAGATCAGAACTGATGGCATATACTGCGTAGAAATGTTGTTTAGCACTTCACCTAGTTACTTCCGTCCAGAGTGCCCAACCCATGAGGGCTACTATCAACAAGATAGACTAGATAAGTGGATGGAAGCAACACACCTGTGGATGACCCATAAATATGGCGATCACATAGTTAGGCACTTAAGGCGTAAATAAATATCCAGCCAATGTGGTTAGCTCATGGGCGTAGTCGGGCATTCGTTTTAATAACGGTCAACTCTCATAACTTCACCGCTCAACAAGCACTTCACCCAAATCTTGAGTTAATTTCAATCTAAGAATTTATATTTAATAATACCTAGGTTAAACCAAGATTTTGGAGAATCACCCACTGACGAATTTGAAGGCGCTTAGCGGGAGCTAACAGACGTGAGGCCATCTGAAAAATATTTTTGGGAATATCTTGACAGCGTCTTAGCAAGGCAAGAGTTTGTGAGTCTTCACATGCGTCTAACATTTGAGCAACTTCAGCGATGTCTTGCGGTTGCCATTCAGAGTCCTGCTGAAAAACTTGCAATATTGGTAGTAGTGGAAGGAAAGTAGAAGGAGTAGTGATAGCCTCTGGCACTGCAGTATCCCCAATTACCTCTGGTTGGGATACTCCAAAATTGGATTCAGGCTCTTTTGTAATACACGAGTTGAGCAGGGCAGCATCAACAACAGTAGTAATACTTTTTTCTTTTTGACGTGCCCTCGATAAAAGGCTTATATTATCAGCATTGGCACGGATTTGCTCCCCCAAAATTGCCCCGATTTTTTGGGCGTCGTTTTCTGTGATTCCTGACAACCTAAGTAAGTGAATTTTGTAGTATCGCTGACCATCGCTTTTCCTTTCACTTAGGGTATGGCCGAAGCACGCAAGTATTTGTTTGATAAATTTGGTTGGTTGTTTAGGGTTGCCGCGATGAAGATGTGTTTGAATTTTACGTGCTATATCTTTAGTTTCAAACAAGGAATCGACGTAGGCTTTAATTTCAGCACTGGTACGTTCAGTACCAGGGGCCATGAAATCAAATAAATGAATTTCACTGATAAGTTCTAGGAGTGGGGCTTTGTTTTTCAATAAGTCTTGGGTAGCCTCACAGTTATAGTTTGTTAATATATCCATAGTTTTGATAAATTTAAGAAGATTAGACTTATTGACCAAATCTTTATGTAGAAAACTTTGGTACAAAGTTTGTGCGCGCAACCAATTTCCTTTATCTAGGATGAACAAGGTGTAGTAAAAATTAATTTTGTCCGTTTGAGTTTCTAACTCATCGAGATAATTAGGAAAAGTTTTTTCTAGATAAAATCGGTCAAGTTTGTCTTGTTCGTCTAGTGTTAATCGTTGCTTTCTGCTTTTGTTGAGCAGTTGTTTAGCGATTTCCTCTGCAATAACTTGCTGTTGAATGACACGAGTGGCTTTTTGGAAATCAAGTTCTTTGCGTTTAAGCTGGCGGAATTCAGTCAGATTATTTGTGGCATCTAGGGGAACAATAGGATCTTTAATCTTGTAACCTGCCAGTAGTAAAGCAGATTTTAATTTATCGCTTCTGTCTAGTTGAGAGTAACACTCTCTGGCTCTAAATTGCGACCAAGCATTTAAATCATGGTTGAGACCTGCGACAGCATTATTAAATAGACCAGACATGATGTCAAACATATTGCTTTGAATGTTGCTGTCTAATGTCAGATTATTTTCTAAAGATTCTTTCATTAATGCTTGTTGGTAAAGTCGAGCTAGATCATTTTGGTGATGCTGCAAGCCAGTGATGTGGTCTTGGGGTAAGGGGCTTTTATTACCCTTGAGTCCAATGTCGCCACCACAGAAAAGATGATAGGGAATAGGGTGTCGTGGTCGATCAATGCCCTGCAAGATTTTGCGCGGGTCGAGGTGATTATTTATGCCAAATCCGACTTGAAAATAAGGTTCATCATTAAGCCAGTTATCTTTGGCAACCTTTAATTCGGTTTTCCAGTGGTTGATCAGGTCAGTATTGCCTATGGATTCAGCAGCTGCTATCTGCTGATAAGCAGTAGCCATTCTTTTGGTTAAAGTGATGCTGATGCCAGCGCCTACTGATGTGGTGTAGGAAACAATATCATATTGATTGAGTGCGATCGCTTTATTGGGATCGACGAGAAATTGTTGAACCTCTGGTGTACCAAGTGTAGTACTATCAATGCGGAGGTTTTTTCTGTTGGATAAGCCTATTTGCGCTAAAACTTCGGGCAAAACAAGATCGCCAGCTTCTAGCTCTCTTTGTGAATCGTTAAAGAATATAATATTATCGTTACTGGCGAGACTTTGCTCAAAGACGAGTTCAAAATGAGTTTTTTGGTAGCTTCCGTGTCGTAGTGTTTTTAGTTCGCCTTCTTTTGTGAGGGAGAATGATTTTTCTCCTCTGCCATAAAAGAAGATATCTTTTCGAGGCCGGGAGTGAGAACTAGTGATGATGGTGATGGGTGCACCAGATGGATAAAACTGGCGGTAGTAGTCTAATGTGATATCAGAAATTTGACTTTCACTAATGATAGTGAGGACTTTTCGTGGTTCGGGATCTTCTAGTAGCTCTCTAAAAGCTGCTAAATTTTTAGGCCGCAATCCATCACGATTACAGAGGTTGGAAGTTTGCAAAAATTCTAATCCGGCTTCAGCTTCATCTGCAATCAGGATTAAGTCATCGGGCTTTTTGCCATATAGTTGATGTAAGCTAGGATAACACAACACGACTCGCTCAGCATTCCGCAGAGCGGTAACGCCGAGGTGTGTGGAAGTGTAATCATCAATGATGTCGTTGCGAAATTCTAACCCGTATTCTTTCCAATCACTAGCCTGGTTTTGAGCGAGGCCAATAGTTGGGACAAGAGAGATAGCAGGTCGGGTGTTATATTTTTGCAGGAGCTTGCCAACGAATGTAGATTTACCGCTGCCAGTGCCAAGGGGTAGGATGAGAATACCCCAACTCGGAATTTGGTCGAGAAGTTCGTCATCAATAAATTCACTGTAAGAAGTTAAGACATTCATATCGGGAGTGATTGTGAGATTGCTGAGGCGCTGTTGTGTATGGTGTACTTTCTGTTTATAGTTTTCCTGTTGAAGAAGAATGTTGATGATTTGTGTGAGTTCAGTAAGTCTGCAATTTAATTTATTGGGTTCATCTGAGGTTTTAGCTTCTTTAAGTTTTGATTGGATTAGCTCATGTTCTTTTAAGACTTGTGCTAGCTCTGGTGACGCATTTTGTCTGGAGAGGAGGGCAACCTTCGTACGATAGTCGTCTGTCCCCAAGATCAATTGTGGGGCTTCTAAGGTTGCCCTCCTCTCTAGAAAGACCCTCGGTGAGATGAATTGTGTGTGTTTGACTTGGGTGGTAATTAGAGCTTTTTTAGTCGATTTACTTATTTGAGGCGATTTTTGGAATTCAGGCATGCTAACGCCTGCGGTTTCGGCTAAATCGCGAACAATATCAATCCAATCTTGACCCTTAGGTGTGCCGGAGCCGCCGCGCAGTTTCCATTTATACTGGACAGCGCCGCCACCCTCACCTGTTGCTTTGTCAGTCCAAGCCCATTGAGATCCGTCCCACCAAACGTGAAAACTAGTGCCGCTAGCACTGATTCGCCATGTTGGAGAACCTTTGAGCACATCTCCATATTGGCGGAAGTTGTGATTGTCATTGTAGATTTGCTCTACAGAAAGCTTTGGTAATACTTCAAAGTGCAGAAAATCTACTAAGTCTGTGATTATGCCACCCTTGTGTTCTTTCTTGAGTGCAGCATAATCAACAACGCGCTTTTTTCTTTCTTCTTTTGCCTGAGCTTCTTTAGTTGTCAAATCTACCAATAACTTGCATAACCACTCGGGTGTGATCGCTACTTCAGTTGTATCGGGTGGATTGATCCAACTATAATTTCCTGTAGTGGGGTGTCGTGATGGGGGCAAACAAGATTGACAGCCATTGTATCTGAATTCCAACAATTCTATTGGTTTGCCTTCCTTGTCGTGGAGCGATTTAATCTCACCCCATTGTGTGATGACTGCGCGATTGAATTGGGCAAGTGCATCTTGATATTCAATCGGGATTTGAAATAGTAGTTGATATCTTCCTGATTTTTGGCTAGTCCAACTGACTGTTTGGGGAATGTCGCCATTGGCAATCACCTTTAGTAAAGTTTCTGCTGTAGGACCGTCAACATCGATTGCAAGTAAACCGCCGCTAACGTTTCCAGTTCGTAAACCAAAGCCGCTCCAGTAGCGACGATATTTGTTGCCCTGTTTGCTTTCTACTAATTCACCGTGCAATATCAGTTGAGCGATTTCGTCAAAAGTGAGTGGTGTTTCTGTTTGCCACCCCTTTCGTTTTGGTTGCTTATCTTGGATTGGTGTTAATGCCCAGTGTCGTGGAATTTTCTTTAACTCAGTAGCTATTTTTTGTGCATTGGGTACGATCTCAAATATGGTCCAGTTTTGCAATAGGGTTGAATTTTGGGAGAGTGCTGTCATGCTTGCCCCTCCCTAATTCCAGAGAGCCAAAAAATAAAATGTCTAGCTAAAGTGTTTGATTTGTATACAAGCGTAACTTGAGAATTAAGGGCTACTAGTGAGGTTGATTGATTGGTGGAGGGACTAATTAGTACGGCAGTCCCAATGAAACAAGTTTCACCGCCTAGCATGGAAGCATAAATCTTTCTGTTAAGAGTTCCTCGTTCCCTGTTCCCTACTTTCAAGTCAGACAGTAAACGGCAGAAGATATAAATTATATCTTTTGTGAACCCTTCTGGCGATCGCCAACTGGATAGAAAACCCCACCATCTACACGGTGTCTTCAATCGGATGGGGTTTGAATCCCCATCTGATTGTTCCTTCTGCCTTCTGCCTCCTGCCCGAAGCCTTTCTTCAATTTTTTGGAGCTTCCGATTGCCGAGATTGATAAAAGTGCCAAGTTGGGTTAGAATTCTGATTTGATTTTTCACTGGGTAGTCCTCGCATTGATTGCAAAAGACAGCCCTTTAGCTTTTTGTATCTTTTGATTGTGGCTAATATGCCTGCTCGTTTAGGATAATGAAGTTTGATTTATTATTGATGCTGGGTGGTGTTCCGCAGCATGGTGAACGATGACCAGTCGTTCTTGGTAGAGTTTCATTAACGAGCTACTGACCAAAAGCTAGAGGGTTGCCATCCACTTTACTTTTTGTGGACAAGAAGTACTGAGATATCCCTTCAGCTACAGCTAAGGGCACCAGAATTAGAGAGCAGGCGTAAAGATCTAAAACAGTCTCTCTGGCCTTTCTTTTACCTATTAGTAGATAGAAAAGGCTAAAAAAATATTAGCTAATACGAAGTTGCCAAAGTTGGGATCTTTACAATTCGTTAAATATTACATAGTCAAGCAAATCTTGCGGTTCCTTTAAGGGAGATCCAAAAAATAAAATGTCCAGCCGAGGGATAAACAAGGGCACAATGGGCCAGGCTTGTTGGTTTATTCGTTAGTGTTCTCTCAAATTTGCCGCAAGAAAAAGGGCAGCCTGAGCGGGTTAATCAGTTAGTGTTCTGACGCTTGAGCGTTTTGTAATCAGGCTGCCCTTTTTCTCAGGCTTGGGCTCCGTAACTAGTTAGTTGTTGTATAAAGCCTGCCACGTACTTTGTCTGGACCAGAGGGGAACCTTAATACAAAACGAGCTTCGTTTGAACACTGACTAATTAACTAAAGAAGGTTCCCCTTTGCTCTTATAAGACCCTCGACCCCATTTCTTACGGAAGATGGGACGCCTTTGTGGTTGATTAAAGGGTGCAGTAGGTTATTCGTTGTAATAAGGCGCTGTCAAGCCTTTAATTTCAGCCACTTGCTCTACTTTCATTGGGTTGCCCGGTCGGAGAAGCCACCGGCGCACTAGCCAACGTGTACGTTCTGCTCCTTTCAACACCGTCGGTAGCAACGAGTCAATTCCGCATACTCCAAGTGCGGCACAACTTGAATTTTCGAGCGTAGCATAGTTGATGGCATTCTTTTATCTTCCATCAAATGATACTATCTTTAGCAACTTCGTATCATGCCTTCACTGCAAATCCACTCAGCAATCGGTGGGCCATTAATTCAAACCGTTTTGTATCCCCATAGAAACGAGCACTTGACTGTGCCCCGTGCAATCCAATCAGCAAAAGTTGCGCTTCAACTTCAACCGGACCTTGGTAACTAATGATTCCAGCCTCACGACCTGCCATCAAAACCTTTGTCAGCCACGCTTCATTCTCATCTAAAAATGATTTTATTTCAACACAAATCTGTTTTGGAAGAGTGGTAAATTCTTCAGCTAACATTCCACATAGACAGACTCGCCCATCAAGCAGCCCTTCTAAGTAGGGTTCAACGAAACGCTTTAGCTTGCTTAGCGCATCATCAGTTTCTCGATCAATGCGCGCTCGCAGTTGGCGAAAGCTCTCTCGGTAGCGTTTCACCAGTGCCTCGCCTAAGTCACTTTTGTTTGGAAAATAGTAGTGTATGCTGGCTTTGCGAATTCCGACAGCTTTCGCAATGTCCGCGTAGCTAAATCCGTTGTAACCCCGCGTCTGCAATAGATATTGAGACACATCTAAGATGAGTTGACATGTATCTTCTTTCTCTGCCATACTCCTATTTTACCATCTAGTAGATAAAATATAGCATTGTTTTTGCTCTGATTGCTATGGGAAGGCGTGAAATGCGCAGTATGGCACTTAAGGTTGAATAAAATGTCCTGTCTTATTAGGGAGATCCAAAAAATAAGTAGTGCGAATGTCTTCAGTTACTTACTAATTTACTGAATCACTGAATGGCTCAAGTGCTCTAATACTAACATCTTCTTTCAGTGTTGGCTTTCTAACTTGTCGTGCAAGTTCCTTGAGCAGTTTTTCTGATTCAGCAATTTCTCCTGATTGTACTTTTGAGATAATTGCTTGCGCGATCGCTTCCATCTGTGCATGCTCCAATGCTTCAACACTTGCGGGCTGATAGCTTTCGCTCACATCAATGTCAGAACTTTGAGTAGAGCTGCCTAAATGCTTGTGAGCATCTACCCGTTCTCGAATTTGAACCCTAACTTCTCGACAAGTTGGTCTAGTCGATTCCATCCATTGCCATAGTTGTTTCTTCTCCTCTAATGGGAGCGAGCTATTTGAGATCAGCCGACATTGTTCATAAGACAGACTCCTGATATCAAGTTCATCAAGTGCATTGTCGGCAATGCACTTTATATAAATTGCACATGCAACACGAAAAATTCTTCTAGCTTGCTGTAGCCATGCCCGAGACTTTCCTTCGTACCAGTCTGGTGATGTCAGTTGCGTGTTGATGGCTTTGACACTAGTCCAGTCTTCATTCCCATCTGCCGTCATGTCGTACCCCATCAGCTTGGCGATCTCATTAAACTCCCGGTTGTAGCGATAAAAGATCTCCCAGTTGCTAGCGTTTGCTGCATTGTCTGACTTGATCGTCTCTGAGGAAATGAATTGCGCTAAATTCTCAAGTCGCTCCTTTAGATCTGGTGTAATTTCAGATGCGGAATTCTTATTCTGCATATTTTTACGTATATATATGAATTAATTTCTAATTTTAATTGACTTTTTGCCAATCGCCTCTGCCGCTGTAGTGCATATGTACTCTGAGGAAAAAAGCAATAAATAGAGAGGGGTGTAAGTTAGGGGTTAAAAATAAGTTATGAAAACTTAGATTTACCATATCTATTTTTCCTCCCTGTGTCGGTTCACACCAAAGGTTTGTCCCAGTTATTTAGACATAACCCCTAAGTACTTTAAAGTTTCACTTTATGAGCGAAACCACAAATGAGAGAATAATGGTTTAGTCAAAACGCTTGGCTAGATCAAAGCAAGTGTAGTGCTTTTTCGTCATGGTAGAGAACACGACTGGGCTTGTTAACTTAGTGTTGGCAACGCCGCCACCCCTAACACTTCATCCCGCCGCAGTCTATTTGTCTAGCTTGACATCAACTTCACGGCGGACAATGGCGAAAGCACTAAATGTCATGGCCCGAATCCTGACGGGGACGCCACAGACTGATGCATTGTCATTGGATTGGTCAAAGTTACGCTACCAGCACACGGCGGCAATTCGCGCAGTGTTAATGGAACAGTACTCTCCTGCAACTGTCAACCGCATGCTTTGTGCTTTGCGCCGGGTGCTACTAGAAGCTTTGCGATTAGGATTAATCAGCGCCGATGATTATGCAACAGCTGTGGATCTGGGGCGTGTACGGGGCGATTCCCCTTTACGGGGACGGCTATTAAAACCAACTGAAGTTGCCGCGCTTTTGAGCGATTGCAAAAACGACCAGACTTTAATTGGTATCAGAGATGCCGCACTAATTGCAATTCTCATTGGCACTGGGTTACGTCGATCTGAGTTGGTAGCATTAGACATAAAAGATTACCACACAGAAGATAGTTCTTTGCTTGTACGCAAGGGCAAAGGCAGAAAGTCACGGACGGTGTATTTACCACCAGGGGCTGTCGCTGCTTTAAATGATTGGCTTGATGTGAGAACTCATCAGCCGGGAGCATTAATTTGTCCCGTACGCCGAGGTGGTCATGTTCACATCCAGCCACTCACTGACCAAGCCGTGATGAATATTCTTCGTAAACGGGCTTTAAGTGCCTTAGTTCCATCTTTCAGTCCACATGATTTTCGCCGCACCTTTATTACTAACTTACTAAGTGCTGGCGCTGATGTTCTCACGGTGAGCCGACTAGCAGGACACGCTGATCCTGCTACTACACAAAAATACGATTTGCGTTCTGAGGAATCTAAGCGCCAAGCCGTTCAGTTGCTGCATGTCCCCTACGGTGAATAAATCTTCTAAGGGGTTGAGCCTAAATAAATAAAAGGGTACTGGGTACTCTTGATTGGGGATTGGGTACTCTTAGGAATTGAGGACGGGGATTAAAGAGAGCCCTATTCCTGGGAGTCTTAACTGGGTACTAGGGACTGGGATCTCCCCCAATAAAGAGTCCCCAATCCCCAATCCCGGAGCGCCCATTCTTCCCCGACTTGCTGCGCCGAAGTCGGAGAGGAATGGGCGCGACCCGTTGAACAAACCTTTTTGGGGTTATCGGTCTTGGGGAGATCCAAAAAAATAAATATCCAGCCTTATTAAAACGAATACCCGACTATGCCCACAAGCTAACCACCAAGGCTGGATATTTATTTACTGGTAAGTGCCTTGGCAACACTTACTCATTTCTCCAAAACCAAACAGATTGTTGCTCTTGCTTGAGCCGATAAATTCTGGCTGGATATTTATCATCACTCCATCCTGCTTCAATCTTGTTTGCCTTAGTCAGATCCCTCAACACTTGATCCAGGACGCTGTAACTAC
>JAJPJF010000535.1 GCA_021324415.1 Nostocales cyanobacterium Centralia_MAG_434
AGCTTTGTTGTGGGAAAGCTCGAAAATCACAGCCCAGAATCAGCACGGCGACAGCAACGTTCTAGCCCCGGTTTTGGGTCTGTGACGACAGTGACAGGTTGATGACAATTTTGGGCGATCTGGTTGGTTGAAACAACCGAAAACCGAGCAGCTAGGGTGAGTTAACTAGCGCTCACGTCCAACTTTCACCAAAAACTGCCAAGAACCTTATATGGCATCTAACCGATTGCCTTGGCCTTTTACCCAAAGTAACAAAGGGCCCTTTTTTGACACCCCTCTCAGCAGCACATCGACTGTCGGTCTGAGCAGGTTTCAGCAACCTGCAATTTATACCCGTTTTTTGACACCCCTGAGCGATCGCCACCACGGTTAAGTACAGCCTTCCTTGAGGTCGCATCGTGGCATGCGATCCATGCACCTACTCTTTGAAACCCCAGAGGCAGCCCGTGAGGTTGCCTTCATGCTGCAGTGCGAGTACGACGGCTGCACCATGATTACGGTACCGCCGATTCACGACACGCTGGCGCTCAGAACTGCGACCGAACTGACCGGCGCTGATTTCTGTTTTGCGGGCGACCACTATCCACTGGTGCTGTCTCTTACGACTGGTGCAATCAGCCAGGTGAGTGACCAACAAGCCGAGCGTATTAACCGAAAAGCGGAGTTGTGGCAGGATGTTGTGCCTTTCTGATACCAAGCCGCAACATTGCCGAAAAAAGTGGTTGAGCCCTTGCTTGTAGTACGTCTCAAAACCCTGACGGGAAGGGGGTAGAGAGAAAAGCATTGCCCAATTGACGCATTTTCGGCATTGTTTAGGGGTAACGTTGCCCATCACCCGCCGCAGATAACCTTTGCCACCCAACCGAACATATCTGAATATTCCGGTGCATCACAGCTGTTAGCCTGATCACATAAAAAAATCTAGTTAAGAACTTTCGTTCCCATCTTTTTGAATGTTGAATAAGAGTTGTGGTAAATAAGTGCGGCTGTAATTCCTCCAGCCGTTCCAGTTGTCAACCCAAAGGCAGAATCTACCTTGCCAAGTAATGACAATACAAACATCGTTAATGAACCCACTCCTATTACTGAAGTGTACGCATTAAAGAGCCAAGGTTGAGGAATATGATCAAAAGCATAGTCTGCAACTCGTACATTAAAGGTAAAAGACTCATATTCTTCACCCGTTTCCCGATCGTTTATTGTTACTGAAACTGCTTGGAGGCCAGGGGAACAATTATCATGTGGTTCGGCAATGAATTCCATAGCGTTTACTGAGTTTTTAAGCTTCCTAACCTTTTTTTCACTAAAAGCTATATTTGGGTGAAACAAATTGATAACAACTGAGAGTCCAGGGAATAAGTTTTTGCTTTCATAAACGGATTCGATAGACTTAGAAGAAAATTTCTCTTCTATTTTATTTTTAACTGTAGCTTCATCTTCTTGCAAATAGAATTGAATAACAATGGTTGATGAGTGGCGTTTTGATAAAAACTTTGGATATGCGGAGGAAATCTTAAAGTAAAGCTTAGGTTTTGAGGCTTCTTTTTCAGAACCGGAACGTATCTCCTCTATTCCAAGCAAGTTTTTAACTTCAGAATAAAAATCCCTGACTTTCAATCTTTCCAAAGATAATTCTCTTGCCGCAGATACCAACTCTAAAGATTCATGGGCATCTTCTCTCTTCTCGTCAACATACTCTATTAGTGTACTAATTAAATTTCTAAAATTGTCAGCTTTACTGCTCAAATCAGAAGATTCGTCAAGCAAATCGTTTGCTTGACTATCAATGACTGTAAGTTGAAGCTTTATGTTTGAGAGCGCCATAATATTCTCTTGCAATCTGTGCTTGAGTTCTATTTTCAACTCTTCACAAGTATGTTTCAGTTTATTCTGTTTTCTGGCAAATATATATACTAAAAATATTAGATGCAGAATATATATTAACAATAGAATGGATAATAGAAGAGTAGATTTATGTGAATCAGAAGAATAGTAGAGCATCAATATAATTAACACCCCAGCTAAAACTAATATGACCTCCAATGCCTTCTGCCAAGGGGAGAGAGATTTTATATTAGTTGAAAAATCACTTCCTATGATTGCAGAAACATCATATAAGCTCCTAAGCGAAATGCTGATTTGGGACTTACTTGAAATATCTGGCATACATCACCTCAAATTATTCCTAGTAGCACTTAATGTCCGTTTCCGAAAAGTATCGTAAACCTTATTATTGTGTCGTCTAACTCAAATAGAAGTTTTGATAGTAACTAATTGCCATAAAAAATTTGTGTCTATCTCCTAGTAAAGAGGGAACAGGCTAACGGCATAACGCAGCGACGGCAGATAAATTCGACAACCCAATAAGCCTCTCGTCTATCTACTGCCGTGAAGTACTAACCTGCGATTAAACAAAGGACGAAAAATCACCTAGAGTTTGAGCTATCAGCTAACTCACTCCGATAGTAATCTTTTCTTCTCTATAATTGCGCGAGTCTCTATACTATAGTGAACAGCCAATCTAAACAAGGTGAGTAAGTTTTCTAAATTTGCTTTCTGGGTTTCCACATCCAAATCCTTAAATAGTTCATAGTGCTCCACATCTTCAAGGATAGAGAAGGCCAATATGTACACCGAAACAATCTTTTCTGGAAGAGGAGAAGGTAGCAGCCCAATCTTGTCTATGTTCTTGTTGAAAACATTAAAGTATTCCTTTGTTGGCTTGATAGAGTAAAACACTTTCGTGTTTGTCCGACGTACATGATCCAATGCAATTTCAAGGTTCTCTATATACTGCCTCCTTCTAACAATTTCTAACAATGCTCCAATCTCCCCATAGAATGCTGATGCTAAACTTTTCTTTTCAATCTCCCTTTGAGAACCCTGAATAACAAGAGTGCCCAGAACACTGACAGCGGAACCCAGAAATCCAGCTAAAGCACCAATTCCTGCACCAATCAAACCAGAAAGAGTAGGATCCATTGCTGAACGTGACAATTTTTTACGACTTGCCTTGAGATATTACTCTGCTTACTAAATTACTGGAATTTAGACTAATTTTCAAAAATCACTATCAGTAGGGGCTGGCTTGCAGAGTTTTCTGAGAAAAAGCGCTATCTATAAGGAGTCTGGTTAGACTAAGCTGAGCAGTCACCCACTCAACCCGCAGCAGAGCTGTTAGCTTGCGGATTGTGGTAACTGTTTTACCTTTTGTTTTTTCCAATCTTCTAATGCGCCAATAATGAAGCTTGCTGCAGGGTGGTTTAGTGCTTGCTCAAGAGCTTGAATGCCGCCTGCCTTGATAGCACTGAGAACTCTTTGGGTACAACTTGGATCACTATTTATGTGCTCAATTACACTAGCTGCTATCCTTACTTTTTTTACAGTTTCATCAGAAGAAGAGAGAGAAGTTTCTAAATTTTTGATTAAATCTGTAATTTCCCAAGCAACCTCTCTAATGTTTTTTTGTTGTTCAATGGATGAGTCTGGCGAATTATTTACACTGTAAATATTCCCAGCAACATGGCCTGTTATGATACTAGAGCCAAGCATCTTTTCAACATTAATTTGGTTGTCCATTATGATGAGCTCCTTTTGTTTTTACAAACATCAGACTATCCTTTTGCTCCCCTAGAGAGAAGCTTCAGTGTAATATGTTTCAATATTGAATTGGTGTTTTCAAAATTAGACCTGATTTACAACGTCACCAACAACACTTCCTGATACGATACTAGAGCCAAGCATTTGATTGATTTTGACTGAGTTATCCAATTCTATTTTTTGCTCATCTATGTTAAAGTTTATAGCTTTTAATTCATCAGTGTTTATAATGTTATGCAGGACAAAAACCACTTGTTTAAGGAAATCTAGATCGTTAATATAAAAAACAGTTAATGCGCCTGAGTTCATGCAAATACCCAAGCCATATTTTTTAACGGTCTTATGCCTTTGATAACGATAAAATAACCAACTTAGTACAATCAGCATTAATATTCCTATTACCCTATAGTTGACCGGAGAAAATAATAGTCCTGCACTAGCTAGAAACATCCACAAGAAATATTGTGGTACTGGCTTAACTGTTGACAAATCAACCACTTCAATCGTAGATATATTTGATATCTGAAAAATCGAATTATCAAAGATTAATGTTTGACCTCGAACTTTAAGAATGGATGTCTCAATCTCTTTGATTTTACTTGTCTCACCCAAAAGTTGGCTCAACATTTTGCCTACCTAATTCTAATTTAACTCAACAGCAAGTTAACCATTTCATAGAGATTTTCTCCATTAGAGTTTCGATCAGAAGATTTTCTTCGAGCTCCCCATTTATGTTTTAACCGCTGCGTGTTAATTCCCCGCCCTTGGGAGCGCAAGAATGGGCTTGCAGATGTGCGATTCGACAGAAAAACTCTGTAATTCCCGTCTGCTCGCAACGGGAATAGGAATTTTAGCGCTCCGCATATTTACCTAATATCTTCAGGAAAAAACTTGAGGAAGTTGTGAGGAATGCCACAAGTAACGTTAAAAAAGATTTCATCTAAGAGAACTCTTAGGAACTAGTAAACCTTTAATGGAGATTGGAACAGGATACGTGTAATAACCTGCAAGATAGTCTTCAAAGGTTTACTTATCAAGGCTTTCAGTAAACCCCATTAGAAAGCGGTGCCATGTCTGCGCTACTGCCCCCGGGGAGCAGAAGTGCCACGCAGAATCAGGCTTTCAGCCTCTGAAAACGGGTAAAAAGGCCGCTGTACTACCGCTTTCGGAGTCAAAATAGTCCAAAGCCAGTCCAGAGCACTAGTACACCCCTCAAAAGCGTTGGCGGTGTGATCATCACGGCACGGCTTTGACGCAGCGATCGCGATCGTGTTCAATCAATCATGGTGACTCACAATCCCGCATGATCAGAGTGCAGGTTTTTGGAGTGCAGCAGAGGCATGGCCAAACAGAAACAGAACGAACCCCTAACAGGCGCAGCGTTACTGCAGAAAATAAAAACGTTAGTGACACTGCGCAAGATTCAGAAAGCGAAAGCCTGGGGCTATTACACGGTAACCTTATGCTAAGACTCTACAGATTCTATCGCCCTTCATGTTGCAAAACCACTGCTTTGTGTTGGGTCATTACTTGAGATGACAATCATTCAGCAACCAGATTATTTTTTCTGTACAAGTGACCCGATCACTCCTCGAACGCCTTCCACTACATTCAAAAATGCTTCGTCCCGGTTACTCCAACGAGTGATAGGTACACCATCAGTTGGTAACGGTGAAAGGTGGCTAAAGGGACTGTTTTTCAAATCGGTGGGTTTGAGGATAATGGGAATAACACGAGCCGTTCCTGCACTGTGTCGCTGAAGTGCTTGTTGCAGCAGGTCATAGCAGTCGTTAGACGCGATGAAGTGGGCGCTAATCAACAAGAGAATAATTTGAGCCGTTTCTAGTTGTTGTTTGATGGCACCATCCCATTCGGCTCCGGCTTCAATAGCCCCCCTGTGCCATGCTTTAATTTTGCCCTGTCGGTTGAGATTGGCAAGATGGCGATCCAACTCTTCCCGCAGGTCTTCATCTTCGTGGGAGTAGGCAATGAATATTCTGACAGGTGAGGGACTGGCAGATTGCGGTTGCCCATACACATCGGGCTGACGGCGTTGCAGTTCATCCCAGGGCAGCAGCAAACTATCTTCGATTTCAGCCCGGACATCCTGGCTTACTGCACCCTCAATCTTTATCAGCTTGGCAAGAAAACGGTTGACATCGTGGTAGCGTTGCAGTTGTTGTTTCTGTTGCTGATTAAACTGCCAATCGTGACCGATGTTTCGATACTCAGTTATCACCTGTTGCAGTTGTTTACGCCACTGCTGCCCCTCTGTCTGCCACCATTGCTGGAAGTGCTGCCAGTTTTCTAGTGAGGGTAATCTAGTTCCCAACTGTTTCAATTTGATTGTAAGTTCATAGTCTAGGCTGCGAGCGAGGATGAGGACGAGGTCAAAGTCGCGGGCGAGGGCGCGGGTAAGGTTAAGGTCGCAGTTGTAGTCAAGGGTACGGGCGCGAGCAAAGGTGCGGGCAAGGACAAGGTCAAGGTCGAGGACAAGGTCACGGTCGAGAGCAAGGTCACGGTCAAGGTCGAAGGCAAGTTCAAGGTCGCGGTTGAGGTCGAAGGCGAGGGCGAGGGCACGATCAAGGTCGAGGTCAAAGTCGAGGACAAGAGTAAGGGCAAAATAGAAAGCTCGAAGGGCGGCAGGTTTATCGTTCGTCCGAATAGAACCTGCTTTGTGTAATACCCAGGTTAGAAATTGATTCAACTTGGATTCATTGGAGATTGATTGATCGACGGATTGTTTAATCAGACGCAACAAGCGATCGGCAGGCTGTTGCGAGCTTACCAATTGCTTGACAGCCTGCTGCCATTGCCAATTGGCAATCGTTTCAGCGAGCTGTGCTGGGGGCAGTTGAATCAACCATTGGACAGTGAAGTATTCCTGAAACGTGAGGTGGGAAAACGACCACAGTTCATCCGCCCGTTCAATCAGCAGCCCATGCTGGGCTTCTATAGCTTTCAGCACCGTGAGGCTCTCTCTAGCATCATTCGGATGAAAGAATCTCTTAATTCTTCTGCCAAAATCAGTACGTCGAAGAAACTCATCAATGTGAGCTACAATCTCTTTCTGTTCAAACAACACAAAGTTCTTTGGATTCTCAAATTTGCGGGCGGCAATCTCAATCAGCAGCGCCTCTTTTTGCTCCACGCTCAGTTGGCGATAGGCGTCACTGCCCATCTCCCAGCTTGCAATTGCTTTGGCATCATTCCATTTTTCTAGCAGTAATCGAATGCCTCTTTTGTATAACTCAGTCGTCTGGGAGGGCATCTCTCCCTCATCGTGAAGAACTAAACACATCAGACTCAGCAGTACCGGAGTCACCGTCAGTTCCTTCACTGCTGGATTCTGATCAACAGCATGATTGAATCTTTGCCACTGCTGTAAGGCTTCTATATCTGAGTGCCCGCTCGCTTGAAACCAGTTCTGGACAAACTGCTGCACCTGTTCTGGACTGAAATCTGCTACTTCTACTGAGCTAAACCCAATCAGAATTGATTCAGATTCAATAATCTGGGTGCGACAGGTCAGTATCCACCGATTATTGGCATACTGTTCTGCATTCTCTCGAAGTTGATCCTGTATATTGCGCCGTAGTTCACTGGTTGGTACTTCGTCTAATCCATCCATCAATACCAGAAGTTTGCCCTGCACCAGAAGAGTCTTTACCTGCTGCCTAAATTCCTCAATTTGTGCCTCTTCTATCGATGAATTTCTGCCTTTTTCTAGAAGCTTCTCAACTTGCTTCCAATTCTCCAATCCTAGCTCCTTACCAATTGCATCGAGCAACTGCCATCGCCTATAAAGAATACGGCGAAGTTCAATGAGGCATTGAGCCGAGATACGTGTAAAACTTTATCATATGGGCATCAAAGCCTTGCTGTTGTTAGCTCTCAGCCATCTCTAATGGCAATGGAATGGCAGTTTCTAACGGCTGTGGCATTGCCTGTAGATCCACGACATAATCACCAAACCGTTTTAATTGGCGCGTCATGTAAGGACTGAGGACCGCCAGCACTTCCCGGTCTACTTTATGTCCCTCCGCATGCAAGCTCTGAACCGCCCAAGAAAGATCGACTGCATTTTGGAGAATGACGGCACAAGCCACAACATCAAGGTACTTGAGCCGTTTCTCTTGCTCTTCTGGGTCATTTTCCGTAATCACGCCCTCTTTGCCAAAGAAGAGCCAGTGAGTGAACTGATTAAAGCCTTCCACCACGTTCGTACAAGCGGTAATCTGCTGCCGCATCGCTTGGTCCGAAATGTACTGCAACAAGAACACCGTTCGCGTCACCAACCCCAATTCTCGAAATGCCTGATATAGCTTGTTTTTACGACTTTTGGTGCCCAGTTTCCGCAAGATCGTCGATGGCATTAGCTTGCCCGCCTTGATCGATAGCACCACGCGCATGATGTCCTGCCAGTGGGTTTGAATCAGTTTCCAATTGACCACCTCGGTAAATAAGGGATCAAGGTACTCATAGACCGCTTCCGTACTGGGACGCACAAAAGTGTAATCCTTCCAATTGCGAATCCTGGGCATCAATTGAATCCCCAACAGGTAGGCTAAGCCGAAGACTGGCACTGATTGTCCTTGAGTATCGGCATGCAAGGTATCGGGTTGAATGTCGGCGGTGTTTTTCAGCAGCCCATCGAGGATATAAACCGCTTCCCACACCCCACAGGTGATGAAGTGCGTGAAGAGGGCGATGTAAGTATCAGAAACATGATGATAAGCAATGCCACCATACCCGCCGTAACGAATGTGATATTCCGACATGAGATTGTTTTCATAGGTCTCGAACTTGCAGCCATCGGCGGCGGCGCGCTTGCCTGTACCCCAAAGTTTAGGCAAACTGAGACGGTTGTAGGCATTGACCATATCTGTCATGGCTGCCTGTAATTTGGGCACGTTGATATGACGACGATGAATGTAGGACACCTGGTGGGACGTAATGTGTCCACGAGTGTGCCTTGCTGTTTGATTGGCACCTAAATTGCAACCTAACCCAAACACAGCCAAAAGATAGCGCTCTACAGGATTGTCTAGCTTGGGGTCTGAACCTGATTCTGGACCGAAGTGACGCGTCCAGTTGAGCCAATGTTCAACGTTGGCAAGGATATCGAGAATACTACGCTCTGGTAACCGTTGCTGAATTAAAGCTTCTAGCTTGTCAGCGCCTGCCGGTTTAGTTAAAGCTGGAACACGCTTGAGGACTGGTTCTCCAGTGGCGCTAATCGTGACTTGAGTACCATCTTTGCAAATCTGATCGACCGCACTCGCCACTTGCGTCAACCACTGCTGCAAGTGCTTAACAAAGGTTTCTGGTGTTGTTGGAATTTCTAACTCTTGGCAAAACTGTTCAATTTGGGGCTCACAAACATCCCAAGCCAGCAGTTGTTCGCCAAAGTCAGCAAAGGCTTCTGAGCCCACAACACAGGCATCGCCAGTCTTTAACTCTGCTGCCAAATAGGTAAAGAGGCAGATTTCCAGCAAAGGGCGAACGAACAGTTCTGTTTTATCCTGGCGCACGACAACTAAGCGTCGCCAAGGAGCACTCACGAAACTTAAGTCAATGCCATCGGTTGGTAAATACCGCTGCCGCCGCTGCTCATGTCGCAACACAAAGGCAAGCACTTCCATCACTGCCTGATCTTGAGTCGTGGAACGAATATCTAACGAGCGTACCAGGCTGAAGAGCGCCTTGCGATGGGGAATATAAAATCGCCAGAGCAACGGTAAATGATTGTCGCCATCGTAGGCAGCGATCGCCTCATACTGCTCTAGGATGGCTGTGGCACCTCCATGAGTGGCTACCAAGGTTTTCACTTGCGCGCCTAAAGCGGCATTATCCTGATGTTCACCGGATGCCCTAACGATTTCAGCCAAGACACTCAATAGCATTTCCGCCTGGGTACGGTGCTTTTCCCGTAGTTCGACCAGTCTATTTTTTGCCTGTGTGTGGAGTTTCTGCATGCGTTTGAGAAAGGTCTCCACGAGCGCATCGCGCGCTTTGACCTGCGCTTGATAGAGCAAGCACAGTAGCAGAGTGCGGCGTTTCGGCAACTTGATGTCCTGTAACTCCCTGCTATCGAGCACCTTCGCTTGTTGGGCAAAGGCTTTAATTTTGGCAGGGGCAATGGGTGACAATAGACGCTTGGCATCGCCAAAGCTCATCAATCGGTCAAATTTTGATTGAAGCTGCTGTAAATGAGACAGAGAAGCACTTTTGGCAGGGGATTTCAGCAGGTTCAAGGTCGCCTGTGAGTCTACCGCATTGGGTGACAGTAATCCATCCAGGTACGCCTGCTCGGTGGATGTTAATCCATCAGAGACCCGATGAAACAAGCGGGTGTTGATAATTGACCGAATATTTCCAGCTAAGCGATCAAGCGTGCTGAAAGCAGGCAATTCGTAACGCTCTTTGATTAAGGCTTCAATGGCAACGTTAATCAGGTCTGCCGGATGGTCTTTGACCGCGGCGGCGGCGGCGATCATCCCTGCCACCAATTTCTGTGCTTCCCTGTTGTAGGGTTTGACATTCAGATATGCCCGAATTGCTTGCTGATATCGATGCCGTGTGGGAAGCGTTGGCACGGCTGAAATCCAGGCGTTTAACTTGAGACAAGCACGAAGATGGGTGATAACGGGGACAGGGACAAATTCGGGATGAGGAAAATACCCTAAGCGCTGAAAGGCTTTGAGCATGACCATCAGCCGCAACACGCCACTTTTGGTTCGTGCTTGGGACTGGACAAATTTCACTTCCTCAGCGGTTGGTGTGTAAAGAGTTGCCAACTCTTGAGCGGATGGGTGGGTTTTGAAGCGCGGATAGGCAGTGCGTTCAACAGCAGTCATGAGCTTGGAACTCGAGCTGACTTTGCAAGTTTCCCTAGTAGTCTGCCACATGGATTATGACAAGCTTGGAGTTGGATAGAGACGCTCAAATCTGGTGCGGGCATCGACGGTAGAAAAACGCCAATTAACCGTTGCGCGAT
>JAJPJF010000255.1 GCA_021324415.1 Nostocales cyanobacterium Centralia_MAG_434
CTTGTTTACGAGCCTTTTTCCAACGTCTAGATGCTTTCACCTTTTTGGTGCGGTTGGGTGCACGCTTACGACGCAAAGCCTTGGATGCTTTTTTGATTTTTTGTTCTGACTTTTGGGTAAATCGAGGATTAGATATCTCCTCGAATTCTTCCCCATTGTAGAGAGTTAACGCTGTCTCGGTTCCTAAGTCAAAAGCCACAATTGATTCATATTGCAAATCAGATTGTGAACCAAACTTTGATTCAACTGTTGGAACTTCAACTGTTATTGACGCAAACCATTGATTTTTACTTGGCTTGTAGACGACAGTTAAAGTCGCTGGAATACCCCATTCCTTAGCTTGTCCACGCATTTTTAGCGTGATACCCAAGTCGTTTAGGGTTAACCTTCCATGCTTACCACTGCTTTCTACTTTCCACCCTGATAATCCCGGATACGTCCAACCCGAGTAATTGCGAATTGACTTGAACTTGGGCAATCCCCTCAATCCCGAAAAGAATGAGTTATACGCCAAATCAACAGGCTTAACAGTGGCTTGCATGGCTTGTGAGTGAATGTAGGCAAACTCTACCCACTCTTTCTTGAATGCAGGTAAACAATTCTGTTGCTCAAAATAGCTAACCGATTTTTTGTTTGCTCTCCATTCATAGCGTCGGTGAGCAATGCAGGCATTATAGACATAGGCATGTACTCGTCTTGCACCAAATAATTTGTCTTCTTGTTCTTTGTTTGGGTACAGTCGAAATGTCTGTCTTTTGGTTGCCACTTATTGCTCACCTCCTTGTTGTTATTGCACTATAATCATAATAGCATGATATACAGACAATGCATGTATTTGTTATAAAAAATAAGCGGATAAATATGAGGATTTCTGATAAAAGATACGCCAAATTACAGGCATTATCACAAATAAAAGAAAAGTCAATTACTGCTATATTTGAGGATTGGATAGACGGGTTATCGTTCCCGGAGATTGGTAATTCGTCGGACATCTATCACCCTCAATAACCATAGGTTATTTTTGGTCGAAGATGCCTCTCCTCATTACCCGACTATCCATCCCCACCCTATAGAGGAGTGGGGAATTCCGTCGAATCTGTTAAAACTAGAATTTGTTTATTAAGTTTTTAATGATTATTAATTGTCTAGTTATGCTTACATAATATTGGGATTTCTTCAGGACATTATTGACTGAAGAAATCCCCCATCTTTACATGCCAACCCCTTATAAGGGATGAGTCATCCAAAACTAACCAAACTTATGCCACTTGTGGCTCTACTAAATTCTCCGCTCCTTGAATGACCTTAGCCTCTTCAATTTTGTCACCTGCTTTCAGTTTATCCAAAACATCTTGCCCCTCAGTCACGTAGCCAAAAACGGCATAGCGACCATCTAGCAGGTTGCGTCCTGCGGGAGTCAGTTCTGGTTCAAACAAAAAGAAGAAAACTTGTGAAGAACCGCCATTAACATCACTTTCAGGACGTGCCATTGCTAAAGCGCCAAAGGCAGAAAATGGCAAAACTGGCATATCTACGTAACGACCAGCATCTTCTAGGGTAATGCCATAAGTTGGCTTTTTATCTCCTTCAACCAAAACTTCTAAGGGAATAGCACGATATTGACCTGTTTTGGGATCGATAAAACCAACCTCTTTCCCTGGTGGATCTCCAGTTTGTAAAACGTATGATTCTTCAGCGCGAGTGAATTCTAACCCGTTATAAAAGCCCCGTTGCACTAAATCAACAAAGTTTCCTGCGGTGACGGGTGCACTGTAGCCATCCACAACAACTGTGAGAGGACCTTTGTTGGTTTTTATTGCTATTGTGGCACGACCTTGGAGTTGAGGCAAATTGCTGTATTCTTTTGGAACTTCAAAGGGAAATTCCTTGATCATTAACTCTTCTAATTTGCCAACTAGATTTAGTACCTGAGATCGTTGTTGCCAGATTTTTTCCTTATCTCTAGCTTCAGCAGTTTCTTTCAAAGAATTCACGCCAGATTTCAACTCAGTCAGCAAAGCTTGTGCTTTCGGTTGTCTTTCTGCTGGAACACTTTTTAAAAGTTGCGCAGGGTTATCAAGAATCCGTGATGCTTTACTGATATCACCAGAAATATTGCCCCAACGTCTATTTGCCAGTAGCCGAGTGGAAATATCTTCTAGACTGGCTTGTAGTTGCCGCACCTGTTTATTATCAATCGGGAGTGCGTACCGTAATAGAGAGTTGCCGTCAGTAATCGCATTTCCAGCTGGTAGTGCTGCTCTACTAGAGGGAGTCCACCCAGCTGTGCTTATTCCTAACAATAGCATTACTAACAGCAGAGAAGTGAGGCTGTTTTTCAGCCAGGATTTACATAAATTGAACATGGGATGGCTTAATGCAATATCAAATTTTTGACTAGCTGTAACCCATCAATCATCTTCCCATAGTACAGGAAGCACTTTGGTCCTGAATTCATATCAGTTTTCAACATTGTTTAGTGCAACGACTAACCACGCCTAAATAATCCGAACACGGGTGCCAAAATGAGTCCGAATACAAACCCACCAACATGTGCCCAATAAGCAACTCCACCTGTTTGAACACTCATGTTAGCTGCTGCTTGTAAGCTAGCAAGACCAGATATCACATTTTGGATAATGAATAGTCCTATTAATATGAATGCCGGAACTCTAATTGTGGTGATGAAAAAACCTAGGAAGATTAATGACACAACTCTCGTTTGAGGAAAGCGAATAACGTATGCCGCTAAAACTCCAGCGATCGCACCACTTGCTCCTAACGAAGGAATCTCAGACATCATAGCAACAGACCATTGACACAAGGCGGCGAAGACACCACAACTGAGATAAAAAATTAGGTATTTGAAATGACCCAGACGTTCTTCTACATTGTTGCCAAAAATCCATAGGAATACCATATTAGAGATCAAGTGCCACCAGCCGCCATGCAAAAATTGCGATGTAATTAGTGTTGCCCACACTGGTATTGGGTGGTTTAGTGGAACTCCTGCCAAAGTAGCAGTTAAATCTCTTGGTACTAGTGCATATACGCGGATAAACTGTTCTAGTTGTCTACTTGAGAGACTAAATTCATGGAGAAAAACTAAAACATTTATACCAATCAACCCATAAGTGATATAGGGAGTACTTCGTGTAGGATTTTCGTCGTAGAGAGGAAACACAGGTGTTTTTCCTAATTATTGATTACCTGCAATATACCTTTTCTGCTTATCTCCCGACTGTAGTTGAGAGATCTGGTATAAAAAGCCGACTGTTAACATGCATTTGTTAACAGTCTTAGTAAAATAGAAGGGTGAGTTTTAGGTTTGAAAAATCAGTAGAAAGATTCTTCCCTGGACTTATCGCTAAACAATCCTAATAATGGACCGAGAATTGCCCCAAACAAAAAACCACCAGCATGTGCCCAGTAAGCAATTCCACCACTCTCCATACCGATATTAGTGGGTGTTTCTAGACTAGCAAGCCCGTAGAAAGCTTGCTCTACAAACCATAACCCAAGAAAGTAGAATGCTGGCACACGGAAGGTGGGAAAAAAGAATCCCAAAGGGATAACGCCAAGGATTTCAGCTTGGGGAAAGCGGAGAACATATGCTCCCAAAACCCCAGCGATCGCACCACTAGCTCCTAACGAAGGAATAGAAGAGTTTTGTGAAAAGTACCACTGAGTTAACGATGCTAAAACACCACAAGTCAGATAGAAAAATAAATATTTGATATGACCCAGCTTTTCTTCAACGTTGTTACCAAAAATCCATAGAAACAACATATTGCCAGCTAAGTGTAGTAAACCACCGTGTAAAAATTGAGAACTAATGAGCGTTGTCCATTCTGGCAGAAACTGGTGTACTGGAATACCTGCAAAGCTAGCAGATAGTTCTCTTGGTACCACAGCTGCAAGGTGTAAAAACCTATCTAGTTCTCTTGGAGGTAAACTGGATTCATAAAGAAAAGCTAAGACATTAGCAGCAATTAATCCATAAGTTACATAAGGTGTAATTCGTGTGGGATTATCGTCTCTTATTGGGACCACAGATGTGTTTCCTAATTTTTTTAAAACCAGCCTCACATTACCTGATTTTGTTACGTCTTTTCTTCTTCCCTCTGGATGGGTTTCACTCAGCCAACAATGAGCAGTTATCAACTGTTCAGCAGATGATGTCTAATAATTTTTCATTGCCCTTTGCATATCCCGTTGATCTTGACGTCGTTTTAGGTCTTCTCGCTTGTCATAAATCTTTTTACCTCTAGCAAGACCTATACTTAGTTTTACCCAACCACGCTTGAGATACATTTTTAAAGGTACTAAAGTCAACCCTTGCTGTTCTACCTTACCAATCAGCTTACGAATTTCCTGACTATGCAGCAGTAACTTACGTGTCCGGCGTGGCTCATGGTTAAAATATTGTCCACTTGAAGTGTAGGGGGAGATGTGTACGTTGATTAACCATGCTTCACCATCGCGAATCAAAGCATAACCATCTTGGAGATTGACCTTACCTGCCCGAATAGACTTAACTTCGGTTCCTGTCAACTGAATTCCAGCTTCGTATGTTTCAAGAATCTCGTATAAATAACGGGCTTGACGATTGTCGCTAACAACTTTGTAACCTTCGCTCTTGTCGCTCATGAAGAATTTTCAGTGGGTTAATTAAAAAAGGGGGGAGTGGGGAGTTGGGGAGTTAGATAAGAAGAGTTTTCATTTATTAATTTATGGAACCATTTGTGAAATATCACCTAACAAAGGGCGCTATGTCTCAAACTAAGAGCGTAGCTACTTGGGTTATTGGTGTTGCAAACAACTGGTCAAACATGATTTTGAGCAAACAATAATTTGCGGTTAGATTTTGACAAACCGTTTTAAAGAAGTCTACGTTTGCTAAGAACCCTCGGTCAAGTTTTTTAGCTTCCTTGCCTGAAAAGAACTGCAAAGTTTTTTAGCTACCCTGATGCCACGGTCACAACGATTACCATATGCACAGCGGATGTTTAATTTTCAGCTTTTCAAGGCTAGATTCTCTGACGTCACGTTTTGTTTGCTATTTTGCTATTGTAGCAAAACCTATCAAATAGTGGAGTCAGTTGCTTTGTTGCTTGATAGAGACGCGTTGTTCAAGCGCCTCTATGATTAGTTGTCAATTCAGTTGATCACTTCGTTGGCTTGGTCTCGTCGATTGATAGGGGTGTAATAACTGGCTACCAAGGCAACCATAAACCACCAAACTGTATTAACTGCAGGACGAAACCAGACTGTATCAACAAAACCATGACCAAGCATACCTGCCAAACTAGCGATCGCACCAATTAACCAAAATCCTTCCACACTTGTCAATTGTCGCAACTGTTGCAATTGCACTAATGCTGTATTAAATATCACCATAAGTAGCCAAACAAAACAGGCTAAACCAATCAGCCCAGTTTCTACAGCAATCTCTAGATAAATCGAATAGGCACTTAAAGCGCTGTAGCGTGAGAGTTGATAGAAAGGGTAGACTTGATTGAAAGCATTGTGACCAGGACCAATACCAAGAAACGGGCGATCGTGAATCATCCCGTAGACAGCAGTCCAAACATTGATGCGGAAATTATTACTGCTGTCTTGCCGTCCAGCAAAAATACTGAAAAAGCGAAGGCGAAACTCCTCCGAAAAGATAACCGCTATGACACACATAGCGGCAAAACTACCTAGGATTATTGGTAACAGCCATTTACGCCAAAACCGAGGTAAAAACCCACTGTACCAGTACCGTAGCAGCAACACCAAAGCAATCACAGCAATTGTTAGTCCAATAAAGCCACCCCGACTGTCAGTAAAACGGAAGCAAAGTAAATTGACTATCAGCATTGTAAATGCCAAAGCCTTAGGAACCAAGCCACGCCATGCGAATATAGCAATGAAGCTCAAAACCACAGCTGGTAAGATATATCCAGCTAAGAGGTTAGGATTGGCCAAATAGCTGTAAACCCTTGTGTTCTTAGACAAAGGAGATTCTGGATCAACCCAGGTTGCTAATTGAGCCGCACCAAAAAACTTTTGCCGTACCCCGTACACACTGACGATTAGCGATATGTGCAAGTAAAGAGTAATTAACCAAGATCGAATGCGAGGAGACCTCAGCACTCTGGCACACAGGGGAAACAGTAGCAAATAGAGTGTTAACGTGAACAAGTCATTCAATGCCGCTTTTTTCACCGGTGATAAAGCTGTGGCTACTATAGCAATTGCCCAGTAGAGGAATACCAGCAGATGAATGGGTGTCACAGTCACGACATTTTCTGACACGATTTCATCTGATATGGTCAACAGTAGCCAAAATCCTGCACATGCACTCAGGAGTAACCCTACTAAAGTAGTATTATTTGGTACGAAAGGAACAACAGTATATACCAAACTCAGTAAAGCGGCTGCTATTATATCTCCCCACTGAAGTAACAAACTGGTTTGTCGCCAAGAGTGCAGTGAGCCGACTAGAAAACGGTGAAGATAGCTAGTGCCAAGATATTCTTTTATCGGTAAGAAAGATAAAGTGAATCTTTGCCAGATTAAATTCATAATCGTGTTTGTAATTAGCAAGCGAGGACAAAACTAGAGATTGATGCTGATTTAGTAGTGGTTTTTGGTTATTTTACTAACCATGAACCTATCTTGGAAAAATTTCTAGTTTGAATCGAAGTCTATACTAATTAAACATAACCAGTATTAAAGCTGCTTTTCGCTAAGCATCACTGACTGCTTCCGGTGTCTCCAGATGTAATGGCAAATTTACTACGTAACGGTATCCTGCTTCTGAGGAACCTTGGATTGTAATATATCCCCCATGTAACTCTGCAAGTTGACCACTAAGCAACAAACCTAAGCTCTCGCGAGAAAGATGATTGTGGAAGTTGACTGAATCGCTACTAGAATCAACCGCAAGGACATCTGAGGCTTTGGATCTGTCTAACGCAACTGGTAAGTTACTCGCCTGCTCTTTGTCCTCTCTATGAATACTAGATGCAAAGTTATCTGTTAGTCTATGCACCAATTTTGTCTTAAAGCGAAAATAAGGGTCGATATCTGTTATGCCATCTCCCAACCATGGATGTGATACCCAAACAGTAATATTGAGCATATTGTCTTTGTAAGAGACATGAATGCGAACAACACTACCTGTTGCGGAAAGTTGAATTACACTAAAAACGAGATGATATAGGATTTGTCTGACCTTGTCTTTATCTAAAGTCCAGATACGGCTCCGTCCTGGTTCTATAGAAAGGCGAATATCTTGCTCTCGACGGTTAGCTGCTTCTTCTAAGGTATTTATAGCCTGCTGACAAAGCATTTCAATATCTATGGGAGCCAAGTTGAGCGTGGTTGTGTTTTCTTCTAAGACTCCAAGTTCAGCAATTTCGTTGACTAAGGAAAGTAAGTACCGCCCACTATGTTGGATAATTTCGAGATATTCCCTCTGCTTGATTGTTAAAGGACCATAAATTTCACGTCCTAAGACACTAGCCATTCCTAACACCGATGTTAAAGGCGTACGCAATTCCTGCGTTAACTGTTCTAAAAGTTCGAGTTTCAGTTGCTTGGTTGATTCTGGCTTTTTGTAGGAATGAGAAGCAGAAAATTCAGTGTAAAGAGTGTCTGTGCTGGATGAATCCCAAGAGTTGTGTTCATCAGATTGCTGCTCTCTCATTTGACGTTCTGCCCTGAGTCTGATGTCACGACAACTGGTGTCTGATTGTGACCAGTCAGAGATACTGTTGTCTGAAATTTTTTGCAGGAGTCGATTGCGTTCAAATTCACTCATGCTCCAACGAGCAATTATCTGTAAGTACTCAATATCTCGAGTTGTAAAATCGCGTGGTACTAAGTCCATCACGGCTAATGCACCTAAACAGTTTCCTGAAGCATCAATAAGTGGGACTCCTAAGTAGGCACGAATACCATAATCCTCGACCAACTTGCTCGTAGTAAGCTCTGTTTTAGCTAGAGTATGTGTATCATTAATCCTGAGAAAATTAGCATTGTCTACAACCTGAGTGCAAAAAGATTCCTGACGTAGCAGGTAACGGTTTTGCGCCAATTGGTTCATATGCCCTAGTCTGAATAAACCAACAGCTGATTTAAACCAGTGACGTTCTTCATCCACAAATCCCAAAATGGAAATTGGTGCTTCCAAAAAGTGGGCAGCAGTTTGAGTTGCTTCTTCAAAAACTGGAATCGTTTCTGTTTGACGCAAACCTAATTCTGACAATGCATTTAGACGTTTTTGTTCTTTGGTTTCCTCAGAATCCCAACCATCCATGAGGACAAATAATTTGTTTTCTGGCTCCACCATTGCCACCGTTACCTTAATAATTGTTTGATACTGTTATTCTTATAACCGCTTTCTTTAGGTTATTCGCTATTCTTCAGCATTCCCCAATTTCGTATCAGATAAACAAGTTGAAAGAAAAATTTCTCCTTCGGCATCACTAAGTTTTAGTGTGCGATCTGCTGTTGTACCTTATAGTACGCTCAAGTGCACTAACAGTTGAACATTGATTGCTACAAAGCTTATTATGGCCATTCGTTAAGTGTTCTTAAGACATTAAACACCATTTTTTTATTGAATTTCTTTAAATTTATTGCTTTCTTATCTCTTTCTATAGAGAAAATAAGTTCCAGTCAATAACAGGATTTGCTGGATTAAGTATCATTGAACGATTTATCTAAGTTAGCTTAGATATATACCAGCTTGCCGTTTGATAGAGCTAACTTCCTCATCCAATCTGACTTGAACACAGCACCTAGCTCCTGTGATTTTTTCCTCACAGTAATAAAAGAGCGTTTTTAGGAGTATTTCTTTAGCATAGCTGCCTTTTTCGAAAAACACCAATATTGCTCTAGCTAGTTAGTTGAATATTTAAATTGGGTAACATAAGAGTAAAAGACAAAAAATACTTATCTGATTTATTTACGTAGGTTTTCTACTTTTACTCTCTTTTAAATGCTTTTAAAATATAGCAGTCCTATTTGAGTTACAAACGCCTTGTGAGGTTAGGAAACAGGAAACAGAGAACTGAACTGTTTATAAAACATTTAGGGTGGCTATAGATTTATCAATCTAAAAACATAATTTGATATGAAATAAATACAAATAATGAATTTTTAATTAAGGAGGTAGTTGAGAATAAACGACTATTTGTTAAGGTCGGGCATAGGAGAGCAACTAGCGTCATGGGGCATAGGGCACAGTATAAAGTATTTTCCTTGTCTCCCCTGCCCCTCTGCTTCCTTGTCCTCCTTGTCTCTCCTGCTCCTCTACCCCTCCGCTCCCTATCCCCCTGTGGCGCACTTAAAGTAAAAATTACTACAATACTTTAAAAAGTATTCAATAATAGATTATGTTTTTCTAAACAGAATTCTCATCTTTATTTTCTTACGGCTGTTTTATCTAAATGAATAACACGAGTATCAGGATTCCTTTTGTAGATCTACAATTACAGCATCAACCAATTCAAGCTCAATTGCAAAATGCAATTCAAGCTGTTTTGGAAAAAGGTGATTTTGTTTTGGGACAGTCCCTACAAGATTTTGAGGCAGCATTTGCGGCAGCATCTGGCACAGAATATGGTGTTGGTGTTGCCTCAGGAACAGACGCGATCACTCTTGGTTTACAAGCCTGTAATATTGAGCCTGGCGATGAAGTGATATTGCCAGCAAATACCTTTGTGGCAACATTAATTGGGGTTTTACGTACTGGAGCAAAACCAGTCTTAGTAGATTGTGATGAACGAACAGCCTTAATTGATTTGCAAGCAGCACAAAAGGCAATAACACCAAAAACTAAAGCAATTATCCCTGTTCATCTTTATGGGCAAATGGTGTCACCAAAACAATTATTAGACTTTTCTAACACCTACAAATTACTAATATTTGAGGATGCTGCACAAGCACACTTAGCCCAAAGGGAAGGATACCTAGCTGGTTCAGTAGGAAAAGCAGCAGCTTTTAGCTTTTATCCCAGTAAAAATTTGGGTGCCTTTGGTGATGGTGGGATAGTATTGACACGAGATCTAGATGTAGCAGAAAAAATGAGCCGCTTACGGAACTACGGTGCATCTCAAAAGTATGTTCACGTTGAATTTGGTACAAATAGTCGTTTAGATACACTACAAGCTGCCGTATTACTTCAGAAATTACCCTATCTACCCTCTTGGAATCAACAACGTCTGAGGATTGCCCAACAGTACGATACAGAGCTAGCACCTCTAGCACCATGTGGAATTACCCCTATAGAAAATCATAGCAATCAAGGACATGCATATCACCTTTATGTGATTAGAATCGATGATTCCACCAGTGCCATAGAACGCCAACAACTCCAGGAACAACTGGCAAATATGGGGATTCAAACTGGTATTCACTACCCAATTCCCTGTCATCTCCAGCCAGCATTCACGAACTTAGGGTATAAAATTGGGGACTTCCCTCATGCCGAAAAACTCGCACAGCAAATATTATCATTACCCATGTATCCTGGGTTGACCAACAGCCAAATTCAAGAAGTTATAGCAGCGATCGCACTCAATTTAAGAGCAGACCAACAAAAATTGTTGTGTATTTAACTTGTGAGTTGATAGTTGTTAGTATGTGGTTGTTTTGTTAATGACTCCCTATTTTCCCAATCATGCTAATCCAGCGTCAGCTTAAAAATACAAAAGCTCCACAATTATTAGAAGTAGCTATTTTGGGTATTTTATTGCTCCTCTATGCGCCTGTTCTATGGTATTGGTGCGACGGTTGGATTCACAAAAACATTAGCACAGAGCACGAATACTTCAGCCACGGTATTATTGGACTTCCGTTTGCGGCTTACCTAGGTTGGAGCAATCGAAAAAAGTGGCAAAGACTACCTGATACGACCCATCCCTTTGGTGCCATCTTGCTTCTTTTGGGTAGTATTTTTTACATAAGCAATGTCAGCGAATGGGTGAATCTTTCCTTTCCTGCAATCCTCGCAGGATTGTGCTTATGGTTTAAGGGTATTCCTGGATTTCAATTACAAAGCTTTCCTCTACTGTTGGTATTTTTAGCTACCCCAACGGCAATACCCTATCTTATTGCTCCTTACACACTACCGCTTCAAAGCTTTATTGCTGGTACTGTCGCCTTCATTCTCAGTCAATTTGGCATGAACGTAATTGTTGATGGGATAAATCTATATGTGGGGGGAAGGATTGTCGAAGTTGCACCCTACTGTGCAGGCTTGAAAATGATGTTCACCACTTTCTATGTAGGCTTAATGCTGCTTTATTGGACAAATGCTTTAGCCTCGCGCCGTAAAACTATTTGGTTTTTATCTACCACGGTCGTTATTAGCATTTGTGCCAATATCATTCGTAACACCCTATTGACTTTCTTTCATGGCACAGGGAATGAAGCAGCTTTCCATTGGCTTCACGAAAGTTGGGGTGGTGACATCTATTCGACTGCCATGCTGCTTTCCTTAATTCCGGTTCTAAATTGGATTGATCACTACTTCGGGGAAGCGCCTCCAGACATTGCCCAAGATGAACACAAATGAACTAAGATAAAAGCTGCTTTGGAAACTTGTATAAGGTAAAACACATAGGTCATTACAAAGGACAAAGGACAAAGGATAAAGAACAAATAAATATATACTTTGGTCTAAGTACTACATGCTTTACCGATGATATCTTTTTCAAAGTTTCTCAAGGAATGCCAGTTTCCCCGAATCTTGTTGCTGTTGTCACTTTTATTACTATTGGTGATAGGAGCACTTCCTGGATACCTAACAGGACACTGGAAATGGCAAGAACCGCCACCTGTTACCAACCTCAAAAATTTGAAACAGATCCGTCAGACAGGATTGACCCTTGCGGGTTGGCAAACTATTGAGCAACGGCAAGAATTGATTGGTGGACACAAATGGTCATATCAGGTCATCCAGAAAAAAGGAGCCAAAACTCAGACTCAGGCGATTTTACTGTTAGAACCACAAAATGGTCCTAGAGACCAACCACAAGTGGAGTGGACGGAAATTAACAGCTGGGGCCAATGGGATTTGGCTCAAGAACGGTCTGCTGAATTTACTGTCAAACAAAAGTCAAACGCCGACATACAAATAAAAACCAGGTTTTTCCGTGCCTCTACAAAACAACAAACTTTGGCAGTATTGCAATGGTATGCTTGGTCAAATGGTGGAAATCCATCTCCTTGGCTGTGGTTCTTGACGGATCAATTAGCACAGTGGCATCAGAGCCGTGCTGCTTGGGTTGCTGTTAGCATTCTCATACCGATGGAACCTTTTGGACAAGTAGAAACAACTTGGCATGATGCGCAGTCTCTTGGTCAAACAGTACAAACAACATTGATGGCAAATTTCTTGTAAAGAAGTTGACCTGACGATGAGAGTTATTTTTGACCAATATGTAAGTTTAAGTCTAATGGAGAAAGTATATTTTGCATTTTTACAGAGTAAAATAACCTTTCGGCGCTCCCAACTATCAGTTCAGCGTCATGGCCTCAATGTTTATACTTTTCAGTGTCATATGCGTGCATTCAGCACCTTGTGTATTGTCGGTCTTCAAGTCGGTGCTTTCTTAGCAACAGCTATCCAACCTGTTGCTGCTCAGTCTTTCTTAACCCAAGGACAATCACCAAAGCAATCTCCATTGTTCTCCCCTATTCCCCAAGGACAATCACCAGTACAACCTCCTGTACCTCCTCGCAGTAATGAAGTTACACCTAGTGCTCATAGTTCTGAAGAGTTGCAGTTGAATCGCTACCTTTTAGGTCCCGGAGATACAATCGGCGTCCTCGTTCAGCACTCTCAGAGTCCCTACATTTTGGGACCTGGAGATGCAATTGCCGTGACAGTTCAGCGTTTTCCAGATTTAAGCTTTCAAACTCAAATTAATCCAGACGGGAATATAACTGTACCATTACTGGGAACTGTTTCACTGAAAGGGTTAAGTTTACAAAAAGCGCAGGAAAAAATCCGTGCTGGCTTAAATCGCTACGTGATTGATCCAATCGTGACTTTGTCATTAGTAGCGCAACGTCCAGAACTGAATTTTCAAGCTCAACTCAATCCTGAGGGTAACGTTGTTGTCCCACAAGTGGGAACGGTGTCTTTACAAGGTTTGACTTTGGAAGAAGCGCAAGAAAAAATTCGCTCGTCACTCAATAACATTGTCGTTGATCAAGATACTGTTGCCGTCTCCTTAGTAGGTCAGCGACCAGTGCAAATCACTATTAGCGGAGAAGTCACTCGACCAGGAATTTATCCTGTTGCTTCCTTAACACCCCGTGTTGGTGATGCATTGCTTTTGGCTGGTGGTTCTACGAACATGGCAGATCTCAGACAAGTAAAAGTGCGTCGAAAGTTGCTTGATGGTTCTGTGGCTTCACAAAACATTGACTTGTACACCCCGTTACAAAAGGGCGGCGCAATCCCCAATTTACGCTTGCAAGATGGGGATGCAATTATTGTGCCACGCCGTGAGATTGGCACGGATGATAGCTATGATCGCAATTTGGTGGGTCGTTCAACCTTGGCTGTACCACAAATTAGAGTTAGAGTATTAAATTATTCTGCTGGAGGAATCGTTACACTCCCATTGCCCAATGGTAGTACTTTTATAGATGCTTTATCCGGAATCAATCTTGACACTGCCAACCTCAAGGAAATTGCGTTAGTTCGCTTTGATCCCGAAAGAGGTAGAGCTGTGACTCAGAAACTGAACGCAAAAAAGGCTCTATCAGGGGATGCGTCTCAAAACGTACCATTGCAAGACAATGATGTTATTGTTGTTGGTCGCAACTTGATTGGTAAAATTACTAATGCCATCAATACTATTACCCAACCCTTTTTTAATATTGAGAGTTTCATCCGTTTCTTTGATATCTTTAACGGCAACTTGCCCTAAATAACTTTGTCTTCAACTCCTATATAGACCCTTAAAAGTGGTGTTCGCGCCTCTAACCAGGGAAAAAAGTCATTTTATTCAACACCCTGCTCATAGCATTCAGGGTACAAACTTGCTTGGAAGCATGGAGAACAAATATTCAATTTTGTGGATTTCTGCTAAAACTCAAAGCCCTACTCACAGGGTTATCACTTAATAATTAATTTTTATCTATCCTTGTCATGACCCCACCAATTGTTAAACGCTATCTCATTGCTTTCGACAAGTACAAGTGGATTGGACTAGCTAGTTTCGGTTTAGTTGTCACAGGCTCAACAATAGTGGCGCTGCAACCAGAGCCATCTCCAAGCTATATCGCAAGTGGTGCACTTGCTTACTCTCGTCCACCTGTTTCTTTTTCGACAACTGGTACTGAAATTCAGCAGGAAGGGCAGGAATTAAGCGCAGATCTTTTGCTGTCTGATCAGATAATTGCTACAGTAGCATCCAAAGTGAATGTCCCACCAAAAAAAATTATTGATAATGTGGCACTCACAATACCTGATAAATCTAAGTCTGGGGACACTAAGACTCCTAGTAGCTCAGCATCGACACAAATTGAACTGAAATATAAAGATACTGATCGCGCACGCGCCCGAGAAACATTGCAAGACCTGATGGCAGCAATGATCAAGTTGAGCAGTGATATTAATAGTCAGCGATTAAAAGCAATTATTCAAAAAATCAACGAACGCTTACCACAAGCTAAACGGCAATTGGAAGCTGCAGAGCAAAAACTAGAACATTATGATCGTGTACAGCGCCCAGCAATACTAGCAGCAGAAAATGGTAGCACGCTCGGTGCTATTACTGGAAACCAAGCTCAGCAACGGCAAATTAAACTCACACTATCAGGAATTGATGCTCAAATTCGCAGTTTACAACAGAAGTTAGGATTAAATGTCAACCAAGCTTATGTTTCTTCTGCTTTAAGTGCTGATCCGATTCTGGCTAGTTTACGAGCACAACTGTATCAAACTGAATCTCAAATAGAGGTTCTTAAGAAAGACCTACGTCCCGACCATCCAACAATGATTCAGCTACGACGTCAGAAAGAAGCTTATGAGCAATTATTGCAACAGCGTGGCTCTGAGGTCGTGGGAGGCGAAGGTGGAACTGCTCCTCTTCCTGGTAAGGTCTCAAGTGTACGTGCTCAAAGTAACTTAGACCCGGCTCGTCAGCAACTAGCAAACCAAATGGTAGCTTTGCAAACTCAGCAGCAGACTTTACAGCAACAACTAGCTGACTTAGAGAAAAATGAAGCGAAATTACGACAGGAGTATTCACAAATACCTAATAAACAACTGGAGCGAGCTCGCCTAGAACAGCAGGTTTTACTCAAAAAAAATCTCTATGATCAAATTCAGGCCAAACTAACTGACTCTAAAGCTGCAGAAGCAGAGACTGTCAGTAGCCTCAGTATTGCTAGACCTCCAGTGATTCTCCTTAACACCACATCTTCTAAAAATATACCGATCACTTTGGGTATAGGTGGTTTGTTAGCATTATTAGTCGGCGCTGGAGTTATATTTTTATTGGGTTCTCTGGAAGGAACTTTTAAAACCAGAGAGGATATACGCGATCGCTTAAAACAACAGGAAGTTCCTCTTTTGGGAGAAATCCCTTTGATACCAATTGATAATCCTGAAAGAGCAACAATTCCAGTTTTAATTTCTGCAGAGTCTCCCTATTTAGAGTTTTATGAGAAGTTCCGCAGTAATTTGCGACGTGTGGGAGGCGGTAACTTGAAGGTCGTATTGATTACTAGTACTAGCAATTCTGAGGGTAAGACAGTGAGTGCTTATAACTTGGGTATCGCTTCTGCACGTGCTGGTAAAAGAACTTTGATTATTGAAACAGATTTGCGATCTCCCTCTTATTCTCCAACACTAAGGGTTACTCCCGATGATCATGCTATTATTGAGCCTTTACGCTATTATGCCAACTTAAATGAATGCATCCACTTAGTGCCTGATGTAGAAAATTTATACATCATTCCTAGCCCAGGTCCTGTACGTCAGTCGGCTGCCATTCTAGAATCTAGCGAAATGCGACGGCTAATGGAGGATGTTCGCGAGCGCTACGATTTAGTCATTTTAGACACAAGTTCTTTAGCTGTGTCAAATGACCCATTGTTAATTCAACCTTATAGTGATGGCATCGTGCTTGTAACGCGACCAAGCTACACACAAGAAAATATGCTCAATGAAACTATTGATCAATTGGTTGAATTTGAACTAGAGCTGCTAGGTGCTATTATTAATGCTGCTGATATCAATGTTTTTAAGTCCCAATTAGTTGAAGAAACACCAGGCTATCCCCCTGAAGAAGTGTCTGCAGGCACGAGGCGGAGTTGAGGGTAGTGAGTGGAGTAGGAGACAAGGGTGGTCCCCTTGTACTACCTGCTCAGCAGTTTTTCGCGAAGGCACTGGGGTAACCTGATTATGAGTCTTGAAATTCAGCATCAGATACAGCAATTAATGTCTACCCACCAACTTATCGCGCAGATGCTTAATGCGATCGCGCAACTTTGCTGCTTCCTCAAACTCTAGGTTCTTCGCCGCCTCTTTCATTTGCGCTTCTAGCCGAGTGATCAAATCTGGAATTTCTTCTAGGGGTAACTCATCTATATGCTGATCAACTGTTTCTAAATCAGTTGCATTCAACCGTCGTGAGACTTCCAAGAAAGACAAAATCGCGTTACTAGATTTTTTCTTGACAATCTGTTGGGGTGTGATCCCATGTGTCCGGTTATATGCCATTTGAATACCGCGACGCCTGTCGGTTTCTTCAATAGCTTTGATCATGCTATCGGTGAGGTTATCTGCATACATAATTGCTTGTCCCCGCACATGACGTGCAGCTCTACCAATAGTTTGAATCAAAGAGCGCTCAGCACGCAAAAATCCTTCCTTATCTGCATCTAAAATCGCCACAAGAGAGACTTCCGGTAAATCCAACCCTTCCCGTAACAAGTTAACACCGACCAAAACATCAAAGTTACCATCACGCAAATCTTGCAAGATCTCAATGCGTTCAATGGAATTGATCTCGGAATGCAAATATCGCACCCGAATGCTGTTGTCTTGCAGATAGTCGGTTAAGTCTTCCGCCATGCGCTTGGTTAATGTTGTGATCAGCACCCGTTCTTGGCGATCAACTCTATCTTTAATTTCACCCAACAAATCATCAATCTGACCTTCTGTGGGACGGACAATGATTTCTGGATCAATCACTCCTGTTGGTCTAATAACTTGTTCCACCACATGGGAGTCAGACACTTCTAATTCCCAATCTCCTGGTGTTGCAGAAACGAAAATACACTGGTTCACCTTTTCCCAAAATTCCTCTGCTTTTAAAGGACGGTTATCAGCAGCACTAGGAAGACGAAACCCATGCTCAATTAACACTCGTTTTCTTGCTTGGTCACCATTGTACATCCCACGAATTTGGGGCACAGTGACGTGAGATTCATCAATCACCAGCAACCAATCTTTAGGAAAATAATCAATCAAACACTCTGGGGGTTCTCCCGCTTGTCGTCCGGCTAAGTGGCGGGAGTAGTTTTCCACGCCGTTGCAATAACCGACTTCGCGCAACATTTCCAAGTCGTAACGTGTACGCTGATCCAGACGTTGCGCTTCTAGTAATTTCCCGTCTGCTTCTAATTGTGCTTTGCGCTCTTTTAATTCTGCTGCAATTGCATGACAAGCTTCCTCTAGTCTTTCTTCTGGTGTAACGAAGTGACGCGCTGGGTAAATATTAACCGCTTCTACACTCTTGATAATTTCACCCGTCACAGGGTCAACGTAACGAATAGCGTCAATTTCATCGCCAAAAAATTCTACCCGAATAATTCTGTCTTCGTACGCCGGACCAATTTCTAGGACATCACCCCGAACCCGAAACCGTCCGCGACCCATTTCTATATCGTTGCGGCTGTATTGCACTGATGCCAAATCTCGTAAAACCTGGCGTTGATTTACCTCTTTCCCCACATGCAATGGAATAGCGGCTTTAAGGTATTCACTGGGAATTCCTAAACCATAGATACAGCTAATGGAAGCAACAACGATAACATCTCGGCGTTCAAAGAGCGATCGCGTTGCGGAGTGACGCAACATATCTATTTCATCATTGATCGAAGCTGTTTTTTCGATATATGTATCACTGACAGGAATATACGCCTCTGGCTGGTAGTAGTCGTAATAGCTGACAAAATACTCAACTGCGTTGTTAGGAAAGAATTCTCGCAACTCATTACAAAGTTGTGCAGCGAGAGTTTTATTGTGTGCTAGGACTAATGTAGGTTTGCCGACTTTCTCGATAACCGATGCGACGGTAAAAGTCTTGCCAGTTCCCGTTGCTCCCAGTAAAGTTTGGTAGTGATTGCTTGCTTGAATACTAGCCACAAGTTGAGCGATCGCTTGTGGTTGATCACCTGTCGCTTGAAAAGGCGCTTGAAGACAAAATTCTGTCATATAGTTTTGCTGAAGATATCCTATTTGATAGTCGTGAATACTTGATCTCAGTAATAAATGTATCTAAAATTACCTTAAAATATATCAACATATAGACATATAGACATACAGATAGTATTTAGAATACCTCTTTACTTTATTTTACATAAATTTACTATTGATGTTATTTAAAGCTCGTAGTGAAAACTGGATTGCTCTTAAAGTAAAGAAATAAAGTCCTGACTACTAACAGGAGATTCAAAAATATCAGTTTGTTCTCTGACATAAACTTGCCTTGAAAGGTTACTTTTCCCTCTTTTAGCAGAGACAATTAATACGTCTTGTGGCAGAAGGCTGTAGTAAAAACTTTAAGCTAACTTGTGAATGTAATAACAAATGATTTCAAAGTTCCACACTAACTTTGAATTTAATTGAGTAAAAAAATAGGAGTTCAAAATGAGCATAGAAGATAGAGCAAAAGCTGCTGCCAAGAATGTTGAAGGTAAAGCACAAGAAGCTTGGGGAAATGTAACTGGTGATCCAGAAGATAAAGCTGCAGGAAAAGCAAAGCAAGCTGAAAGTGAAGTACGCCATGGCGTTGAAGATGTAAAAGATAATATCAAAAAGAATCTTGACTAGATTGGGCGGTTAGATTGGACCTTCTCTGTACCAAGTTTAGGTAAGTCTTTAGGGTGCATCTTAAAGTTGTAAAAATCCGTGAGGCTAGAATTCTTAACATAGTGAATGTAGTGTGTGAGATTAGTGCATAGGTTGAATAAAGTCCGCTGTGGCGGACTTTATTTACTCACTATACGATTTCACCCATCAAGAGTAATTAGTAAAACAGTGAATTTTTACAAAAAACTTACCTAGAAAATTCAAAACTCTAAACGTAATTAAGTTGACTTAATTTAATTAGCTTTGTTAACAAACAGATTTTTAAGGAGACTACAACAATGAGTCTGCTTCAGCAGAGTCGCAAGATTCTCACTGTTCTCGTCTTGATATTAGTACTGACGATAACATCTGCGTGTGGTAGTAGAACTGTAGCACTGGATCGAACAACCACTCAGCCAGCGAATGGTTCTACTCTAGCTTATGCACAAATAGAGCGAGGAAATAGTCCAAGTGGACAAACTTTTGGTGACTGGGTTGTAAAAACATCTCAGGGATTAATTAAAGACGCTTATGTGCGTGACAATAACAAACTAGGTGTTGTTATTTCCCCTAAAGTTCGTCCTAATGAAGTGCGTACCCTGGCAAGGTCTCTAGTTGAGGGATTTAGGAAGAATTTTCCAAATCAAGATCTGACAGTTTTGGTATATGCACCAGATAAACAACTGATTTTGACAGCTCAATACGATGTGCAAAGCAATCAAATTCAGTACAGCTAATTGCAGATTGTTAGAGCTAACTTAAGGAGAGAAATAAAATGACTAGCAGTGAACAATACAAGCGTCAAATAATGAACGATTTGGCTCAAGGAAATGTAGAATCTCTTGATAGCCCATCTACAGACTCGACTAAAGAATATCAAAACTTTGATGATTTTGCTCAAAGGACAACTGCAGATGAGCGTCGGCAATTGTTTGGTCGTTCTTTACATCCAAACAATATTCCTACTAGCCAAATGGAACCAGAATTACAAAAGGCGATCGCTCAAATTAAACCAAATGAAAGAGATGATGTCGCTCGTGCTTTTCTCAAGCACTTGAAGCAAAGAGGACTAGATGAACGCCAATTAGAGCAACAGCTTGGTCTTTCCACACATAACGCAGGTCACATGACCGCGGATGATGTTAGCAAGCTTGCATCCTTTGCCTATCACAATCATCCTGATATTTTCCGAGAAGTGCTGGCAGAACAACCTGGTATTATTAAGTTTCTCAGCAATCCCGTTGTAGGAGCTATTTTAGGACTTGCTGCCGCTAAGTGGTTAGGTGGTCACCGTAAATAATAAATTTTTGAGGAGATAGCAAGGTAGGGATAACCCAATTTTTTTGAAGATTCTCTAAAGACCCGGTTTCATACAGAAACTGGGTCTCTCCATGTTTGCAAATAATGTAGGATTACTATTAGTAATCAGTTGCTGAAACACTTATCGGCAACTAACCACTAAACTTTTGCTAGTTCTGGGGTAGGACGTTTGCTGTTGCGAATAGCCGCGATTTCCTTCGCGTAATCCTTCGCTTTAAACACAGCGGAACCTGCAACGATCGCATTTGCGCCTGCTTCCAAAACCTGCCAAGTGTTGTTGGCTTTGAGTCCTCCATCCACTTCAATCCAGGGATCGAGACCACGTTCATCACACATCTGACGTAGTTTCCGAATTTTGGGCACCATGCCAGGAATAAAACTTTGACCGCCAAAACCAGGGTTGACGCTCATAATCAACACCAAATCACAAAGATCCAGTACGTACTCAATAAAATCTAATGGTGTTGAGGGATTCAGTACCACACCAGCACTTTTGCCAAGTTCTTTGATTTGACCCAGAGTACGGTGTAGGTGAGGGGATGCATTATGTTCGCAATGAACAGTGATGTGATCTGCTCCTGCTTTAGCAAAGTCCTCGACGTACTTTTCAGGCTCCACAATCATTAAGTGGACATCCAACGGCTTTTTCGTAACTGGACGAATTGCCTCCACAATCAGAGGACCTATCGTAATGTTAGGTACAAAGCGACCGTCCATTACATCAACGTGAATCCAATCAGCTCCAGCTTCGTCTACAGCACGAACTTCATCTCCCAGCCGGCTAAAATCCGCTGATAGGATAGATGGAGCAATCACAATGGGCTTTTTAGATGGCGTTTGGGTCATAACTAGTGGGTTGTTGAGCATCCTCTTTCTGTCAGCATTTTAACAAAAATCTGACTATTAGTTAGTACTTTATGATGAGTGGCTGGTAGGACTTTTTAACAATTAACAATTAAGAACTGACTAATGACTAAAAAATTAATCTGGTCAATTTTGGGATTAAGTGCTTGCTGCTTAAGTGCACCAGTACTAGCCCTAGAAATCTTCCTTGACAGTAACGGTATTGATGCTTTGCGGTTACATCAGCCTCCATATAATTTAACCGGTCGTAAGATTGCCATTGGTCAAGTAGAGATTGGACGTCCTGGCAAATTTGGATTAGATAAAGCAGTTTCGAAAAATCACTCTGTGTCGCTAGCCGGAGTCTTTTTACGTGATGGATATGCTAAATCCGACACTAGTGTAGACCCACACGCCTACAATGTTGCTGGTCTGATGGTGAGTACCGATAAAGGCTTACCGGGAGTTGCTCCTGGTGCAAAGCTCTACTCCTCTGCTGTAGGGTCTACAAAAAATATGGGTCAGCCAGAAGAGTGCTTATCAGCACAGCAGATCGCAAATCAGAATGGTGTAGATATACGTGCAATCAATTTCAGCTTTGGTGAACCCTTAACCCGTGACCCACGACCAAAAGCTATTTTAGATGGTAATTCTTTACTAACCTTGTGTATCGACTGGTCCAGTCGTGTCCATAATGCATTATATGTCATTGCAGGTAACCAAGGTAGGGGGGGTATTCCCATACCTACAGATAACTACAATGGAGTCAATATAGCCTTTTCCTCTCGACGAGGAGGGGTGTTCAATAAAGTTGATGTCTCTAATTTAGCAACAACTGATCCAGCAATGGTTCGGCGGCTAAGCGGAAGGGAAATTAATCTTGGTCCACGTCGTGCGATCAGTTTAGTAGCTCCTGGCAGTAATATTCGTTTACTGAATCCAGATGGTAAAGCAAATAAGGTCACTGGAACAAGCTTTGCAGCACCTCTGGTGACAGCAACGGTTGCACTCTTGCAGGAATTTGGTGATAGACAGCTACGAACAAAACAACCTAACTGGAGTATTGCTTCTCGTCGCCACGAGGTCATGAAAGCAGTCTTGTTAAATTCAGCAGACAAGATCCAAGACAATGGGAATGGCTTGCGATTGGGAATGACTCGAACACTTATTGACAAGCAAAATCATGATTGGCTGGTATCTGAGGCATACAAAAACCCGAAAATTCCCTTAGATGCTCAAATGGGAGCAGGTCATCTCAATGCATTTCGTGCTTACAAGCAATTTAGTGCTGGTCAGTGGAGTCCATCAACAACTGTACCAGCCATAGGCTGGGATTATCATACAGTGAATGCTGGAGAGTTTATAGAATACAAGTTAGCACGGGCGTTGCAGCAAGGGAGTTTTATTGCCATCACCTTAGCTTGGGATAGATTGGTGGAGTTAGAAGACAAAAATCAGAATGGTCTATATGACGTTGGGGAGAAATTTCGCGATCGCGGCTTGAATCACCTTGATCTCTATTTAGTGAAAGCTGACTCACCAAATTCAGATACTGCTGCTATTTGTGCTTCAAGCAGTGAAGTTGATAATGTGCAACACATATTCTGTCCTGTTCCTGCTACTGGAAGTTATACGATTCGTGTTCGGTTTCGTCAAAAGGTCAATCAAGCCACTCAGCCTTATGCTTTAGCTTGGTGGAGTGTACCTGCTAAGTAACATCCTATTCTTGGGTTGTTGCCAAAACTGTAACAGCCCAATGTTTATGTCATCTCAAATGCCATAGTCTAATGAGAGACTTTGGGAATAATGGTGGCAAAATGGAGGAAAATTATAGTAGTGCGCGAAAAAACTTCCTGCAAAGACGTTATGGTGTTCGTCTGGGAAGACGTTATGTCTTAGCTGCTGCAGGAGTTGTCTTATTCAGTGTACTAGGATGTTCTCACATAAATAGTAGTGCGAGTGCGGTTGCTCAATCTCCATTGCCTGAATCAGAATTTCCGATTTGACACTCCAGACTGTGTAAATTCCGCTATCGCTCATTCCCACCAAAAGTAAGGGGATTCTGCTTTCATCCTATCTACTCCATTAAGCTGGCTTTTGCCAGCGAAAGTAGAGGCTACTAGTCCAGTAGCGTTGCTTCGATTGTCTACTAACCTTGCTTTTGCAAGAAAAAGAATATTGATTGCTGCATTCTAAAAAAAGAAAATTCAATCCAAAAACTGAATTTCCCCTAGTTGCGCTTCGCTACACTAGGGGCTGCCGTTAAGGTAATGTAGCTTCAGAAATATTGAGAGAAGCCTTTGACTCAGGTTTGGATGAACCTTCTTGAGGACCAGAGACTGAGACAGAACTTTCATCCACATTAGTGCTATGTAAACTAGGACGTAAAGCACTTAAAGCCGTTTTCACGACAACAGCTGTAGGTACTGCCAAAATCACACCCAGTAAACCGCCAATTCTTGCTCCTGTCAAAACCGAAATGATTAACCAAACTGGGTTTAAACCAGTAAAGTTCCCTAAAATTCGTGGGGCAATCAAGTTTTCTAGAATTTGTTGTACAATAACCGCTGCAATCAATACCCTTACCCCCATTGTGATATCTTGCAGCGCCACTAATAATGTTGTCAGAGCTATACCTACAGAGCCCCCATAAGGAACGAGCGCCATAATGCCAATTGTTAAGCCAAATAGTAACCCAAATGGGACTTTGAGCCATAAAAAAGTAGGAATGAGGGCTGACGCCATACAGGTAGAGATAATCAGCTGGGTAATAAAGAAATTTTGAAAGCTCAAGCGCACTGTTTGAGAGAAAGGTTCACGGAACTTTGAAGGGAACCAATCCACCAGACTCTGCCAGAGTTCATCTCCATGCTGTAAGAGATAAAAAGTCAAAACCATCGTCAACAGAAAGTCCAGCAGGCTAGTGAGCGTCACTACTGCTAAATTCAAAACTTGTCCTGCGGTCGCCTGCAATTGCCCCTTGACTCGATCATTAATTTGCCCCACTAGCGCATCAAGGTTGATTGGAATGCCCAAATTATCTGCTTTCTCGTTTAACATCATCAACTGATAGCGTCCAGAATCAATTAATTCCGGCAAGCGGGCTACCAATTGCTGGGCTTGAGTAAGAGCTAATGGAAAGAGGGTCAAACCCAGCGCCAACAAAATTGATAAAGCGATTAAAAAGACTAATATAGCAACTTGCTCTCGCTTAGCACCATGACGAACCATCCAGCTGACAGGGTAGTTTAGCAGAAAAGCTAACACTGACGCTCCGACTAAAATGACTATCAATGAGTGAAAGTAATGAAAAATTGCTGAAACTGCCCAACCATTAAGCACTAGCAACGGTGCAAACAGTGTAATCATTCCTATCTGCGCTATCGGGGTTAGTGTCTGCCACCAGTCGAAAAGCTTACGTGTCTGCATCTGCCAATTGTGGGATAAAACTAAATAAATTTTTCCTTACATCTATTATCTCTAACTACATCACGGTCATTCATCTGTCTAACTTAGGATTCAACTAAATGCTTATGAAAAATCTTGAACCGATTGGTCATTCCCAATTTAGAGTCGAGGGTACAAGGGGAGGTTCTCCAACTGGTAACCAGAATAGTTCTACTTTATTATTGCTTCTGTATTTAATTCCAGTCATTGGTTTTTTCCCGTCTTTGTGGACTCTATATCGTCGTCAAGGGAGTCGGGAACAACTTAGTGTGAGTCGCCTGTCAATTACTTTGGGGCTGGTTTGGCTTTTAGGGTATCTCTTTTTTGCAACTGGAGCCTCAACTTCAGAGCTTTTAGCATTGCGTCTACTAATTCTGAATAGCTTTCTCACCTCTGGCTATTTTTTAGTCAGTCTCTGGTTGATGATCCGGATACTCAAAGGTCAGTCTAAGCGCTTACCAGGGATGAGCAGCTTTGCTGAGCGAGTACTTGGCAAATATTTATCTTAATCTTTAAGCTAAATTGAGTAGCATTCAGCATTTCTAGTTGGTTTAAGGAAAACTTACTAAATATTTCCTATAGGTCTGGTCAAATCTGGTTTCTTGTTGTCATACTTCAATGTAAACGTCTCTAGATTAGCTAAAAATCAGAAAAATTTAACTATAAATGTTGAAAATGATACTAAAGTGGCAAATTTACCACTGATATTTAAGAGTTGGCTATGATTGGCTAGGTCTTTCCCTTTTAGCAAAAAAATACGCGAAAATTTTAACAGTAAGTGTGAGGGAGTCTGTGACTATTCAAAGAACTTCGGCGCAAAAAAACCAGTCTGCATCCCGCTCGAACTCAAATATCAAAAATCCTAAATCTGGGCGCTGGCTGTATTTTTGGTTGGGAATGGGTGGTATTGCAATAGTGTCGGCAACTGCAGGGGCGCTGTTAGCAGTTTCTTTGACCAGTACGCCTTTGATGCATACAGAACTAAGTCCTGATGAGGCAGCTGTGTTTGATAGCGATCGCATTGCAGGGGGTGGACTACAGTTTTCACAGTTAACTCGCCCTGTGAATGTTTTACTCCTAGGCATGAGTGTACTCCCACCAGACGTCAAAAATCCTCCTGCTGAAACAAAGGGTTTAAGGTACCAGCCTGAGATCAACTCTTTTGATGGTCTTTCAGATGTGATGCTCTTGGTCAGATTTGATCCAGAAAAGAAAAAAATAGTTTCGCTTTCCATTCCCAGAGATACTCGAACAGAGATTGAAGGTCATGGCATGAAAAAAATTAATGCTGCCAATGTGGATGGTGGACCCGCCTTGACCGCTAAAACGGTGAGCCATCTCCTTGATGGTGTGGGGATTGATCGCTATGTCCGCATTAATGTTCTGGGAATGGCCAAACTGATCGATGCATTAGGTGGGGTGACGGTTTACGTCCCCAAAGATATGAAGTACCAAGACGACTCTCAGCACCTGTACATTAATTTGAAGGCAGGACAGCAACACCTCAATGGTGACCAAGCATTACAACTTTTACGCTTTCGCCATGATGCTCTTGGAGATATTGGTCGAATTCAACGCCAACAAATGGTGATGCGTGCTTTAATCGACCAGACACTCAATCCAGGTACTGTAGCTCAGCTACCAAAAATTCTTGACGTTGTCAAAGATCATATCGATACAAACATGACAGTCGAGGAGCTCGTGGCACTACTTGGTTTTGGGGTGCAAACGAGTCATTCTAATATGCATATGCTCATGCTACCAGGTCGGTTCAGCAGTAAACGGGAGTTTAATACTAGCTACTGGTTACCAGATAAACAACACATTAATGCTATGATGGCTCAGCACTTCAATGTACAGGCAGCAGATCAAGCAAATCAACCAGAAGTTACTAATCCAGCTTCTTTAAGAGTAGCAATTCAAGATAGCACGGGTAGTCGTCGTAGCACTCTTCGACCCTTAATATTGACGTTAGAAAAAGCTGGGTATCGGAATATCTATGTGGATAAACACTCAGCTGAACCTTTAGCAGTGACTCACATCGTAGCTCAACAAGGAGATGGCAGCAGCGCGGAATCAATCCGCAGCACCATAGGATTTGGAGAGGTGCGGGTAGAAAGCACTGGCAATCTTGCTTCTGATATCAGCATTCAAGTGGGTAAGGATTGGTTGCAGCAAAGAGGTGTTTTACAGCAGCCGCTTAGACGTTAAAGATGGGGAGTGGGGAATGGAGTTAGGAGTTAGGAATGGGGAGTGGGGAGAGAAATTGCCCCCTTCCCATGTCCTCCATGTCCTCCACATATCTCATGTCTTGTTCCAAAAGTTGCTGTCGGGGAGTTAGGAATGGGGTAGTTCATGACGGCTATTTGACTAACTTTCCTATCCAGTCTTGTAAGATGAGATTGACTACCTCAGGCGCTTCATCTTGCGGACAGTGTCCTACTCCTTCAAGAGGAATAAACTTTTGTACTTGGGGAAAGTTGGCTAATTCTCTACCCAACTCAATTGGTTCCCAAGGATCTGATGCTCCCCAAACAAGAATGGCTGGGCAAGGTAATAGGGGTAAGAGGTCTTCAGGTAAAGGTCCTGTAGAATATGAGGTAAAAGCAAGAAAAACTGCTACGGCACCTGGATCTTTTGCTGGTGTTGTCAGAATATCTACTAACTCGTCTGTGACAACTTCTGCATTTGCATAAGCTTGTAGTAAAATCTTCCTTACACTTTTGGGTTGAGCAACTTGCTTGAAGAAGAACTCGCCAACTGGTTTTAGAGAAAGTATCCGTTGAAGTACAGGAGTTCCAACACGACGATGCCAAGGTAAAGAAGCCCGTTTGCGATCATGCAATAGTCGCAAGGAGCAATTGAGCAATGCAACACTTAATACAATATCTGGGTAAGTGACTGCTGCTTGCATTGCTACAATACAACCAATAGAATTAGCAGCTAAAAAAGCTGGCTCACCTACAACTTCACGGCAAAAATCTGCTAGTTGCTGCGCCCAAGTTTCAAACGTATAAGATATTGTTTCACCTGGTTTGGGTTTAGCTGAAGCACCAAAGCCAATCAAATCGATAGCATAAACACGGCAATTTTCGGCTAGCACAGGGATATTTTTCCGCCAGTGCCACCACGAAGCACCAAAGCCATGCACTAAGACAACTGCTGGACCAGTCGTTCCTTGAGTTTGATAACAAATTGAGAAGCCTTGCCAAATCCAGGTTTTCTCTGAGGTAATTGTTGAGGTAGAGCTAAAGCTAATCATGAGATACTAAAATTTACGATATAAAAAGCAGGCATGAACTGTTTTTATTGTGGCAGTAGTTAGCAGCAGCGAGAGGAAGTAACTCATCATCAAGATTGCGTCAGGATGATAAGTCATGACTGTATATAAATGTAAACAATGTGATAGTTATACTGGCACAAAATTCTACGTCTGTGCTTCCCTTTTTAGAGTTTGATGCTGCTGCAACTTATGATACTGCTCGCGTAGTTATATTACCCATTGCTTATGAAGCAACCACTACTCATCGTAAAGATTGGGATTTATACTCACGTTCCTATCGCAGATCACCTCAAGGCACAGCATATCAGCTACTTCGTTCAAATGACAATGTGAATGGCTATGATGTGATGGAATTAGCACCAGTAGTAGATTCAGTAGTTTCACAATTTACTGCAGCTAAATTGGTTTATAAAATTATCGGGTATCAAGCTTTAGCTAAAGGGTGGTTTAACACTTGAAATTGACGCCTAATTTGTTGACATTTTTTGTTTTTAGTTCCTCAAAGACTACACAAGATGACTACACTAGAAACAGTTGGAACTCCCATTGGGAGTTATGCCCCAGATTTTGAACTGCCAGGAGTTGATCATCAAGTACACCATCTCCGTCGTTATCTAGAGAGGTTACGGGCAGTAAGCGTCATTGCAATGTGTAACCACTGTCCTTATGTTCAGTTGTATGTAGACAAATTAAAAAATATTCAAGCCGAATTTGCTGAACAAGGCTTCACGCTCATTGGCGTGAATGGCAGCGACGCTAACATTGACCCTACAGAAAGCTTTGAGAACATGAAATCTTTTGCCAGAAGACATGATCTGAATTTTCCTTATCTGTGGGACTCAACTCAAGATGTAACTCGTAGCTTTGGTGTCACTAAAACTCCAACAGCCTTTTTAATAGACTGGAATGGTGTTGTGCGCTATAAAGGTCAAATTGATGATAACCCCCACAACAGTCAAAAATTGGTGGGTGAACAGTATCTTAAGCGTGCAATTACATCTTTGTTTAATGAGCAAGAAATTTATCCTGTTCAAACAGAAACTCTAGGTACTCCTTTGATATTGCGTAAGTAGAGACAGATAGTCCCTCTACTGCTATCTTAAATTGGAGGCAATTGGAAATTTTTTGATAAAGCGTAACTTCATGGGAACTAATTACCGACGGGTTTTACTTAAACTAAGCGGTGAAGCCCTTATGGGCAACATGGGCTATGGAATTGATCCAGAAGTGGTCAAGCAAATAGCAGCAGAAGTAGCAGAGGTGGTAGCAACTGGCGTTCAAATGGCCATTGTCGTTGGAGGCGGCAATATTTTTCGTGGTGTCAAGGCGGCGTCGGCTGGGATGGACAGAGCAACCGCTGATTACATCGGTATGATTGCTACGGTAATGAATGCCATGACGTTGCAAGATTCGCTGGAACGAATAGGGGTACAGACGCGAGTTCAAACCGCGATCGCTATGCAAGAAATAGCGGAACCGTATATTCGCCGTCGTGCCATCCGTCACTTAGAAAAAGGACGGGTGGTGATTTTTGGTGCTGGATCTGGTAATCCTTTTTTCACAACTGACACAACTGCAGCTTTAAGAGCAGCAGAAATTGATGCTGAAGTGATTTTTAAAGCCACTAAAGTTGACGGCGTATACGATGCTGATCCCCACCTTTACCCAGATGCAAAACGTTATAACAGCCTCACATATGGACACGTTTTAGCAAAAGATTTGCGGGTAATGGATAGTACTGCGATAGCCTTATGTAAGGAAAACAATATCCCAATTCTCATATTCGACTTGACTGTTCCGGGTAACATCCGTCGGGCAGTCATGGGAGAATCCATAGGCACGCTTGTGGGAGGTTCATGTGAAATTAGCTGAAGCTGAGAGTACTATGCAAAAAACCGTTGAGGCAACTCAACGAGCGTTCAATACAATTCGTACTGGTCGCGCTAATGCGAGTCTACTAGACAAGGTGACTGTAGAGTACTACGGTTCACCCACATCTCTAAAATCGCTGGCAAGTATTAGTACACCAGATGCAACAACGATCTTAATTCAACCATATGATCGCAGTAGCTTGAGCCTGATTGAAAAGGCAATTTCTATGTCGGATGTGGGTTTAACCCCCAGCAACGATGGTTCTACAATTCGGCTGAATATTCCGCCCTTGACGAGCGATCGCCGTAAAGAATTAGTCAAAATTGCTGCTAAGTATGCTGAAGAAGGACGCGTTGCAATTCGCAATATCCGTCGTGATGTCATCGACACAATCCGCAAACAGGAAAAAAGTGCTGAAATTTCTGAAGATGAATCACGAGATCAGCAAGACAAATTGCAGAAACTCACAAACAAGTACACAGCAAAAATTGATGAATTGCTTGCAGAGAAAGAAAAAGACATCACCACTGTCTGATTGAATTTCAAATACAGAGAAACTGAAGAGGATATTGCGACCCTATTTCCTTTATCTTCCTCATTTTCTCTGCTTATAAATTGCTTTTTTGAGAAAGAAAAATCCAATATAACAGTTATTGTATAAAGCTTATAAAGTATAATAAAGAATTTTATAAATAAAAATTAACCCGAGAAAATAATCTATAATCTAGAACATTTACTAAAACTTTATAAAAAATTTTAAATGATTGGCTAAAAATTTGCAAACAATAGAACGGATGAATTGTAACTTAGAAAAAGTCATAGAAAGCCAATCATTTTGAACCACAAATCTAAATCTTCATCTACTGACATTTATGACCTTATGAGCAAAAAAGATACGGTAACTGCATACCACAAATAAATTAAACAAATAAGGATAGATGTTTTTAGTACGAAAATTTACGGATACTCATTCTTTATCAAGAAGAATTGTTTTAGACAATTCAATGTATAAGATTTTCACCAGAAAAACACTAAGTGACTGGGTGTGAATTAACACAACGATATTGATAATCCATTATCGGTTGTCTTGGGTAACCAAGTGAATGCCAGTTTCTACAAACAGTCAGTCCAATGCGCTGGCTCTCAATCACAGCCCTCAGTAGTTAGCTCAATATACAATGAGCTATTTTCTGGTCATATTGACGATATCAAGAGTCAAAAGAAAAACTAAAAAATCAACTAACAATAGGAGCAAAGATTCAGCTATATGTACGACTGTATAATTGTTGGCGCTGGCCCTGCGGGTGGAACCTCAGCATATCATTTAGCGAAAAAAGGGCGCTCAGTATTAGTTTTAGAAAAAGAATCTCTACCTAGATATAAACCCTGCGGTGGTGGAGTATCACCGGTCATTGCTGAATGGTTTGACTTTGACTTTAGTCCAGCAATATCTATCAAGGCAGACACAATTCGCTGCACATGGAAAATGGGCGATCCCGTAGAAGCTGAACTACAAACGCCTGAACCAGTATGGATGGTGCGCCGAGAAGTTTTTGATCACTTTCTGATTCAGCAAGCGCAAAAGCAAGGCGCGGAACTGCGAGATAACACAGAAGTCACAGGTATTGACTTTAAAACTGACCATTGGCAAGTTAACACAGCAAATGGGCCAGTGGCTGGCCGTTACTTAATTGCTGCTGATGGTGCTAGGGGACCAATGGCAAAATGGTTAGGCTTTAAAGAACGTAAACGCCGCTTAGCAGGGGCGTTGGAAGCGGAAGCACAAACTAATGTTGAAAACGGCAATATTGCCCACTTCGAGTTTGGTATGGTCAAAAATGGCTATCTTTGGAGCTTTCCCAAAGCAGATGGTTATTCCATAGGTGTTGGGACGTTCATCGGTGGAGAGCCACAGGACTTTAGGAGTATTTTAAGTGAGTATGGTGGTCTGTTTGGTTTAGATGTCAAAACCTGTAAGCAGTACGGTCACGCCCTTTGTCTGTGGAATGGCAATCAAAAGTTGCATACCCAAAATGCGGTTTTGGCCGGGGAAGCAGCTTGTGTTGTAGACCCCTTTACAGCAGAAGGGATTCGCCCTTCGATTTTTAGTGGATTAGTTGCGGCTGGAGCAATTGACAAAGCCTTAGCTGGGGACAAGAATGCTTTAGAGGACTACTCTGAAGCCATTAACGAACAGTGGGGTAGTGATATGGCATGGGCACAAAAATTAGCCGGAGCATTCTACCGCTTTCCTGGTATTGGCTACAAAGTTGGTGTTCGGCGTCCTTCTGCTGTCCAAATCATGGGTAAGATTTTGTGTGGGCAGTTACGCTATGGCGACGTTGCAGGTCGCGCGCTGAAGCGGTTAGTGCCTGGTTTTGGCGGGTGATCTGATATTGGGGTGGGTGTTGAATTAGGTTGAAAATAACCAAAGAACTACTCCAGTTAGCAGTAAACAAACAAATCCTGCTACACCAGCTAAAGGTTTTTGATTTTTTCCTGTCACCCATTCAGGAACTTGACCTGTGTAAGTGATTAGCTGTGCGGTGTCTAAACAAGCGATCGCCCAAACCCATCCGGTGTGCAATCCCCAAGCTAAACCTAAATCACCACGATCAGTAAACCGTGCTAATACCAAAACCATTCCCATCAACCAGAGTCCTGGCAGTTGTGGAATGGTTTCTTTTTGCTCCCAAATTAAGTGTAAAACCGCAAAAACCATACTAGAAATAGCCGCTGCCATCCATGTTGAATCATTATGATTTAGTTCTGTAAACAGAAAACCACGAAAAACTAACTCCTCTATACCACCTACTAACAAAGCTATCAACAAAATAGGTACAAAAATTGGTCGCAGTTGCTTGATATTGGAAATTTGAAAAGAACTCCACCCCAGCCATACCTGGCAGGAAAACACAACAGCTAGACTTAGGATACCTAAGCCAAAACCTAGCCCTAAAGAACCTAGAATTGAAATATTCCAGACAAATCCGTAGTCTGAGATATCTGTATTAGTTAACCAACCAATACCCCAGACAATGAGAGGGGCTAATAGGTACAAAGATACAAGAATTGGCAACTTTTGTTCTGGTTGCAAAGGTTTGTTAGGTTGCCAACTCAATTTGATTGCTAAAACTGCTCCTATTGGCAACCAACATCCTACCCAAGCAATAAAAAAAGCCATGATCACAACCAGTACTGGTGCATTTTGACCAAATGACACTAGGGAGTTGGTTGCTGATGCAAATAACGTGATCAAACTCAACAAAAAAAACACGATAGACTTCTTGCAAAAAACAGTTTCCTTGTTTCCTTGTCAAGCCTCTACCAAAATAGGCAACTTGTGCAAGAGGTCTAATCGTATTTTTTTATCGAGCAGCTAATTTATGTCTAAAGGCGGGACAATTTTTCTGTAGTGCTGAGTGCTGAGTCCTAAGTCCTAAGTCCTAAGTCCTAAATTCAACCCTATGGATAAATCTAAAGGATTGAACAAGGAAAAAGTTGCTTTTTTCCACTTATCAATTTGATAGCCAGCAATAAAGCACGGTTGCTCCGACTTAGACAACTGGCTTTAGGCTTTTGACCCAAATGCTTTAGAAAAATTTATCTCTCATCTTCGTCATCTTCGTCGTACTCTTCGTCATCTTCCTCGTCATCGTATTCTTCGTCTTCCTCAACGTCTAAATCTTGCTCGACTTCTTTTTTGTCAGTATCAACTTGTATTAAGTGAATGTGCTTATAGCCGAGCTTAATTTCAAACTCATCACCAGGCTTTAGACCCATTGCTTTGGTGTAAGTCGCACCAATAACAATCTGACCGTTTTGATGAACACTAACACGATATGTCGGTTCACGACCACGACCATCTTTAGGCGCTTCAGGACTTAAGGGAATTCCCCGAGCAGATAGTAAAGCGTCATAAAAATCAGTGAGGTTAACGCGAACTTGGTTATTCTTGGTAACAGTATAATAACCACACTGCTTAGCTCTTTCTCTCCGTGGTAGATTCGAAAGTTCTTTTACTTTTGCTAGCAGTGCTTTTCCCGTCAATGGGGCAGTTGCAATTTCAGTCATTACGCTCAAAATATCCTTACTCTCTCCAAACTGATAAACAATGTCGTTTCATGCCAGTATTTAGTTTTTTGACATCTTTAGAAAGCTACAACCCTAAGATGAGGGATAAATTCCTGCTGATAGGGAGTTTAAGAGCCTCTGTTCTGGTTGCCCACAACAGATGAGAAGTCATAGTTGTGACAGGCATTAATTTCGGTAATTTTACGGCACTTTTAACCATCATTTGCCATCAGAAATTAAAGATTTTTTTCTTTTGGCACTATTAGAGCAGCGTCACCCTCAGCCACTTTTGCAAAGCAGGTGAGTTCTACTGCTACAAATAAGTCGTAGAGCAAAGAAATAGCAGGATTTCTACTTTTCATGCTTACCTTTCTTGCCCTTGAGTTTTAGGATTCTCCCCACTCATGTTCTCAAGCTGAGGAAAGCATTGTGTTTCTTTAGGGTTGTGCATGCATACACCCTTTTCTCCTGCCAGTAAAGACGAGAAATATCTCTTCTCTACTCTTCTACGAAGGGTCTAAGCAGTATTAGCTGCACTGATACGCTAACTTCTACTGCAGTTTATTGCCTCGTAATTTTATATTAAATACTAGCATGCAATAATAATAGCAAAATTGTTGTTTAAGTTTGAATTCAATTTACTGTTACACTTTCATCTAAATACCAGCCTTGGGAGTGAGGATTGCCATAAGGCTTTTATAAAAATTCATCTAAATTTAGATAGGCAGTTTTGATGAGTGAGTGACATCCTTTGAGTTTCTTCATTTTCGTTGTCAAGATATTCATCCCCAGATTTGACAATTCTATATGACTAAACAATTGGCTTATAACGACTGTTGAGGGGTAGAGACGTGTTGACATTAAAATACAGCTATAACTATCATCAGCATTGAATTCTCTTGTTTTTCTGTTTGGGGATGTACGTAAGTTACTTTTCAGGTAAATCACCTATAGGGGAAACCCCATCATAGTCTGGACTCTCAAACATGTAAATAAATTGTCAAGCAGTGATTACTTTTTTTCACTATTGGGTCTAAAGGTTGACATAACAGTCTTTTAACCCATTCGGTGCTTCTAAAAGTGAGATTTTCATGGTTATGCTGAAAAGAGAAGATGTGAATCACTAGAGTGTTGACTATTAACAGCTAGTGATCAAATTAAGGGTAGAAAGAGTATAACTCATCAAGTGGGCAAGTTGGGTGTGAGAATAATCTTTGGCTCGATGTGGTAATTTTAAAAATTTGGTGGGATGCAATGGAAGTTATTTTTAAGGTCATTCGGCAAAAACCAAATTCCTCTCCAATTGTGCAAACTTATGTTTTAGATGTTGAAGGGGGAAACACAATCCTAGATTGTCTGAACCGTATTAAGTGGGAGCAAGATGGGACGTTAGCATTTCGCAAAAATTGCCGCAACACAATTTGTGGTAGCTGTGCTATGCGAATCAATGGACGTTCGGCTTTAGCTTGTAAGGAAAATGTAAAGAGTGAAATTACTAAGTTGCAACAAACTGCAATATCGGGAGAGCATACACATGTTATTCCAGAAATAACTGTAGCACCTCTGGGCAATATGCCTGTTATTAAGGATTTAGTAGTAGATATGAGTAGTTTCTGGAATAACTTAGAGAAAGTTACCCCTTATGTGAGTACAGCAGGGCGTAAAGTTCCAGAAAGGGAATTTTTACAAACACCCGAAGAACGCGCTCATCTCGATCAAACTGGTAATTGTATTATGTGTGGAGCTTGCTATTCGGAGTGTAATGCACTGCATGTTGAACCAAAATTTGTTGGTCCTCATGCTCTTGCCAAAGCATACCGTATGGTGGCAGACTCTCGTGATAGTGAAACTCAAAACCGTCTAGAAAATTACAACGAAGGAACTCAAGGAGTTTGGGGCTGTACTCGCTGTTTTTACTGCAACTCAGTTTGTCCAATGGATGTTGCACCGCTAGATCAAATTACTAAAATCAAACAGGAAATACTTGCTCATAAACAAGTAGCTGATAGCATTCCACTTCGCCATCGCAAAGGATTAGTAGAAGTGGTTAAACAAGGTGGTTGGATTAACGAACCTCAATTTGTTTTACAAGTGGTCGGAAACTACTTTAAAGACCTGAAAGGATTACTCAGTATTTTCCCCTTAGGATTGAGGATGATCGCTCGTGGTAAGTTCCCTTTGACATTTGAACCTTCACAAGGAGCACAACAAGTGCGATCGCTTATTGAGGCTGTGCAACAAGAAGTGGGGAGTAGGGAGTAGGGGAGCACCAGCAGAGGAGACAAGGGGGACAAGGGAGACAAGGGAGACAAGGGGGACAAGGGGAGCCAGTGCGTTGGGCGGCTTCGCCGACTTGAAGCAACTGGCGTGGACAAGGGTAAGATCTTATACTATGCCCCATGCCCTATGACGCCATTTGCTCCACTTGGGGAGACCCCAAGACCGCAATGGCTCCCCTATGCCCTATGCCCCATTCCTAACTCCTAACTCCATATCACCTTGGGTCTTGAGATATGTTTAATGGTCGTCCAGAACGGTCATAGACTAAAACATCCCACTGTCCATTAACACTGGATTCAAAGGCAATCCTACTGCCATCAGCGCTGATTGTAGGATTGCGCACTTCTGCTTGCAGGTTAGTCGTTAAATTACGTGATTGGCGTGTTTCTCGGTCATAAAGGATAATTGCAGAGCGTCCTTGACGATTAGCTGCAAATACAATGTAGCGGCCATCTGAAGAAACAGCCGGATGGGAGGCGATGGTATCAAAGGAATTTAAACCTGGCAAATCAATCAAATTGTTAGTTGCCATATCAAACATGTAAACATCCTGACTGCCCCGTCGATCAGAGGTGAACACAATATATCTGCCAGAAATTTGAGGATTTAATTCTGAAGCAAAACTGTTAAGACTCTGACCCCCAGGATCAAAAGGGTAGTTCAATATGCGAGGATAACCAGCACAGCCAGTTAACAAACTAACTGTGACACATGTTAAGTAGGTGGGCGAAATTAATTTCACCATGTCATTCATTATCAATGAAGCTCAGCGAAATGAAGCAATCCCAGCCTGTGGAATTGCTTCGCTTCATTTTATTACGCTTGCAATAACAGTAAACAAGTTTGTTCATTGAGTTGAGGGGCGTTGAAAATACGGTTTGTATTTGCAGCAGCTAGACATGAATAAATGTCTTATCTGAGCCCCCCAATTATGGACCAGCAACTGATGCACCGTTGGGAATGTCTAACTCAATACTTGGTCCGCGATCTAATACTTCGATATCCCACTGACCATGGATCGTCGTTTCAAAGACGACATAACGCCCATTAGGACTGATACTAGGATTTCTTACCCAACCACGATAAATAGGAGTGAGGATTTGTGATTCTTGTGTAACGCGATCATACAATGCTACGACTGGTCTTCCTTGATCGCTAGTCATGTAAACAATGTAACGCCCCGTATAGCTGAGGCTAGGATTTTCGGCAATTGTTTCTGGTCGGTTCAAACCCGGTATGCGAACAAATTGTTGCTGTTCTAGATCGTACAGTAGCAGTTGATGACTGCCGTTGCGATTGGAGACAAACGCCAAAAAACGACCATTTCCACTCAAAGTCGGCTGCTGTTCAGTATAGCGACTATTGAGTGAAGTGGTTCCAATAGGCACATCATCGTAACTACAGGATGAAAGCAAACTTGCTATGCTCAAACCTAAGACACAAACAATTGGTCTTAGAGGCAAAAACCTAGGTGCAAATTTTTTCAACTCAATTTTTTTGCTTATGCTCGCAAACGACCTCCTGATTATTTTTTACTAACCATGGTCAAAATTAGGGGAATTGGTTGGTTCCTCATCTATTCGTTCAATAGGTTTGTAATCTACATATTCAGTTGACATAACATCATCATCTTCACGGGTTGATCGAGTAGCTGAATCAGTGGGTGGACGACGTCTTTTTGGTCTAGGAGTGATATCCTCCTCGTCACTGCTTTCTGGGCGTGTAGGTCCATTGCTGGTACGACGAGAAGGTTTTCTTTCTTCACGATTTGAGCTATCCCAATCATCAACTGTTCTCGATGAACCCCAATTTTCGTTTTCGGGTCTCTCCGAGGACCGACCCCCTGAACCTCCAGACGGGCGGCGACGACCTTTGTCTGTTGAGGTTGGTCGTTCTCCACTATTGCTACGTCGTTCTGAACGACGGCGAGGTTCATCATCGTAATAATTATCACGTGCAGAACGACTATCTCTACTACCTTGAATTCGAGGCCGTGGGCGTTCATCCTCGTAGTAATCGTAGTCATAAGGCAGTGGTTCTAATTCTGCATCTACCTCAGCCTCATACTTTCTACCACTATACTTGTAGCGATCGCTCACCTCTCGCTCGTCTACTATCTTTGTGTTTCGCTTAGCTTGCTCAGTAGCTATACTTCTTAAGCGAACACTTTCAACTGCAAAAAATACGGTTGTCCCAATCAAAAGCAGTTGACCAAATTGCAAAATTGGGTCTAATCGCCAACCCTGAAATATGAGAATGAAGCCACAGACTAGACCAATGGCAGCAAAAAAGATGTCTTGATCTCTTTCCAGCCCTGGACGGATAAAGCGGATGAAATACAGTGCTGGACCAGCCACAGCCAGGAAAATTCCTAAAAGACTGGCTGGATTTGTTCCAAAATTGACCTGAGCCAGAATGCTGGCTGAGTTCAGCCCAAAAGTTACCATTATTGTTTACCCAATAGTCAGATCTATGTTAGCGATTTACAATTAAAATCACTACTGTGATCATCTCAATACCCCTTAGTTAAGGGTAATTTAAAAAAAAATTTGTACGTGTAGAGACATTGCATTGCAACGTCTCTACGTTGTTTGGCCCCTTTGCTGTTTTGGTTAGATCAATTGGTTAGTTTCTCAGTCATTAGGTAATTGACTGACAAATTATCTATAATCTGAGAGCCTAATTGATTCCTACCTGTGTTAGGAGCGCTGTATCTTATCTCTTTGGCTTACAAAAATCAAGCCCACTGTTACGGGAATAACGACAATCACAGAACCCCAAAATAGACTCCAAAGGAAATTTGCTAAAGAAGGCGTCATAGATTTCAACCTTTTTTTATACTCTTCATCCCAATTTTAATGTTCTCTTACACCCTTGAGAAGCCTCTGATAATTTTATAATTCAAGGATATGCTCCCTGCGAGAGCTACAAATTTTGTTCAATCAGCGCGTATGAATTTATGAGAGTGGTGCAAAATTTATGACTGGGTTTGACTTGACTGCTTGGATTTTGGGTTTAAGTTTGGGACTAATGATATTTTTGTTTATTTTTCGAATAGTCCTTACTTGGTATCCTCAAGTGGATTTGAACCGACTACCCTTTAATTTAGTTGCTTGGCCCACTGAACCCTTTTTGATTCCGTTGCGAAAACTAGTACCACCCATAGGTGGAGTGGATATTACTCCCATTATTTGGGTTGGTATCCTTAGCCTGCTGCGTGAGGTTTTACTAGGTCAACAAGGATTGTTGACCATGTGGTCTCGGGTACAGTAGGTTTGTTTGTCCTTTGTTTTTAGTCCGTTGTCCCAAGACCTAAAAAACCGGGTTGCTCAACGGTAAATTATGGTTTTCAGGCTGAGTGGTTTGTCACAAACCCAGTTTTTGATCCAGGTGCAAGATGTCAGTCTGGCTCCCCAGGACAACCCTGGGGTTTTATATTAACCTGACTACTATTCTTTGCTTTTTAACTCCTGTACAAAATTGGTGTAAACATTTCCTTGCAAAAACTGTGGATTTTCCATAATTTTCTGATGGAACCCAATAGTAGTAGGTAATCCCGTAATAGCACATTCCCTCAATGCTCGTTTCATGCGGTTAATAGCAGTAGAACGATTTTCTCCCCACACAATCAACTTGCCAATTAAGGAATCATAGTAGGGAGGAATTTGGTAGTCAGTGTAAACGTGGGAATCCATTCTAACTCCGGGACCACCAGGGGGAAGATAACCGCTGATCCGTCCAGCAGAGGGACGAAAATCATGATCAGGATCTTCCGCGTTGAGACGACATTCAATTGCATGACCACGCAAAATCACTTGGTCTTGGGTCACATTCAAGCGTTCTCCCTGGGCAATTCGGATTTGTTCTGCAACTAGGTCTATTCCAGTGATCATCTCTGTGACGGGATGCTCTACTTGAATTCTGGTATTCATTTCCATAAAGTAAAATTGACCAGACCTATCCAGAAGAAATTCGATGGTGCCCGCTCCAGTGTAGTTGATAAACTGAGCAGCTTTGACTGCAGCTTGCCCCATTTTTTCTCGTAAATCTGAGTCTAAAGCAGGGCTGGGAGCTTCTTCTAGTAGCTTTTGGTTGCGACGCTGAATTGAGCAATCTCGTTCACCTAGGTGGATAACGTTACCATAGCTATCCGCCAAAATTTGAAATTCTATGTGGCGAGGACGCTCAATGTATTTTTCTAGATAAACGCTGGCATTTCCAAACGCTGCTCCTGCTTCACCTTGGGCGGCTTGATAGGATTTCACAAATTCGCTCTCAGACCGCACTAAACGCATACCTCGTCCACCACCACCAGCGGTAGCCTTGATCATGACCGGATAGCCAATTTTTCTGGCGATCGCGAGTCCTTCTTGCTCTGAATCTAACAACCCATCACTACCTGGCACAGTTGGAACGCCAGCTGTTAGCATAGTTTCTTTTGCAGTCGATTTATCTCCCATTAACCGAATAGCTTCAGGAGATGGACCAATAAAAGAAATATGATGATCAGCACAGATTTCCGCAAACCTTGCATTTTCCGCTAAAAAGCCATAGCCAGGATGAATGGCGCTGGCATTGCGAGTCAAAGCGGCGGCAATAATATTGGGAATATTCAAATAACTTTTACTGCTAGCAGCTTCGCCAATGCAAACTGCTTCGTCAGCAAGTTGGACGTGGAGAGCATTACGGTCAACGGTGGAATGTACCGCAACAGTTGCAATTCCCATTTCTTCACAAGCGCGGAGAATGCGAAGCGCGATTTCTCCTCGATTGGCAATCAATATTTTGTCAAACTTCATCTTCTTTGAAAAAACCCAAAGCCTGATTTCAAATTATGACAGGAGATTCTCAAGCCGCATCCTAAACAAACGATAGGAACTGACTTGTTGCCTCAATGGGTATTGACCTAGACTACCAACATTGCTGTTCTTCGTCTCTGCCGTGCCCTAGCCTTGGCTTTTTTAAGTCACTGTGAAATGCACCGTGACTCTAGCCTTTCCTAATATCACTTAAGCTGCTGCTACTTGTCTGTCAGTAAAATATACTTATTTTAAAAATTTGTTTTAGAAATTTTGGCATTAACTGACTGGTGAAAAGTATTTTGTTATGATACACTGTCCTGAGAGATATAACCTTGCGGATGTGGCGGAATTGGTATACGCGCACGTTTGAGGGGCGTGTGGCTTTGCCTTGCGAGTTCGAGTCTCGCCATCCGCATTTTAGTAGAGACGTTGCATACAATGCAACGTCTCTATCTACATTTATGTGTTTTTTATGCTTTCATAGAGAAGATAGGTAAATTTTTGTAAAGAGCATTGACTGTAACTTTTACACAGACAAATAACTTAACGCTGCCAAATGCATGGCATCGTCTGACTCCCATTTGGCAGGGTGGTGAAGAAGTCATTGTACAAGGATTGCCTCATGCTCAGATGGCACCAACTTGGCAATTATTACTTCTAGGTGACGGTTCACCGACAAGGCATTTACAGTTACTTACAGGCGAACCTACAGAAGTCGATGTCATAGATATGTCATTAATTGGCATGGATTTAGATGATGCGCCTGATTTAATCCAAGTGGTGCCTGGACCACGATTAAGACGACAAGTTTGGCTGCGCACAGCATCTGGTCAACGGCTAGCATATGCCACTTCCTGGTGGGAAGCTTCTCATGTAGATGAATATTTGCAAAACCGTTCATTACCTATTTGGGCAAGTTTAGCTCGTCTGCGCACAGAGTTGTATCGAGATATCCAAGGAATTTACTACGGTAACTCAGCGGCACTTCAGTCAGGCTTTAACGAAGCCGGACCTTTCTGGGGTCGTCATTACCTGTTCTGGCATCATGGGCAACCATTAACACTGATTTATGAAGTTTTCTCAACTTACTTAACAAAATATTTAGGGCCTATGCAGTTGAACGCAGCTAATGGTAAATTAGCGGATTAATTAGACGCTTGACTTTTTCTGCAGCGATTGTTGAAATTTAAAGAAAAAGACTGACTTGACTTCAGGTAAATATTCTGAAGCAGAGTTAGTTGGAATGTTTGTGATTGTTGAAAAGTCAAACCCTGACTATTGATTTTATTTTGAGAAAAGCTTTGATGGGTGGTGTGCTTGGAAATGATGATTAAGGGTGGTCTGGAAAAGACTTTGTACTGATGACTAGATTTTTACAAAAAAATTCTAAGTATAGCTAGCACAGCTTATATCAAAGAGTAGCTATTCTTGAAAATAATGGTAGGTTAATTACGGAAATCATCAATACCTTTGAGAAATAGGGAAGGTAACTTGTTGGTTATTTCACCAACAAAGCAAGTTATGAGTTTGCAATTATTGAGGTATGGGTTTCAATGGTACTGCCCGTCGAGTCTGTTTCGATGAAGAAAAAAAAGAAACCATCTCTGGTGATCACACTCTCGTCTGCTGGATTACTGATTGGCAGTGGGATAGCAGCATACTGGTTGTTAAATCAAGGACAACCTTGGTCTAGGAATTTACCAGTAGGTGCAAATATTATTCCCCAAGATGCTCTATTTGCAATTTCCTTAAGCACAGATCCAGGGCAATGGCAAAAATTGAGGGAGTTTGGTACAAAACAGACTCAAGCAGAACTAGATAAAAATCTGGTGCAGTTGCGCGATCGCTTCTTGACCAACAATGGCTATGACTTTCACAAAGATATTGAGCCTTGGGCAGGAGATCAGGTTACAATTGCAGTTCTTGCCCCAGAAGCGAGTAAACCCACATCTAAGCCTGTTGCTACTGATGGGGGTGTTACTAATAATGGTCAATCACTCGTGATAGTTGTGCCAATAAAAAACCAAGAAAAAGCGAAAAGCATCTTGGCACAGCCCAAAGCACCCAAAGGAAGCAAATGGATTGATCGCACCTATAAAAATGTTGCAATCAAAGAAAGCACAGGTAACTTAGGAGAAAACTTTTCATCTGCCGTAGTAGATAAAAACTTCCTAGTCATTACGGATAATCCCAAAAATACAGACAGAGCAATTGATGCCTATGAAAATAAAACAACATTGGCAACAAGTCCAGGTTTTGCTGAGAACTTCTCTAAAATTGCTACCTATCAACCATTTGCCCAATTTTATGTGAATGTTCCTTACTCTGCAAAAATAGCTTCTGCATCGGGTAACCATCAACTACCAGATCAAGTCTTAGCCCAACTTCAAAATAATCAAGGCTTAGCAGGGACAATTACCTTAGAGTCAGAAGGGATAGGGTTGAAGGGGGTTTCTTGGCTAAATCCAAGTAGTCAACGAGTATTGTCGATGGACAATAATGTAGGAGAAATGCAAAACCTTGTGCCGACAGAAACCTTGATGATGTTATCAGGTGGCAATTTACAAAGGTTGTGGTCGGATTACGTTTTAACAGCGCAAGGAAATCCACTCTCCCCAATGGCACCTGAACAATTACGAAGCGGTATCAAATCCCTTACTAACCTTGATTTAGATCAAGATTTACTCAGTTGGATGGGAGGAGAATATTCTCTCTCCGTCATTCCCACTAGTTCTAAACAAGGTTCGCCAAATAGTTTTCGGGCTGCCTTGGTGTTTATGGTCAAAGCAACTAATCGTTCTCGTGCTGAAGCAGCCTTCAAACAGCTAGATGAAGTGATGAGAACTCAGTACCAGTTCCAGATCCAGCAAGCGACAGTGGGAGATAAACCAGTTGTCAACTGGATTGGACCTTTTGGAACTTTAACGGCTACTCACGGTTGGTTAGATGGAGATATTGCGTTCTTGTCCGTGGGTACCCCTGTCACTGATCAAATTATCCCTAAACCAAACCAGACATTAGCAAGCACAGTTCCATTCCAACAGACGGTTCCCAGGGAACTCAATCAAAAAAATGGTCTGTTTTTCCTTGATGTAGAACGCACTGCTAAAAATTTTCCTTTACCAACTTTCTTGCCTAATCAACAAACTTTATTAGATGCAACACGCTCAATTGGAGTGACAACTGCTGCCAGTGATAGTCATAGTACTCGTTATGATGTCTTTCTATCAATGAAGAAAGCTGGCAACCCCGGTTCTCTGCCCACTGCGGTCAACAGTCCCACACCAAGTTCTCCCTCTGTTTCTATTACACCTAATGTTCTCATAACACCTACTCCTGCCTTAACACCATCTCCTCTATTAAAAATTACACCTGCTATTACACCTTCTAGGAAGGGAAGAGTTAGGAATTAGGAGTGAGGAATTATTAAGTTTTACTTTTAATTCCTCACTCCTAAAACGGATAGGATCAAAACAATAAGAATCGATAGTTTCAGGAATTCTCGGGGGAGAATAGTTTATGAATCTGGTCGTAATCCAGAACTGGTTAGACAATGCCTCTTTTGCTGTCCTCTTTGTAACAATGTTGGTTTACTGGAGTGGGGCAGTTTTTCCAACCCTACCTTATCTTGCATCTCTGGGCACGGCTGGAATGGCGATCGCTAATTTATGCATAGCTACCTTGTTAGGTGCAAGATGGATAGAAGCTGGCTATTTTCCACTCAGCAACTTGTATGAATCTCTGTTTTTCCTAGCTTGGGGAATAACCACTATCCATTTGATTGCTGAGAACACCAGTCGGAGTCGCTTAGTGGGAGTTGCGACTGCACCTGTAGCAATGGGGATCACTGCTTTTGCTGCTCTTACTCTGCCATCTCAAATGCAAGCAGCAGAACCTTTGGTTCCTGCACTCAAATCGAATTGGTTGATGATGCACGTTAGTGTGATGATGTTGAGTTATGCGGCTTTAATGGTGGGTTCACTGTTAGCGATCGCCTTTTTGATTGTCACTCGTGGTCAAAATATCCAGTTGCAAGGCAGTTCTGTCGGTAATGGTGGCTATCGTACCAATGGTTACCGCATACACAAAACAGGTGAGACTGCTTTTCAATCACAAGCAACTGCTGTAGAAAATAATGGTATAGCTCGTTTTGCAGCGGAAGGTAATGGCAAAACAGCAGTCATTGATTTAGTGACAACAACCGCAATCCACAACTCATCATCACAAATCCAAAATTCTGAACCTCTTTCACCCCAACGCCTCAGCCTTGCCGAAACCCTAGACAATATCAGTTATCGCGTCATCGGTCTTGGATTTCCCTTATTGACAATTGGTATTATTGCTGGTGCAGTGTGGGCAAATGAAGCTTGGGGTTCTTATTGGAGTTGGGACCCGAAAGAAACTTGGGCACTCATTACTTGGTTAGTCTTTGCTGCTTACCTCCACGCCCGGATCACTCGTGGTTGGCAAGGTCGCCGTCCTGCAATTTTGGCGGCGAGTGGCTTTGTCGTCGTTTGGGTTTGCTATTTGGGAGTGAATTTGCTGGGTAAGGGTTTACATTCTTACGGGTGGTTTTTGTAAAAATATCACCTTCTACTCCTCTCCAGTTACGGAGAGGGGTGGTATTCTTTCACTTTCTTTTATGTTATGCAAATACAAACACCAAAACGCCACTACACCCCTGAAGAATGCTTACCGAAAAAACGGGTGTAGGTGGTAGGGTGTGGGGTGTAGGGGTAAAAAGAAATTCTTGCAGAAAATGAACACCCTACTCTACACCCAAGCGGGTTGAAAGCCC
>JAJPJF010000296.1 GCA_021324415.1 Nostocales cyanobacterium Centralia_MAG_434
CAAGTTTATCCTCCGATCTTATGGGTTTGCAAAGTTGAAGCAGACTCAAAACACATTGAGCTAATTTTTCTCTAGCACGAGAGAAAACATCAACAGCGACTTGACAATTATTAAGCCAGTTCTCGCCGGCAAGCATTTGGACTGGCTTTTCATGACTTTCGTCACGCGGACTGTTGTCCACTAAAGGTATTAATCTCTTAAGTAGAGATTGAAAGATAACAACCAAAGTCAAATTCTCCTTTGTTTTCTAAAAATTCAAATTTCTTGCGCCACGTAAAAGGGCGTTGACATACCGGGCAAATTTTTGTCGGTAAGTCAGATTTAGAACGAACACGTCCCATGGTAATTGCAACTTCGGTTTGGATTTCTGTAATTTTTGGAACAATTATGCTGGTTATTTACAGCAGTGTGATGTCTTTCAGTGAAATAATCCTTACTAAGTCATTCAATAGTTTTGTCTTGTTTGTGAAGGATATTTTCTAATATTAAAATTTGAGATGAAAAATAAATTATTTTATAATAACTTAGTAATGAATTTTGTAAACTTTGTATAATAATCTACTTTTTCCTACATTCTCGTTTTTATAAAGAAAAACACAAGCTAGTTTTGTTGATTCAATTGTATATTCATCAATTTTCTTGATGGATAACTGTTTGAAGGTAAATATAGCAATTCTAAATGATTTATAAACAGTTTTGTACCCTGTTCTTTCCCGTTGCCTGTCCTAGCCTCACGAGGTGTTTGTAACTCAAATAGGACCGCTATATAAAAAGGATAATCTAAAAAATTATTAACAATTATTTCGTCTGTGAGAATATTTTGACTGAAATAATTACTTAAACTAAATATATAAGTATATTTTAAGGTTGTTTATCTTCAAACTATAATGTAGTAATAAATAAATTATACTTTTTTTACTATATTGTAAAATCAACATACCTTTATTGTATTTTTTTATCAACTTTTAATATTTATGCTAGATATCTTAATAAAAAGTAATGATCACTCTAAGCAAAAACGTTTTATAAATAAAACGTCGGTTCATAATGAAAATTTATTGATACAAAAGGTTGGATTCCATGTCTAAAGTCTAAACTCAACGCACTAACCTAAACTGATAATTAGAGCTAGTAACTCATAAAAGAATTTCACAATTCTAGATAATTGCAGCCATAGCAACGATTCTTAATTTCTTAAAAGATACAAATATATTAATTGGCTTTTGGATCTTACCATGCTTACTGACGACGAATTTGAACAATGGTGTCATCGTCTCCATGTTTCAGAGAGCGCTAAACAAGAAATCCAAAGCATTCGCACATGTGAACCCTCTCGCCGCGTTGGTGGAGGAAAACAGAATGTTTCAGGACGTTATCCTAGTCAGAAGATGGGAGTAACCATCCAGTTTGAATCTCATAAGGTAGAACTCCCTTATATCTATCAATTGGAACATGTTGAAGATGTTCTAGAGTATTACGACCAACCCCCATCCTTTAAAATTAGTTACCAGTCAGAGTCAGGACGCAATCTAGGCTTTTATATTACTCCTGATTTTTTTGTTATTCGTACTAACGGTTTCGAATGGGTTGAGTGTAAAACGGAACAAAAATGGCAACAACTAGCAGAAACTAGGCCCAACCGTTATTTTCTAGGAGATGACAATCGCTGGCACAGTCCTCCTGCTGAACAATACGCTACGGCTTTTGGAGGAAAATTTTGTCTCTGGTCAAGTGCCGAAATTAACTGGATACTACAACGAAACCTAGAATTTTTAGAAGATTACTACCGCGCACACAAGGTTTTCGTTACTGAATCAGTGTCCAATACAGTCATCTCTTTAATATCAGCGCAACCAGGTATGTCCCTAGCAGATCTCTTCCATCATGCTAAGGGAGTTAAAGCAGACGATATTTACAGCCTTATAGCACAAGAGAAAATTTATGTTGATATAACAGTTTCTCTATTAGTAGAAGCTCAAAATTGTTTCGTCTTTCTCGACCAAATCACGTCTTCAGCTTATAATGCTATTCTCTTTTCACAAGCTACAGCTAATACTATCGACTCTCCAGTCATCAACCTTTCTCCAGGAACGCTTGTTTCTTACAACTGTAAAGTCTTGACCATTACCCTCATTGGTAAAACTAATATACTTCTACAAACAGAAGAGAAGCAAACTGTTGAGTTTTCCTTAGACATTTTCGATACTTTGGTAAGGCAAGGGAAAATTACCAGCTTCACAGTAGGGAAGAAACTTCAACTAGATTCCAAGGTAATAGATTTGTATCTCAAAGCTAGCAAAGAAGATTTGAAGAAGGCTAATCAACGCTATAGCCTCCTTGAACCCTATCTTCATGGTCAGTCTATTCAACCGAATACCCCTCATGAACGTTCACTATATTATTGGCTGTCCGCCTATCGACAAGCTCAACATCAATATGGATATGGCTATTTGGGACTCCTTTATTTTGACCATAACAAGGGAAATCGCAATCGTAAAATTCCATTCCATTTTCTTGAGCTAATAGAGAAATTTATTGAACAAGATTATGAAACTAAGAAACAAAAGCGTAAGCAGGCAGTATATAACGATTTTGTATCTTTTTGTTCCGATGCTGGTTTTTGTATTCATCAAATTCCCAGTTACAAGACCTTTATCAAAGAAATAAACAAAAGGGTTGGATACGAACAAACCTTAAAACGAGAAGGTTCTCGTGCTGCTTATACTTCAGAAACTTTCTATTGGGAATTAGAAATGACTACAAGTCGTCATGGCGACTTTCCTCTTCATCTAGCTCACATTGATCACACTGAATTAGATGTTGAGTTACGTTGTTCTAAAACAGGTAAGAGTTTAGGCAGACCTTGGCTAACCATGCTTATTGATGCTTATAGTCGGCGCATTTTAGCGTGCTATATCACCTATGACTCGCCTTCCTACCGTTCCTGCATGATGGTACTGCGAATCTGCGTACAACGCTATGGCCGATTTCCCCAAGTTATAGTCACTGATAACGGGAAAGAATTCCATAGTACTTACTTTGAAACTCTTCTAGCTCTGTTTGAATGCACACTTAAGCATCGTCCATCGACTAAAGCTCGTTTCAGTGGTATCTGTGAACGTCTTTTCGGAACCACTAACACTGAATTCGTTCACAACTTAACAGGTAATACCCAAATCACCAAAAAAGTCCGCTTGATGACAAAATCTGTCAATCCTAAAAATCTCTCACTGTGGACATTGGGACTATTCTACTTGTATATGTGTGAATGGGCATACGAAGTCTACGACACAATTGAACATCCTTCCTTAGAAGGTCAAAGCCCCCGTGAAGCGTTTACCCTCGGTATTAATCAATTTGGAAGCCGTGACACCAGACGCATTCCTTATGATGAGAGTTTCCGTATCTTGACTTTACCGACTACTGATAGGGGTAAAGCTAAGGTACAACCAGGAAAAGGGATCAAAATTGAACATAAATATTACTGGTCCACTGCATTTCGTGACCCAGAAGTAGAAAAAAACGTAGTTGATATTAGGTATGAACCGTTTAACGCTGGTATTGCTTACGCCTATGTTCGAGGTCAGTGGGTGCAGTGCATAAGTGAATATTACCCTCTCTTCCTAGGGCGCTCGGAGAAGGAAATTCAACTGGCTACTGCTCAACTTAACAAGCAAAAACGAAATCATAGCAAGAATTACAAAATTCGTGCTAAGCAGTTAGGTCAATTTCTTGCTACGACAGAAGCCGAGGAGAACTTGCTAGAACAACGCTTGCGAGATGAGCAGGGAAAAGAAGTTTTTCAGGTTATTGAAGGAGGTTTACCCAATATTACGCCTTACACTCAATCCCAATTTTTTGAAACTAAAATGAACGAGTTCTCAGAAGCTAATAATTATTCAAAACCACATGATGAGCCTCCTCCAGATATTCCAAAGTTCCAACTATTTAAACGTTACTAAATATGAATCCCCAGCAGCAACTATACCAATTTCCTCCTGAATTATTACGAGCTTCTAAAAAAGATAGGCTGGCTTACTACGACGATTACATGATGGGACATCCTTATCTGGATGAAGCTTTTGAAATGCTTAAAACTATCATCCATGAACACGGCGAATCTCGCCTAGTTTTTATCTTTGGTCCTACTGGTGCAGGGAAGACAACTGTACGTCTGTTAGCAGAAAAATGGGTCATCGAACAATTTTTTCCGGTACTAAAAACCGATAAAGGATTTGTTCCGGTAAGCAGTGTAGAAGCTGTTATACCTAAATCAGGACTATTTAATGTTAAAGATCATCTTAAACGTTCTCTTCGCGCTCTTCACGAACCAGAAGAACTAATCAACTATAAAATCAACTATGGAGTTAAAGGCGTGTATTGTGATACGACTGGAGAATTAGTTATCCAGCCAAGAATTGTTGAGAGTGAATTGGGATGGGCATTAGAACAAGCCTTAAAACATCGACGACCCAGAATTTTCTTCATTGATGAAGCTCATCACTTACTAGCAGTTGCTAGTGGACGTAAGCTGACTGACGTACCAGAAGCCATCAAATCTCTTGCTAATCGAACAGGAATCCTGCACGGATTACTCGGTACTTACGAATTACTGACCCTTCATGATGTTGGTGACCAATTGAGCCGACGCAGTATTTACATTCATTTGCCTCGCTACAATGCTGAATATATGGAAGATAGAGACATTTGGCAAGGTATAGTTTGGAACTTTCAATTGAACGTACCTGTACCAGAAATACCTGATTTTTTATCTCATTGGGAATATCTTTATGAGCGTAGTTTAGGCTGTGTGGGGATTATCAAAAACTGGACTAGGAATGCTCTAGCTGATGCCCTAGAAGAAAATGCTAAGACAGTCAGCCTCAAGCATTTAGAAAAAAGGGCTTTATCTGTTGGACAATGCCAAAATATTTTTAAGTATATCAAAGAAGGAGAAAAAAGATATGCAGAAATAGAAGGAGATGTTCAGAAATTAAGAGGAGAATTAGGTTTAGATATTGAGCCGATTTCAAGGAAAGAAGCTAAACTGAGGCCATATCAAAAAATTTTGCAGGGAAGACAACCCTCTCATCAAGCTAAGAGGAATGTAGGTAAACGCAAACCTCAACGAGATCCTATTGGTAGAGAAAAAAATGCTGAGAACTAAATCTCTTCCTAGTTACCCATCATTAAAATTATCTCACCTTCCTATGCCAGAACGCAGTTATTTTTATGATCTAGAACCAATTGGTTTTGGAACTGCTTATTGTGAAAGTTTAAGTAGTTATGTTTATCGTCTAGCTCATGAAAATTGTGTACTTCCAAATCACTTGCTTCATGCTTTATATGTTCTAAATAGAACCATTCAACCTCATCAATTGAGTTACCATTATGTACCAAGATTAGATATTAGTGGAGTGAATATTCATGCTATTCGGGTTGTTCTAGCAATAGAGAAATTTACTTCGTTAAGGAATTTATCATCCTTGTCTCTGCTGTGTCTTTTTGATGTTTTTCATCAAAGAAGGTTATTTCATCCCACTAGAACTTGGTGTTCCGTCTGTTACGAAGAGTGGTATCAAGATAAATTAATTTTGTATGATCCTCTACTATGGGATTTTTTACCTCTTCAGTTTTGTCCAATTCATAATTGTACTTTAACTAATCAATGTCCTTACTGTCAGAAAAAGCAATCTAAATACTATTTAAAAAATCTTAGAATTGGGTATTGTTCTCATTGTGATCAATGGTTAGGAAAACCTTTGTCAGATTCTAACTTAATAGAAAAATTTTGCGATACTTCTACTATTGATTATCAAAAATTTATTGCTGAAAATTTAGGTCAACTAATTTCTTTATTGCCTTCTACTCTGACTTGTCCTCTTCGCCAAAAAATTATTCAGAAGCTCTCTAATTATCTAGAGCATATACGCCCAGAATTAAGAAAACTAGAGCTAGGAAATATAGTTAAATCTAAATCGAGAAAAACAGAGTTTAAAGATTTATTAATTAATTTTAAAAACAAACATCCAGTATTTTTTTTAATAAGTTCAAAACTTAATTCTATTAATCATACAGGAATGCTAGATAAATTTGAAATTCAAGAAATGCTTGATATTATTTATTTTTTAAAAACATCTATTTTTGATTTTTTGTATAATTAATAATTATCAAAAATTTACTAGAAATTAATTTTTTATTTTTTTAGATTATAATATTTTTATTTAACTAATGAATTTATCAGCAAATTATTCTTTATCCTTTAGTTATTTATATCAATTACCGCTTATTAGAAGTGAACCTTATCAACCAGAATGCTTGACTAGCTTTGTGACTCGATTAGCTGAAGCTCATTGCGTGTCTGTCAGCCAGTTAATCTCTAAAACTATTACACCTCAACTAGAAAAAATATTTCTCAAGAATGCATCTGGTAGAGATTTAAAATCTCTGTTTAATCGTTCTAGAGCTTTAAATGCTCATGGAATAATGGCAGAAGATTTTATCCAAGCCTTGGAGAGGTTAACTCTTCATGGCAATTTAAGTTTTCTTACATTATCAACTTGGAAAAATGTTTTTATTTTCAAAGGATTGTTACGTGATACAAAAGCTTGGTGCCCTTTGTGTTATCAAAAATGGCTGATATCAAAACAAGAGATTTACGAGCCTCTTCTGTGGACGATAAGCGAAGTAGAAATTTGCCATATACATCAAACTCCTCTGCAAAAATATTGTCCTCATTGTTTTCGAGAAATTCCTTGGCTAACTTGGCATATACGACTGGGATATTGCTCCAATTGCGGTTTTTGGTTGGGCAATTCTTCATATCAACAGCATAATACAACTTCTTTATTAAACTCCTCAAGTTGGGATTTATGGATAGCAGAAACTGTTGGAGAATTATTAGCTTTTACTCCTAATCTATCTTCTCTACCTACTCAAACCCATGTTAAACAAGCTATTTTTAAAGCTATTAATCAAGTAACTGAAGGAAATATTGCGGCTTTTAGTACTTTGCTGAATACTCCTAAGAATACCGTCTGGGGTTGGTACAATGGTAAGAATTTCCCTTCATTACAAGCATTACTTCAAATCTCTTATTTACTAAAAATTTCTTTAAAAGATTTTTTAACTCAAGAACTTGATTTTTTCAATTTTATCCCAAGCTCTAATTCATTATTTCTCGTATCTAAGAATAAACAACGTAGCTCATGCTGTGTTTTTGACGAGAATCAAGTAGAAATAGCCTTGTCTAACGCTTTGGCTCAACCCATAAACTTAGTCCCATCTATTCAACAAATTGCTAGTAATTTAGGGCTTAATCGTCGGCTAATTACTCGGCATTTCCCAGACTTATGTAAAGCTCTTGTGACTAAACGTCGTCAGTATCAACACATCCGTCATCTACAAACCATTGATAGGTGTTGTGAAGAAGTCCAAGAAGCTACCCGAATACTTTATCAACGAGGTGAATATCCAACAGAGCAAAGTGTTGCTCTGTTGCTTTCAAAGCCAAGCTATCTACGCTATAAGCAAGTCCGAAAAGCATTTCAACAAGCTCGACACGCTCTAGGACTGATGTCTCAAGCTTAAATCTCATCATTTCCACATATGGAAATACTTTATTTGTCAACTTTTTAGAAATTGGAAGCATATGAATGCATTTGTGCATTGGAATCATATGACTTCAGTTACTGCAACATTATGGTTCCAGTCACAACACGACAAATAATCTGTCACTGTACAGCAAATGGACGTAACTGGATTCGAACCAGTGACCTCTACGATGTCAACGTAGCGCTCTAACCAACTGAGCTATACGTCCGCAATTAGCCCATGATAGCATAAGTTTCTCGAAAATGCCACCAAGAATGAAAAAAATCAGTAAGAACTACTGTAGTCGTCATTTTTGCAATACCTATCTGGATGGATAAAACATGAGTGCTAGACAAGCTACATTTGTAAATAGATTTAATAAAACCTATCGAATTCATTAGAATGTTAACTGCTCTAATAACTGGTGCCTCTGGTGGTATTGGTAAAGCCTTTGCCGAGGAACTAGCTGCACGCAGTGTAAATCTCGTTCTTGTCTCTCGTTCAGAACAAAAACTTAATCAACTGGCAAAACAACTACGAGAACAATATCAAATTCAAGTAGACATCATAGCTAAAGATTTAACAGACGCTGGTGCTGCAAAAGTATTATACGATACCACCCAAGCGAAAGGATTGACGATTGACTTATTAATTAACAATGCTGGTTTTGGCGATTATGGCGACTTTGCCGAACGCGATGGAGAACGGCAAGTCAAAATGGTGCAATTAAATATCCTGGCATTGGTAGATATAACTCATACATTTTTGCCAGAAATGCGGCAACGTCGTTCTGGAAGTATTATTAACGTATCTTCGCTGTCGGCATTTCAACCAATACCTTACCTTTCTGTTTATGCCGCTAGCAAGGCATTTATTCTCAATTTTAGTCAGGCACTATGGGCAGAAAATCGTAGCTATGGTGTGCGAGTCCTCGTCGTTTGTCCAGGACCAGTTGAGACCAACTTTTTTACTGAAGCTAATATGCCACCAGCGCTTGCAGGTAAAACAAATAAGATATCAACTTCACAAGAAGTAGTGCAAGAATCTCTAAAAGCTTTGGAAAAGGGAGAGTCCATAGTTGTGGTTGGTGGCTTTAGCACTCATGCAATCACCAAGTTATCCCCCTTAGTCCCCCGCAGAATTCTGCTGAATATGTTGGAAAGGCAGTTTAGGGAGTAGTTAGGAGTAGGGGCGCAATGCCTTGCGCCCTTACATAAACCTTGTCAACTGAACACGATAACGGTCTTTTTTGGTAACAGCGATTTCTCCAACTTCTAAACGTCCCTTACCACGAATGGCGATTAAGTCGCCTGACTTGACCTGAGAACTAGCTTGTGTGATTTCCTTCCAGTTAACGCGGACATCACCAGAGTCGATTAAGTCTACCATTTTGCTGCGAGACATCCCGAAGCCAGCGGAGGCGATCGCATCCAACCGCAAAGAAGCTTCTACTGTGGTCAATTCTTTCTTTTTTGGTTCGCGAATTTTTAACTCGCTCAAATCAATAAGCTGGGTTTTAACAGGCACGGATCGCACTTGTTTGAGATTCATTTCCAAAAATTCTGCCAATTCTGGCACAATAATTGCTTGCGCCCCACGTTCACCAAGTACAATCACATCTCCTGTCTTTTCACGAACAATACCAGTGCCTAACATTGCACCTAAAAAGTCGCGATGGGTAGCGGTGTCAAACAGAAAATTACCAGCAATGTCAATCGCAGCAACTGTGACTTGAGATTGGTCTAAGGGAATTTCTGAACGGGCGATCGCTATTCTTTGCCGTTCAGCTTGTGGATATCCACCCCATGCCACTAATTGAACCTCTGTTAATCGGCTAAAGCTTAACTGAACTTCTGCCAACTCTGGTGGAGAGACAAAATCTGTCAACACAACTTCCCACGTTTTGATTGCCTGCTCAGCTTGGTCAATGACACGTGCTACGCTATCGCGATTTTCAACACCTTTTAAAAGTTCTTCCCTGGGCAACATAATTATCAGTTAGCAGTTACAGTTATCAGTTATCAGACTAGTTACTGATTATTGTTGACCGAATAACCTTGGATATTTTCTGGGTCAAACTGGCGTAGAATGCGGGTTGCTTCACGAGTGAGGCTTTCAGCACCCTGAACGACAACCAGGTATTTACCTGCATTTAAGCGATTGCGGTAAGGCAAAGCATCACCACTACCAAACACTAAGCCGACTCCACCGCCAACAAACAGACTCCCCATAGCAGCGGCACCTGCACCCAAAAGCCCTCCTATAATGTGATTACCAATTTCACCCGCCCAAGCAAAGGTATTCAAACCTGTCAGGATACTAAAAGTCGCACCAGCAAAAAATCCAAAGGGGACTAGCCAAGTAGCCATCAACCGGACTTGCTTTTTAGCGGCATCGTTAGGGTCAATCAAACCGAACTCATCAGCAGTTTTGTAGCCTTGGCCGAGGATTGTACCTTTTATGCCCCCTTTTTCTAAGGCTACGTGAGCAGCTTCTGCTTGGATTCGGTCTGGTAATACAGCAATGAGGTAATTCATCAATGAAACAATAATTACTATTCTAAAACAGCTATCAGTTGTGTAGGTTAGGTAGTGCCTAGAGTATACCCACTATAATCTGGGTTTTAGTAGGCACATGTCTACACACACGTGTATTTCAAAAATCAAATAGAAGTTCTATACAATAATAACTGTTCACTGTTCGCTGAAAACAGACGTTACCTCATCCAACGGCTCACAAAAATCATTGACGCCTTGCTTCAAGATATACATCAAAACTGGTGTGGCTAGGATTATTGGGAAAGAGGAAACTGTTTTTAGGTGTTCTATCATCCCCTTAACTGAGCCATTCAGTAAGTCTTCGCGAAATTCTTGTTTACAAATGACAGCACGCCATCTGCAGGCTAAAGCATCTAACCACTCTGAATTAGCTATATCTGGTTGTTGTCCCGCCCGAATTGCTAAAGTCATCGCTGCATCTTCTAAATCTCCTTCGCAATCCTCAATCAAATCCAGTACTTCCATAGTTGTTGGATCGTCTGCCAATTGAGAGCGAAACTGTGCGATTTCTTTTGGTGTCACTTTTGTCATGAGTCGTTTTCTAGGAGCCAAGGGATGAACACTCAGACATATTATTCTAATTTTGCTTACATTTAATCAAAACCCTAGTATCAAAACTTAGTATTGGTCAACATTTTTGTAGATAAAACCCAAATCCGTGTAGAGACGTAGCATTGCTACGTCTCTACATGCCTGTGAATTACAAATTCATTACCAAATTAGCCTCTATCTTCCTCCTGCGCGCAATCCCCTCGACGAGACAGCTTGTTGTAGACTAGCCAAAGCAATGTTGTAGTTAATAATCGCACTCACCCGTGACCCTTCAGCTTGGGTAAGGGCTGCTTCTTGGTTGATCACATCAGTTTGAGTACCTACACCAGCTTGAAATCTGAGCCTTGCTAAACGTAGAGCTTCCCTAGCTTCAGTGACCGCAACAGTAGCAGTTTGAACATTCTGCAAGTTGGATTGTAACTGAGAATAGTACTGTTCTACTTGAAAGCGGACTTGGTTGCGCTGGTTAGCAAATTGTGATTCAGCAATCCGAATGTTAATTCTCTGCTGTGCAGCGCTTGCTCGTGCTGCACCCCCGTCAAATAAATTTACGCTAGCATTGACTCCGATAGAATAACCATCGGTAGTATTGATCGCATCGTTGAAGACATCTTGTAGTTGGTAGGTAGCATTTAAACTAATTTGTGGACCTAGCTGTGAAAGTGCCAACCGACGCTGTTGCTCACTGACATTGCGCTGTGCCAGGTATTCTTGTAGTTCTGGGCGATTTTGAAAAGCCAGCACAATACTGTCTTCAAGCGTATAGTTCCAAAGACCTGCTAGCTGTACAGGATCTGCTGCACTGATATCAACTGACTGTGCCAAATTCAACAATTGGGCTAACTGACGACGGGTAATTCGCTGTTGTGAGAGCGCACTAACCAATTGTTGTTGGTCATTTGCCAATGTGACTTGAGCCTGCAATGTCTCAAACCGTGTACCAACCCCTGCTCTTTCTAAAGCTTGTGCGTCTCGTAAACTAGCTTGACCATTCGCCACTGCAGCCTGCTGAATCCTTACTTGTTCATCTGCTGACTGCAGATTGTAGTAGCCTGTAGTGACATTCAATCGGATTTGGTCAGAGATCCGCTCAACTTCCAATTGAGCCGTACGTAATTGTTCCTCAGCTACTCCAATATTAGCTAGCCGTTGTCCCGAGGTATAAACATTATAGTTCAGTTGTGCACTGCCAGAAAAGCCTGAAGACGCTGGGGGTTGCACAACTTCTCCAGTAATCTGATTAACCGAGGCAGATGCGCTACGACTACGCGTAATACCAGCATTAAGACTAAACGTCGGATACAAAGAGGCTTGGGCCTGCCTGACAGCATATTTAGAGCGTTCTAGAGACAGTAACGCTATCTGTAGATCCTGACTATTGCGTCGTGCTAGTTCCAAAGCCTGAGCCAAAGTAATCGGCTGAGTTCCCTTAGTTCTGACTTCTTCTGGTTTGGTAGGAAATCTTAAGGGATTGGGACTAGGGTTGAGATAAGCAGGCACTGACACTGAAATACCAGCATTTGTCGGTCTTGTCGTTGGTACAATGGGAGTCTGCTCAGGCGGTGCTGGTGTTGTCGTTGGGGTGTTGGGATTTATTGTAGAATTAGGTGCTGGTGTAGCGGGAGCGAGGTTAGCAGGTGGTACAGGGTTTGTTGGTACTGTGCGAGTTGGAGTCTTTGCTTGAGCTATCAAATTTCTAGAAGTGGTATTTTGTAGCAAACAGGCTGAGGAAGCTGAAGCCTCTCGTTGTTGAGTAGGGCAAAGCTTTTGTTCCTGTAGAAGCTGTGCTGCTCCTGCACTCCTTGTTGGCATCTGTGAAACTGTCGCCAATTGTGTATGAGGCTTTTTCGGAATTGCAGATGGGAGATCAGAAGAAGAAGGCACCTTTGTAAAGCTTATAGAAGAAGCTAACAAGTCGAGATTGGTTATTTTTCCTTGTCTTTCTTCTCCCTGCTGTTGTGCCTCCTTCGCCATACTGAAATTGGTCTTGTTTGTCAGTAGACTGTGACTACTTATTAAAAACTTTAATTTCTCAGAAGTAGTGCTGGTAGGAGTAACAGAAATAGGCAGTTGAGTTTTGCTCTTATTAGCAACCACATTTTTGCCATTGGTGGAAGTTGAGACTTGAGGAGAGCCCACAAAACTCACTTCACCTACATTTATGGTTTGAGCCCAACTCGGCTGAGTTGTTAATACTGCTGCTGTCACACCAGGTAAGAAGCTATGGAATAACTGTTGTCCTTTCACCGCATCCCCTCACACGAAAATCACGTGAACGATACCACAAGTATTTTTTCTATCTCAAACGAGATAGCATTTGAATATCAAGTCCTAGGCTACACAATACCAGGACGACAGTTGTATATAAACTGAGCCATGATAAATTAAGAAAAATAGCAAAAGATAGCTAAATTTTAAAGATACAACGGTAGTTTAAAACGTCAACACAAGGTACTGCTGCTGTTTTGGCAACAAATTTGGCGTCTGGTCTGACACAACAAAGCGACTCCTTTGCTTAAGAGTTCGTGTTCTGGTCGTCTTGAAAGCTTTTCATAATACGAGACAGTTGCGTCTTTTCATCCATGTCAACACGAGTGGGTGAGCCGCTAACAATCCGCTCGTAGTTACGGAAAGAATCTTTAATTTCGGGACCATCGGCGGTGATATTGTATTCACGGATACCCTTATCATGCCAAGAGCCTCTCATTTTAAATACATTAATTGCCCGTGCCATCTCCCCACGAATTTCCACATACTGCAACATGAGAATTGTGTCAGTAATAGTGGAGATATGAGAATCTGTAATTGAATGTGAACCCATAAATTGATCAGTTGTGTTAGTAAAAAAGCCTGTAATTTCCTCTTGTTTGGCGTAGCCTGTAACACCAATCACAAATTGGCGGAATGCATTATTGCTAACTCCGCGCGCTAGTGCACTCAGAGAATCAATCGCAATGCGAGATGGCTTAAATTCGGCAATCTCTGACTTAATAATTTGTAAATGATCCTCCAAGCCTGTCGATTCAGGATATGTACAAATTATTTTGAGCAGTTCTTGACGTTCCAATTCTTCTAGGTTAATTCCCCAAGAGAAAGCATTTCGAGAAAGTTGGGCACGGGATTCTTCGTAAGCAAACAATATTGCTCGTTCACCATTGATGCAACCATCTTGCAGGAACTTGCTGACCAGTAAGGTTTTACCAGTACCAGTTGCTCCTGTTACCAAAATAATCGAATCTTTAAAGAACCCACCACCACACATCTCATCCAATGTTTTGACACCAGAAGAGACACGCACGTTAGAAGACCTTTGGGTCAAGCGCATTGCTCCTAGTGGGAAAATATTGATTCCTTGGTTAGTGATGGTAAAAGGATACTCACCCTTCATATGAGTTGTACCACGCAACTTAAGAATTTCGGCTGTCCGACGGCGACGTTCTCCTTCTAAAACGTTACGGATAATTACCACATTATCCGACACAAATTCTTCAACCCCGAAACAAGCCACAGATCCGTATTCTTCTGTACGTTCTGTAGTGATAATAGTTGTAACATTTAAAAGCTTGAGCCGCGCCACAAGACGAAAAATTTCTCGTCGCACAACTCCCATTGACTCATACTGCTGAAATATTGCTGTTATGGAGTCGATCGCAACGCGTTTAGCTTTATATTTACGAATTGCGTATTGCAATCTCTCAATTAAAGCCGAAAGGTCAAAGTTTCCTACTACCTCTTGTCCTTCTGGGTCAGGAGAAGCATCAAGAATAAATAACTTTCCTTCATTAATCAAGCCTTGTAAATCCCAGCCAAAAATACAAGCGTTCCTAATGATATCACTTGGAGATTCTTCAAAAGTGACAAACACTCCTGGTTCATGGAAGTAGGTAATACCTTTATAGAGAAACTCTAGAGAAAATAAAGTTTTACCCGTCCCAGAAGTCCCACTCACTAAAGTTGTTCTCCCAAGAGGTAATCCGCCATGACTTATATCGTCAAAGCCTTCTATCATTGTGCGAATTTTTTCTACACCTCCAAGCACTGGTGTAATGCTTTGCTCTAGTTTGTCTTTGCCGCTCATTGTTTGTTATAAAGTTATCAAGAGGGGTTAAACCCAATTATTTTTTTCATAGAGGTTGTTGTCAATGTTTTATGTTTAATGAGAACTATTCGTTAGATTTTTCTTCTTCAATCAGTTCTTCATACAGTAAATCTAGTCCAATCAACACTCTTTCTCTATCTGAAAGATCTCCAATAATTTTACGCACCGGTGGAGGCAAAATTTTGGCTAAGGTAGGCGTAGCTAATATCTTATCTTCTTCTGCTAGTTGAGGGTTTGTCAGGACATCAATGACTTTCAACGCATAAACACCTTGAAATTCTTGGTCTAGAATATTTTTAAGCGTTTTTAATGCTCGGACAGAGTTAGGGGTGTTTCCTGCTACATAAAGCTTAAGAACATATGTCTTTCTTACATTATTCATAATAGATACAGGCTATCTTTAAATCAGTGAACAGCAACCAGTGAACAGTTATCCTACTTTTCAGGGGTACTTCAACGTTAAAGCAAGAGCAAGGCATTTGATAACTGCTAACTGATAACTGATAACTGTTGAAGATCTCATTTTGCTCTATTCTACCTATTTAGGCATTGAAGTCCGATAGAGTTCACACAGGTGAGCTAATATATCGATCAATGTTAGACGGTAATCAAGTAATGCTTCATTACTTCTTCCTTCAAATTTTAGCTGTTTGGAAAATTCGTCAATGAGTTCCATATGAATTTCTATAATTTGTGGCACAGGAATATTAGCATAAAATACCGCATTGATAAATTTATCAATCTTTTCTTTCAGTTTTGTGTCTGTGGTAAAGTAGTTTATGAGTATCTCACGATAATCTAATTTGAGTTGCTGCAATAATCTCTGCTCTTCGGCTCGTGTCATTTGCTGAAAAAACTCGTGTTCTAGAGCTCATGCAGTAAACTGCAAAGAAAAAGCCTATAATATAGTATTCGGACATCAAGAGTAAGAATCCAGAATAAAGATAGAATTGTGTGCTGTTAGTTATAAATAAATAAGTATAACCTTTTGCCTCATCTATTCAATACTCAAATGACTTCTTTTCGTTGGTATGGCTGTTTTTCTGCTCGGTGTGTTCTCATTCTTCTGCTTGCTCCACTAAAGAAGCCCCCAAGGCTAGACTGCTTTATGCTCTCCTCCTTTTACGCTTAAGCTTTCCATGTAACTTATATTGCAGCTACTTCAGTAAATAGCGAGTTGTTACAGTGGTTGTGGCAATAGACAATTGACATTGGGTAATAATGATTTTAATAACATGGCAGCTATGCCACTACAAAAAACCTTTTGTTATGGCTAACTCAATCTAATATCTTAAAACTTTTTTAACATTTTAGAAAAAAATCGCTATAAGTAATAACGTTTCTTATTGATTAATATCCTCTTCAATTAAAATTTATTTAGACTATGGCATGGAAAACATTCTTTCTGTAAATTAAACAGTGCCAAGCTAGAAGACTGCTCTGTTTGCATCAAGTGTATGACATGGGACAAGAGGCCACCTAAACCGTTATGCGCTAGTCGTTGATTTGAGATAACTAAGAATTAGCTCTGATGCTCATGGCGGCATTGTCCTCAGTTTGTAACGATAAATTAGGATAGACGGAGAGCAACCACAAGCTATAAAGCTACGAATCTATAAAAAGCTAGCTACATTTAGTAGGCCATTCAGCAGACTTTTATTAAAGTTTGTGAGGAAGCTTGAATTAGGATATTAGCTGCTGCTATAAAGTACCCTTAGGTTTAATTACATCCTCATAAGTCACATGTTTTTATATCTATCTGAATATAGATTTTTGAATGATACTCCTTGCTAAGATACTTAAACAAAGTTAAACCATTGTCGCATTATAAATCATTATAATTCCTCAAGGTTCTAAATTGAATATTTGCAGTCATAATTGTTTTAGCTGTCGCTATCGAATGAGGAGTTTCAACACCAAGAAGAGGCCGATAAGCATAGTCTCACGTACCTTCAAAGGTTACTAAGATAAATGCTATCGCTCTGACAACATAGCCAGCTTGTTGTTTGAAAGGTGTTGAACTTTCAATAAGAACCGCTAATTTCACTCCTCATAGAGGATATTGCTTCAGTTGTAAACACCGCCTTTGACTTTTGCAGGTGGTGATGCCGACAGCAGCACTTCCTTTGAGGAATGACCCCATTGCCTTATGTCAATGCTAAAGTACCCGCTTTATGACTTTGCTGCAACCGTACCCAGTTGCGTAGAAACGACAACTCTGGCAGATGTGCTGGAAATTTTTGAACAAGAGCAGTGCGATCGCTTGATGGTACTAAATCAGCAGCAATGCCCAGTTGGAGTGCTCTACTCTGCCCGCTTTGTATCAACATTGCTAACGGTAGAAGGCAATTTAAATTCCAATTGCGTTGAGTTACAGCAGTTCGTCGCCATGCAAGATGAAGAACTGCTTCAACCAGTGCAAACACTACCAGCTTCTTTTTGTGTCGAGCAATTTAGCTCATTTTTGCGTTCTCAACAAACTCAAACAAATATTAACTCAGATTGGGCACTCATTGACACAGATGGCAAATTTGTGGGGCTTGTAGATGGCTGTCGCTTGTTACAATTTGTAGCTGTTCAAAAATTGGGAATAAGTTCCAAAGGTGATTTGTGCCATTCAGCTTTAGATGAGGCAGTTCATCAATCCTCATCGGTGGAGGATAGCAATAAGTCAAGACAACCAGAACACAAGCTACAGATAGATAAGCCATTACTACAGTTACTAGAAAGACTACCTTGGCCTTTGATGTTGCAAACAAGTACAGGAGAGGTCGTCACCCAAAATCCAGCTTGGTGGCAGCAATTAGGAACATTAAAAGATCCAGACGGGGTCAGGCAACAGGTAGAGGCGATACTGGCAACTGCTCCAGCGAAAAAATTACAACAATCAACTTCAAAAACCGTTAAGCTCCATTCTCGTAGCAAGGGACATCAACATGAGCGCGAGGATGTGATTAACCCCATTAAATCCTATTCTCAAGATAATTCTCTACAAGAAAATTCTTTATTAGTTTTGAGTGAGACTCCACCCCAAAACGGTAGAACTCGTCGCTCAAAATCGGCTTCATCAAAAAACCATAAAGAGCAACATTCTCCAGAAACTCCAGTAACATCAAGTCGATGCTTTTTAGATAGCCAACCTGGCACTTGTACCTGTGTCGTTGAAGTACAAAATGGTCAGGAGCGAATTTGGCAATTTGCAAAAATTCCATTAGATAGTACAGAGTTAAAAATCCTCACGCCTGAGTCGGAAACTGTCGCTTCTAAAATAGGGCACAAAACTACAGACTCTTTGCTCAACGGACAATTACCTCAAATTAGGGAAGCTTTTCACCAGTCATCAACTGAGAAAAATTTATGGCTCATGCTAGCGACTGACGTGACAGAGCAGCAACAGCTTTGCAAAGAACTAGCAGCGAAGAATGCTGATCTGATCCAACTTAATCGGTTGAAGGATGAGTTTTTAGCTTGTATTAGTCATGAACTGAAAACCCCTTTGACAGCGGTCTTAGGTCTATCTCGATTGCTAGTAGATCAGCAGTTGGGTAAACTCAATGAGCGTCAAGCTCGTTATGCAGGTCTTATCCATCAAAGTGGACGCCACTTGATGAGCGTGGTTAATGACATTTTGGATTTAACCAGGATGGAGACGGGACAGATGGAACTTACCCTCTCGGAAGTCAAAATCCCCGCTGTGTGCGATCGCGCAATATCAGAAGCTAGAACTATTCACCGAGAAAGCAGCAAAGCAACACACGCCAATCAAACACAAACATCACCACAAGAACATCAACTCACAATCTCAATTGAACCAGGTTTAGACGAAATTGTTGCGGATGAGTTACGCTTGCGCCAGATGCTGGTCCACTTGCTTTCTAATGCCTTTAAGTTTACTGAGACAGGTGGCAAAATAGGCCTGTGGGTCAATCGTTGGGAAGGCTGGATTACCTTTACGATCTGGGATACAGGTATTGGTATCCCTGAACACCAGCAACATCTCATATTTCAAAAATTCCAACAATTAGAAAATCCCCTGACTCGTCAGCATGAAGGTACAGGGTTGGGTCTTGTTTTAACTAGAGCATTGGCTCGCCTTCATGGTGGTGACGTTAGCTTTTTGTCTCGAGAAGGAAAAGGAAGCCAGTTTACATTGCTTCTACCACCCAGTCCTCCACACAAGAGAGCAGGAGAAATAGGGGTATGGGG
>JAJPJF010000008.1 GCA_021324415.1 Nostocales cyanobacterium Centralia_MAG_434
TAGGTGGAAGTGTTGAATGGGATGCAGACATCATTGAAGATCGGGAAAACGAATTGATTGCTTGGGCTTCGGTTGAAGGTGCGGTCAGGCAGCCTAAAACCCCACAAGAATACGAAAAAACCAAGTCTAGCTAACACTTTAGGAGGTAGAGATGACACAAGATCTCACAAATAAGAAAGTTGCCATTCTGATTACAGATGGCTTTGAGCAAGTTGAAATGGTTCAACCCAGGCAAGCCCTTGAGTCAGCAGGTGCTCAAACCCACATCATTTCACCTAAGAGCGATCGCGTTCAGGGCTGGAACTATTATGACAAAGGGGATTTTTTCCCGGTAGATGTCCCCCTCGATCAAGTCAATCCAGCTGACTATGATGCCCTCCTGCTTCCCGGTGGTGTTGCCAATCCAGATCAACTTCGGATTATAGCTAAGGCGATCGAGTTTATAAAGTCCTTCTTCGATACTGACAAGCCGGTAGCGGTGATCTGCCACGGACCTTGGACTGTGATCGAGGCAGATGAGGTACGGGGACGGCGGATCACCTCGTGGCCGTCGCTCAAGACCGATCTCCGGAACGCAGGTGCCCAGTGGGTAGATCAGGAAGTTGTAGTTGATAGCAACCTCGTGTCGAGCCGCAGGCCAGAAGACATCCCAGCCTTCAACCGGGAAATGATCGAGCTGTTCAGCCATGCAGGGCAGGTACGGCAGATAGTGTGAGGACTCGGAGCGTTAATCAGGGGGACAGCTATGGAACAGCATCGATTTGGTTCCACGCAGCGCGAGGTGGCAGCGATCGGTCAAGGAACCTGGTACATCGACAACGGTGACCGCGCCTCTGCGATCACCTCTGGTGCTGAGCTTTGCTCAATCGCCTCTGGCGCTGAGCTTTGGTCAATCGCGAAGCGCGGCGGCTACGCCGATCGCCGCTTTGCGCCAAGGACTCGATCTCGGCATGACCCATATCGACATGTTATCGGCATTGTGTGGTGTGTTGTTGTCCCCAAGTTTTACACCACAAACAATTAGCATGCAGCTTGAAACTGATCAATCCTCGTTACCTCGCTAGAAATAGCGGGGTTTAATTATGGGGAAGAAGCGCGATCTTCCGCTTGTACATCTTTATACTACCGCGATAGTGACACAACAGGGTTAAGCTGACTGGCTCAATGCGGCAAAGCGATTTTAAGAAGCCGCTCTTCATGCGTCTACAAGTCTCACCAGACAAAGTTCATTGGAAGATGCCGCTAATATAAGTGTTGATCAACTTTCGTTTGGATCAACATTTAGCATCAGCAAAAGTATGAAGAGCAACAGTTTGACAATCCAATGACTGATAGCAACTCCCAAAATGATGCAGATCAGCCCGATGATTACTACTAAAACGCGCCACGCATCGTCAGAGATAGTTTTCAAGCCCCGGCAAGAGATGACTACACCAATCGTAACTAGAGCCAAGCCCATTATTGTCTCTTGCATCATCTCTTCCAGTTCTCGATAACTGAAGGCATAGAGACAATACCATCGGATGGATTGCAGAATGACCTCAGGCAGGAAGTGATACTAATTTATAATTCGTAATGACGCTCGCGGACTCGCTACTGCTACGAAGACCGTAATTCGTAATTAAGACATATCGAAAAAGGTTTGATAAAGGCTGTTTACACATAGTCTTTAAGGATGGGAGACTTTCCTTTAACTTGAGGTAGGAGCCAGCCAGAGGGCTAAGTTTCGCACATAGGCTTTAATATGTTCAAGGGCTTGTGGGTTTTGCTTTATCCCATCTCCAGGGGGTTCGGTTACAAAGCTAGGTGCGCCCATATCAACATCCCAATTGTAGTCGGCGAAATGGTGGAAGCTTGATTCAGCGATCGCACGTCCTAAAATATTTCCTTGTTCATCCTGGGTACTTTCAAAAGCAACTACTAAGTTGAAGTCCCGACCGGAGACTGAGCTTGTACCCAAGGCAATTACTCGTGCATTCTTCTCGTTTGCAGGCACACCTACAGCTCCTTCATGGGGATGAGCCGGAAAGAATTCAATCTCCTCAGAAGGTGATGTAGGATTCTTAAGTAAGTCATGAATAGGTTCTATGGGAGTAATTTTCTCGTAGTCACCATTTAACCCAGAATGGAAGTTGGGCCAGGAAATATACTTATTGTAGATGTCATCAGGGTAGTGGTGCGAGGGATCGGGATCGGGATTCTTACTGTGAAAGTAATGGGCTGCGCCGACACCACCAAGATTGCAAACCGAACAACCTACATCCTGATGGTCACGGCTGACCAATAAACCGCCGCCACGCTGACGGAAGGCACTGATGCTCTGACACTCCTTTGGAGTTATGCCATCCCCTACATCCACAGCAAACAGCCACAGTTCATCAAAATCTGAATTATCCAGCGTACTTAAAACTGGATCGTTTTTTTCAGCAGTATTTTCTCGATCCCTTGCTGTTACCTGGTACAGGGGTTCCCCAGTGTCACTTTTCAAGGAAGCTAAATAGTCCTTTAGCAAAGAAAATCGCCCAATATACCAATCATCTTCATTGGTGGGAATTGTTGTCTGTAACAGAATTTGAATCGGTTTAGTCATGATCTCACTCCTTAGAGTTCCTCTTGCAGCATGAGCTAATTACTAGATCAACGTGGGAATTGTAGCGAGATAATCTAAGCAAAAAATGAGGACGTTTAAAGAGCAATGCTTGTGTGAAAGCAGAAATAAGTGTTTCTAAACGCAATTTAGTATCAGTATCTGCTCAGATTTTCCTTAGATTTGCCAACTAATGTTAGGACAGATTCGTTAAGAAGATAAGGAAAAGGGAAAAATTGGACAAATCCTAGATTCAGGCTTGGTTAACTGATTCGTCTTTGTAGAAAGGTATAAGACCTATGGTTAACAAAAGTGTAACTACATTTGAACAAGACCATAACCGACCAGAATCAAAAGAATTTTATTGGAAACATTTTCTCTATAGTCTAGTTTGGCTGACAGTGCTAATGCTGGGATATGGAGGATTGGGATGGACTCTCTGGCTTGATCGCCATTTCTCGACGATTGCAATACCGATGTTCATTTTGGCAATTGCCGCAGTCCGTGCCTCCATACTCACTGGCTTTCCCGTCTGGGCGGGATTGTTATCTCTCACATTCGGTTCTGCATGGATTCTAACTGGAGCATCGATATCAAGCGGATTATTGGGCTGGGCAATAGCGATCGCTCTATCCTGGATTGGCATTTTTACCCTGGATATGGCATTAGACCAGTCCGTCGAAAATTTGCTGGAAATAGAGTTTAGCCGAACTGAGGTTTTCCTGATTCTAACAGCCATCTGCGCTACTGGCGCTATTGCGGGATGGATACTCCCAATTTTTCTCACTTGAATACAGGGCAGGCATGTTATGGAACTGGGAATGATAGGACTAAGACGAATGGGAGCTAACAGGCCCAGGCTGGACATACTGTCATTGGCTACACTCGTCAGCCACAAAAAGCAGAGGTGCTGGTTCAGGAAGGAGCGTGATTAGTTCTTGGTTACTTGATTTAATCGCGATCGCCCTTCTCAAAGACCCCGACTTAGCCAACTTCGAGGGGCGCGTATCTGACTCTGGAGAAGGTCGATGGACACTAATGGCAGCCATTGAAGAAGGAATTACTGTTTCCGTCCTTAGTACAGCCCTCTACACACGATTTAGCTCTCGCGGTCAATCAGACTTTGCCAATAAACTCATTTCTGCGTTGCGCTACGAGTTCGGTGGGCATCTGGAACAATGACGCGGAGATTTTAATCAGCTTTCTTCCCCTCTGCTCCCCTTTCCCCCCTATCCCCAGAGGGGGCCCCGAGTCCCCCCTGCTTCCCCTTTCCGCGTCGATATGGAGGTTAATCATGGCAGCTTTACTCTCCGATGCCCTGGTATTTTTTGGGATCACAAGTGATTTAGCCTACAAAAAAATCTTTCCTGCCTTACAGGCGATGATTCAGCGCGGTCATTTTGACATTCCAATTATTGGAGTGGGTAGGCGAGATTGGAGCATCGAACAATTACAATCTTATGTGCGTAAGAGCCTGGAGGAACAGGCCAGCGTTGATGAGGCAGCTTTCCAGAAACTGTGTTCATTACTTTACTATATTTTTGGTGATTATAGTGATCGCGCCACCTATGATAAATTATGCCAGGTACTCCAAATAGCTGAAGCTCCTCTGTATTACTTAGCCATTCCTCCCAGTTTGTTTGCGACGGTTGTCGAAGGGTTAGGTCAATCAAGTTGTGTAAAGAATGGTCGCGTTATGGTAGAAAAACCCTTTGGACGCGATCTAGAATCGGCTAGAATACTGAACTGCATTCTGCACTCTATCTTTCCCGAAAGTCATATTTTTCGGATTGACCATTACTTGGGAAAAGAACCAGTCCAAAACCTTCTCTACACTCGCTTCGCCAATTCATTACTCGAACCGATTTGGCATCGCGTCAGTATTGCCAGCATCCAAATCACGATGGCTGAAAAATTTGGCATCGATGGACGGGGACAGTTTTATGAAGAGACAGGCGCTATTCGGGATGTGGTGCAAAATCATCTACTTCAGGTGACGGCGTGTTTAATGATGGACCCGCCCATCAACGAGCAGCATGAAGCCATCCGAGATGAAAGAGCGCGATTGCTCAAATCCATAGATCCAATCGAACCCTCAAATTTAGTGCGCGGGCAGTACAAGGGCTATCGCCAGGAACCTGGCGTAGCTCCTGATTCCAAGGTTGAAACCTTCGCGGCGGTTAAGCTCAACATTGATACTTGGCGCTGGGCTAGCGTTCCGATTTACATTCGTGCAGGCAAATGTTTACCGAGTACAACTACTGAAGTTGTGGTCAGGCTCAAGCGTCCACCGCAGGATGTTTTTGGCGAGCGTGCCTTTGGATTAGCAAATTATTTCTACTTTCGTCTTAGTCCAAATGTGCTGACTGCGATCGGCATTCGCTCTAAAACCCCAGGTGACGGAATGGTGGGTAGCGAAGTCGGACTAGTCGCTCAAGTCGAGCATGGCAATGAGATGAATCCCTACGAGCGGCTTTTTGAAGATGCCATGAAAGGCGACTCCATGTTGTTTGCTCGCCAAGATGAGGTGGAAGCACAGTGGCAAATTGTCGCTCCTATCCTAGATCAAGCAACCCCTGTTTACGAATACGCACCCCATAGCTGGGGGCCTCCTTTGGCGGATCATATGATTCCCCCCGACGGCGGTTGGCATAATCCTAATGAGACGTGATGTCTTCCTATACTGTACTCGAAGAGTTGGTATTGGTTTTCAAGTTTACTCCTGGCAAAACTTTTTTGATGCCATTAATACCCAAAAAAAACTTGCGAGTTGATCATCGATAGTGGCAATGATTAGATTGCTGCATTAAAAGGCAATCAATCTAATCTCTTCAAGGATGTCAAAACAAATTTTACACCGGAATTAACTCACCAGCAGATAAACAAAGGGCATGGTCGAGTTGAAAAACGTCTCTGCAGAGGGCAGAAGGGGAATCCCCATAAATAAATTTAGGGGATTTAACAACGGCTTCTGAAAGTAAGGATTTCCCGACTTGAGCAAACTGGCGTGGGCTTGTGACCTTTTGGCAGAAGGAAGAATCTATCCTTTCCCCTTCTGCCCTCTGGCTCCTTAGCACTCAGGATTCGGCTGCGTTTTGAATCGCGGCTAACAATGAGCGGAGGTCGTAAGAGCCATTGAAGCGCATACCGTTGATGAAAAAAGTCGGCGTGCCGTTGACCCCGCTCTGGATTCCGCTGAGTAAGTCTTCGCGTATCTTGGCTACGTGGGCGTGCTCGGCGAGTTCGTGACTAAACCGAGGCACATCAAGACCGAGGTTAGCGGCATATTCTATTAGATGTTTGCGATCAAGCGCCTGTTGATGTTCAAAGAGATGGTTGTGCATCTCCCAGAACTTACCTTGCGCCCCAGCTGCCTCTGCTGCTTCTGCTGCCTGCTCGGCGTGGGGATGCAGGCTAGTTAACGGGAAGTGGCGGTAGACAAAGCGCATGAGATCCCCGGTCAACTGCTGTAGTTCTTTGACGATGAAATGGGCACGACCGCAATAGGGGCACTCATAGTCGCCGTATTCCACGAGGGTGACGGGTGCGTTTTTTGGCCCTCGGATATGGTCGCGATCGCTAACTGGGAGGCTAAGTTCGCCCGTTGCTGTTGTGATCATGTTGTCACCTCCTGCTCTTAAGGGATTGCTTTGGAAAACATTGCGTCACTGCCCTTGCCCGTTGCCCCTGTGTTGGTTACCTAAGTTTACTTTCACAACCTTGTTCCTATCTTCTTCAGCCTTGGGCAGCCTCAGCTTGAGAATGCCATCTTTGTATTCTGCTTGCACCTGATCGTGCTGGACACGGGTAGGCAACGGAATTACGCGCTGAAATCTGCCATAGCGGAATTCGGTGCGGGTAATGCCTCTTTCTTCCGTTTTGATTTCTGACTTGCGCTCACCGGAAATAGATACTGCCTCTGGCGATACCTGCACATCTAGGTCTTTGGGGTCTACACCGGGAATTTCTACCTTGAGATGAACTGCATCAGGGGTTTCTTCTATCTCAGCAGGGGGAATAAAGGCAATGCCTTCCTCTCCTCTACGACCTGTCGGTGCTATTTCATCAAACAAGCGGTTTAACTGCCGCTGCAAACTTTCAACTTCTCGGAAAGGTTCCCAACGAGCGAGTGCCATAATTTTAAGTCTCCTGATGATCTATACTTGAGTGTTTAAAATTCTGCATTAGACTGGGTTTTGTCAGTCGCTGAAACAGCGTTGCTATCATGCCAGTGCTGACTCTATTGACACTATAAAGAAGAAATCTAAGAGCTTTCTGAGGAAATTATGATGATTGGGGATTGGAATTGTAAGGGGAAAAACAAATAACTTCCCTTTAACCTTTCTTAGTCACGCCAGTTCGCTCAACGGGGGAAACCCTCCGAAGTTGCTCCACTTGGTGAGGAAGTTCAAGTCTTGGCGGTTCCCGTCGAGTTGAAACTTCCGAACCCGAAGGGGCAAAGACGACACTTGCTACAACGGAGGGAACCTCCGCAACGCAGTGTCTCCCAAAGACCGCACTTCTCTTTGCACGCGACTGGCTCCCCAATACCCAGTCTCTTCAATAATCGAAGCCTTCGCCAGGGCCAGGTCCGACACCAGCTGGCGCTTTCGCCTGCTTGTCAGGTTTTTCTACCACAACACCCTCAGTGGTCAGCACCATACCACCAATAGATGCAGCATTCTGCAAAGCACTACGAGTCACCTTCGCTGGATCGACAATGCCCGCCTCGAACATATTCACAAATTTATTAGCAACGGCATCGTATCCCTCATCAAAGGGCAGTTCACGGACACGCTCCATAATCACCGCACCATTAGCACCAGCATTATCAGCAATGCGACGTAGTGGAGCATAAAGGGCGCGAGCCACAATCATAGCGCCCGTCAACTCTTCATCCTTCATTTGGCTCTTTGCCCATTCCTCAAGCTGGGGAGCAATGTGTGCTATTGTTGTACCGCCACCGGGTACAATTCCTTCTTCAACTGCGGCTTTGGTGGCATTAATTGCATCTTCTAGACGTAGCTTGCGGTCTTTGAGTTCAGTTTCAGTGGCAGCACCGACCTTAATTACCGCGACACCACCTGCCAGTTTCGCCAGCCGTTGTTGCAGTTTTTCTTTATCGTAGGAGGATTCAACTTCTTGGATTTGGCGACGAATTTGTTCGATGCGAGCTTTGACAGCTTCTTCGTTGCCTTCTGCCACGATGGTTGTGTCGTCTTTGGTAACGATCGCTCGCCGGGCTTTACCAAGCATTTCTAACCTGACATTTTCTAGCTTCAAGCCCGTATCTTCGCTAATCACCTGACCACCTGTGAGCGCCGCGATGTCTTCCAGCATGGCTTTACGTTGAGCACCAAAGCCGGGAGCCTTCACCGCCGCAACTCGCAGCACACCGCGCAAATGGTTAACAACTAAAGTTGCCAAGGCTTCTTTTTCAATGTCATCCGCAATGATTAGTAGGGGTTTGCCCGTGCGAGCAATTTGCTCGAGAATCGGCACCAAATCTTGAACCATTGTAATCTTGCGATCGGTGATTAAAATGTGGGGTTCTTCCAGTACTGCCTCCATTCGCTCAGGATCGGTTACAAAGTAAGGCGAAATGTAGCCTCTATCAAAGCGCATTCCTTCAGTGACTTCCAGTTCGGTCGTTGTGGATCTACCTTCTTCTAGAGAGATTACACCCTCTTTGCCCACTCTTTCCATCGCCTCAGCCACAATCCGACCCACTTCGGGGTCATTACCCGCTGAAATGGTTGCAACCTGCTCAATGTCCCTAGAATCTTTAATTGGACGGGCGTGTTCTTTAATTTTTTCGATGACGAATTCCGTAGCTTTATCAATCCCCCGTTTCACCGTCAGGGGATCGGCACCAGCCGTAACGTTACGTAGCCCTTCTTTAAGCATCGTGTGAGCCAGCACAATTGCAGTGGTGGTTCCGTCACCCGCGACATCGTTTGTCTTGGAGGCTGCTTGACGTAGCAAGGAAATCCCGGTATTCTCAGTGGGATCTTCTAGTTCAATTTCTTTGGCAATAGTTACTCCATCATTGACGATTTGAGGAGCGCCAAATTTTTTCTCCAAAACTATATTCCGCCCTTTGGGACCGAGGGTGACGGCGACGGCTTCGGTCAGAGCGTCAAAGCCTTTTTCCAATGTCCAACGGGCCGTGTCCTTGTACAGAATTGTCTTTGCCATAGAAATGTTGTCCTTGTTAATTTTAATTAGGATGTTTTCAGTAGTGCTGAATACAGACGCGATAAATCGCGTCTGTACAAGAGTTAGTTATCTCCCCCTGCTCTCTTTTCTCCAATACTCAGTCCCTTTGAAAGCTGCTTACTCCACGATCGCCAGGACATCTTTTTCAGACAACAACACGTATTCTTCGCTACCGAGTTTAATGTCGGTTCCAGCATATCTGGAATAGAGAACTCGCTCACCAATTTTCACTTCCATTGGCTGACGAGATCCATCCTCATTACGCTTCCCTGGGCCGACTTGCACTACTTCTCCAATCTGTGGCTTTTCTTTGGCGGTGTCGGGCAATAAAATTCCCCCAGCAGTTTTTTCTTCCGCTTGCGCGACCTTAATAAAGATGCGATCGCCCAATGGTTTTACTGTCGAAATACTCAGCGATACGGCTGCCATAAGCTATTCTCCTGTTGAGAAGGCAGGAGGCAGTAGGTACATTAGTGAGTGGGCTTTAAACCCACAACTAAAGTTTTTGTCATCTTTCTTCTGTACCCCGCAGTATGTCTTCTACCTTTTTTGTTAAAAATATTGATTGGTACTGCTCAGTGCTTATTACCTTAACCAAAAAATCTAAGGACTTTCTAAGGAAATCATGGAAGTTGCAAAACAGTTGTGTGGCAAAAACCGGGCGTGCAAGAATTTCTGTTGAGGTTTAATTAAAACCCTAAATCAGATGAGTATAACCAAATGAAATCAATATGAATTTACGTCATTAGGCATAAATTATTTTTAATCCATTGGATAGATGAAGCTTTATGTTAATTTATTTAAGCTTAGTTGCATTACAGATTAATACTTATTTTGTGTTATTGAGATTAATAATTAATTATAATCTTGTATTTTTTTATTTATATAAATATAAAAATTGTTACATTAACTTGAGATCCTATTTATAAATGAAAAATATATTAAGAATATATTACAGCACAAGACACTTCAAACATAAGACAATTCAATATTTTTGAAATAACGCAAAATAAAAAAGTTATATTTACTTTACCAATACTTTTTACAATTATTACACTGAAAATTTTATTTTAAGATAGCTACCAACTAATTATTAATAACTATGTAGATTTAAATAATTTTGAAAATTTATAAAAGGAGTACAAATGTCTAAAATTGGTTTATTTTTTGGTACTCAAACAGGCAATACCCAAACTGAATCAGAAATAATTCAGAAGGAGTTTGGTGGTGATAGTGTTGTAACGTTAAATGATGTTTCACAAGCTGAACCAAGTGATTTTAATAACTACGATTATATCATTGTTGGTTGTCCTACTTGGAATGTTGGAGAATTGCAAAGTGATTGGGAAGATTTATATGATGAGTTAGATAACATTGACTTCACCGGCAAAAAAGTTGCTTATTTTGGTCCTGGAGACCAGGTTGGTTATCCAGATACATTTCAAGATGCACTCGGTATTCTAGAGGAAAAAATTTCAGAAAATGGTGGTGAAACAGTTGGCTATTGGCCTACAGAAGGTTATGAATTCAGCGAGTCTAAAGCTGTTCGTGATGGTAAATTTGTAGGTCTTGCCCTTGATGAAGATAATCAATCCGATTTAACAGAGGAAAGAATCAAAGCTTGGGTTACACAATTGAAGCCAGAGTTTGGTTTGTAAAATTTACTATAATACTTGTTACCTATTCCTCATCCTACCTGCTGAATGCAAATCGATATGATGCAGAGGCGGAGGCAGAGGCGGCAATTCAGCAGATGCCTCAAACTGGAGTATTCACCTGGAAACCGTCACTGACTTTACCCTCGCCCGCCAACGCCTTCAGTACCTCACGCCCGATGCCATCATAACCAGACTGCTGATTTTGGATGACGATCCGGCATTGTTGTCCATGTTAGAAGCCCAACTGCAACCGTGGGGCTTTCAGGTCACAACCTTGGCAGATTCAAGCCAGTTTTGGCAATACTTGGAAGCCACCACTCCCGATCTGCTATTGCTGGATGTCGCTATGCCTGGGTTTAGCGGCATTGGACTAGTATTTTTGTATACAAATATGGTAACTGCTAATTACTACTTTTGAAGCATCAATTTATTGGAAACCTAAGACTATTGAAAGAATATAAGTAATTCTTTTTTAACTATAACTTTAAGCAATAGAAAAGTTAGGAAAATCAATCTGTCCTAAGTTTGATAATTAAAAGACATATAGCAAGCACAAGAGGCAATGGTCATGAGTACGGTCATGAACCAACGGGTCAAAGTTGAAAAGACTTTAACCATTAACAAACCAGTAGAGGAACTTTATCGCTTTTGGCGTAACTTTGATAACTTGCCACGCTTTATCAAGCATCTCAAAGAGGTAAAGGTATACGACGAGAAGCGATCGCACTGGATTAGCAAAGGATTCTTGAATGAAAGCTTTGACTTACTAGCTCCTGCTCCTCCTCACTCATCACTAGTTTGGCGATTGGCATTTGTTCAACTTGTCCTGAGTCCAGAGTCTCAATTTTTTATCCCAATCTTTGAAGGAGGTTACTAACGATGGCAAAAATCGTTGGTATTGATTTAGGAACTACAAATTCCTGTATAGCTGTAATGGAGGGCGGACAACCCGTCGTTATTCCGAACACAGAAGGCGCTCGCACAACTCCGTCTGTGGTTGCCTACACCAAGAAGGGCGAAAAACTTGTCGGGCAAATTGCCAAGCGCCAGGCTGTAATAAACCCAGAAAACACCTTTTATTCAGTTAAGCGGTTCATCGGGCGCAAGTATGATGAAGTCGCCCAAGAGGCAAAACAAGTTACTTACAAGGTGGTACGTGACAGTAATGGCAACGTCAAGCTATACTGTCCGGCGCTGAACAAGGATTTTTCACCCGAAGAAATCTCGGCTGAGGTAGTCCGCAAGCTGATAGATGATGCCAGCACATATCTGGGGGAACCAGTGAGGCAAGCGGTAATTACCACCCCTGCCTATTTCAATGACTCTCAACGGCAGGCTACCAAAGATGCTGGTAGAATTGCCGGGATTGAAGTTGTGCGAATTATCAACGAGCCAACGGCGGCGGCCCTCGCGTACGGACTTGACAAGAAAACTAACGAAACTATCTTGGTATTTGACTTAGGCGGTGGGACGTTGGATGTGTCTATCCTAGAAGTGGGTGATGGTGTGTTTGAGGTGAAAGCTACTAGTGGCGACACCCACTTGGGCGGTGATGACTTTGATAAGAGAATCGTAGACTGGCTAGCAACCGAATTCCAGCGTAACGAAGGCATCGACCTCCGTAAAGACAAACAAGCCCTGCAACGCCTCACCGAAGCAGCAGAAAAAGCCAAAATTGAACTGTCAAGCGCAACACAGACGAACATTAACTTACCTTTTATTACCGCAACCCCGGAAGGACCGAAACATCTAGATATGACCTTAACGCGGGTACAGTTCGAGCAAATGTGTGCCGACTTGTTTGATCGTTGCCGCATA
>JAJPJF010000258.1 GCA_021324415.1 Nostocales cyanobacterium Centralia_MAG_434
CGTGACCACAATGCTGCAAGGAATATTCTTGAGATTGGACTCCGTACCGTGGGGCACACGGGAACGTTAAACGTCTCCGGAGACATCGACCTCTGCGTGGGTGAGGCCACTCCTCCACGTAAGTCGAGTCGTGGAAAGAGAAAACCCAACTCGTGAGTCTTGGAATCCCCCGGCTTCTAGCCGTGGGGAGAATGTCAAATATGGAAGACAAGCAGCTATTGTCACAGTGGCGTCCCGCGTGGTACTAGAACCTGCAAGTCGGTTGGCATGGGTTGGTGGCTTTGACAATCCCACCCTTGAGATGGGATAGTCCTCCTTCCTAGCGTATGGGCGTCAAACTACGACAACGGACGGTAAACACGATAATTGATGTTAGGGAAAATATTGTCCATCATCTCGACTTTTTCTAACCAACCACTGTCTATTTTGCCGATTTTGATATCTTCGTAGAGCTTGTTAAAGCGCATAAGGTGAGAGCGCGTGCGTCTGACTGCATAGGGTACCATTGTTCCTGTCCGCATAATGAATGCCCAGTCAGAAGATTGTGCTAATAGTAGTTGTCGCGCTGCTAGATTGAGTGCTCTCCACTCCAAGTCATCTGCGGGTTCTCTGTGCGATATTTCAATCATCCGCTCTGCTGCTTTATGCAAATGTGGGTAAATCCACGTATTTGTTTCATTCAACCAGTACTCATGAAATCCTTTATATCCCCAACTCGATTGAGAAGGTCGGCAGACTTGCTGATTTGGATGTGCCTGCAAATAATCTGCTAAATGTGTCATTGCATAGGTATTTTGGTCATACCAGGACTTGCGGAATAAGTAATCGATGAACCAAGGTCCTTCATACCACCAGTGCCCAAACAACTCTGCATCGTAAGGGGAAACAATGATTGGTGGACGCTGCATTATTCCAAACAGATGACGGACTTGCTGTTCTCTATTATACATAAAGTTTGCAGCATGTTCAGCGGCTTTTTCCCTTGCCCAGTAGGGATCGTAGAGTGCCTTATCTCCTAATCCTAAACCACGGCCAGTAATTTTATGATACTTAATCCCCGTATTTTTTCGCTGACCATTTGGCATGATGTAGGGCTTGATATACTCATATTCTGCTTCCCAGCCCAAGTCTTTGTAAAACTCGCGGTATTCCGGTGCACCAGGATAGCCTACTTCAGAAGACCACACTTGCTGAGAAGATTCATGATCTCGTCCAAAGGCAGCAACACCAGTTTCTGTGAATATTGGGGCATAGGTACCAAAGCGAGGACGAGGACGAGCATAAAGGATACCATGTCCATCAGTGAGGAAGTAGCGTAAACTTGCATCCGCTAACATCCTTTCTAAACCTTCATAATAAGCACATTCAGGTAACCAAATACCTTTGGGTGGACGGCCAAAAGTTTCCTCGTAATGTTCGCAAGCCACTTTAATTTGTGCCCATACAGCTTGCGGATACATTTTCATCAGAGGTAAGTAGCCGTGGGTCGCACCACATGTAATGATTTCCAGGTTATTAGTGTCTTGAAACTGCCGAAAAGCAGTGACCAAGTCACCTTTGTACCGTTCCCACAATTCTCGTGTCGCGTTGAACTCACTGGCATAATGCTCAGCTAAATAGCGGATATGACCGTTGTGTGCATTATGCTCAACTTCTAGTTCTACAAGTTCTTCCAGTTTAGCTAAGTGGTCGTCATAGCGTTCTTGTAGTAAGGGGTCACGGAGCATTGACACAAGGGGTGGTGTCAGGCTCATTGTGATTTTAAAATCGACGCCGTCTTGCTTCAAGCCTTCAAATACTCTCAGCAAGGGAATGTATGTTTCGGTAATGGCTTCATAGAGCCATTCTTCTTCTAAGACATAGTCACTTTCTGGGTGACGAACAAAGGGCAGATGGGCATGAAGAACAAGCGCGACGTAACCGTTAGCCATATATAGTTCCGGGGTGGTGCGTGTAGATTGACGGTCCAAAGGTTTGGTAGAATTTAAGAATATTTTAAGACTATCTGGGGATCGTAAGAGTCTTTAGCTAAGTCTAATGCTTTGCCTTAAGATTCTTCATCTCGGTATAAATCTTGTAATTCTTGCAACTGTGTTCTCCGGGAACTACGACGATATTTTTTAGTTTCTAGCTTCGGTTCGTACTGGCTTTGACCTTTCCCTTTGGTTTTGACCTTCAAAGTAGATTCAGGATCGGCTTGTTGGTTGAGTTTCGTTTGACGTGCGATCGCCTCTTCCAGAAAATCCAAGTAGTGTTGGTAGCGTTCCCAGTCTCCTCGTACCACACACTCAGGCTCATCGCGATGTAAACAGTTACTAAAACGGCAACTAGCCACTGCTAAGCGTTCTCTTGCTTCTGGGAAATAATGTACTAATTCTTCAGGAGTGCAATCCAAGTCAGGCTGATTAAAACCAGGAGTGTCTGCTAGTAAACCACCACTAGGCAATTCAAATAACTCCACATGACGAGTGGTATGACGACCCTTTGCTAGTTTGCCAGAAACCTCGCCCACTCTTAAATTGGCTCTAGGAATGAGTGCATTGATTAAACTGGATTTGCCAACTCCCGAAGGTCCAGCAACGACTGTGATCTTGCCTGTAAGAATACTTGCAACTTGGTCAATATTTATGCCATGACTCACACTCATAAATATTGGTTGGTAACCCCAACTTGTGAGGCGAGTCTTAATTTCTTCTTGCTGTTGTGTGGTGATTAAATCGCTTTTATTTAAGCATAAAACGACATCTAAGCCTGTGGACTCAGCCTTAACTAGAAAGTGACTTAGCTGGTATGGTTCTAAAGGTGGATCAGCAACGGCAAATACCAACAGGATTTGATTGACATTGGCGATCGCTGGTCGGTCTAGCTGACTTTGACGAGGTTGAACATCAGCGATCGCTCCTCGACCACCAGCCCAATCTGGTTCTTCTACGACCACGCGATCGCCCACAATCACGTGTTGTCCAATTTTTTTTAAGCGTGTTCTGCGCGTACAAAGAAGAGACGTTGTCGGCAACGTCTCTTCAACATCTAGCTGAACTCGATAAAAATTTGCTTGTACGGCTAAAACCGTACCTATTAAATCTCCTGTGACTGCCTTTGCTTCACCTTTCATTCAGAAACAACAGGACGGCGAACTAACAGGGAAAAATAGTCAGCACAATCTGTAATTTGTTCCACTTTGAAGCCTGACATTGTTAAGCTGTCAGGAACTTGCTCAATCGGCTCACCTGGATCTAGCCAGACTTCTAGCAAATCTCCTGGATTCATTTGTTCTAGACGCAGTTTTGTCCGCACAAAATTAATCGGGCAAGGAGTGCCACGTAGATCAAGTTGAGCATCAGGAGTTAACAGGGAGGATGGTGTCATCGTTGGTGGAACAAATTTCCCAAAAAACCTTCTAGACCACCTTTACCAGTGCGGTCTCCTTTAATTTTAGCTAACTTCTCCAGGAGTTCTCGTTCCTCTGGCGTCACTTTAGTAGGAATGTCAATTAAAACTGTAATCATATGATCACCCCGACTGACAGGATTTCCTAAGCGGGGGACACCACGATTTTCCAACTTCATGACTGTGTTAGGCTGAGTTCCCGGTGGAATGAGTAACTCCACTGGTCCATCTACAGTATTCACTTCCAAACGGCACCCTAAAATCGCTTGAAGGTAGCTGATTTTGATTTCTGAAAGGACGTTAATGCCGTCCCTTTGAAATTCTTCATCCTCATTGACAAATAAGTAAACGTACAAATCCCCGGCTGGACCACTACGCTGACCTGCATCTCCTTCTTGGGAAATCCGTAGGCGTGTACCGTTGTCTACCCCAGCTGGAATGGAAATTTTTAATTTTTTCGTGACTTGTTTTGCACCCTTGCCGTCGCAAGCATCGCATTTATCTTCAATCACCATCCCCGACCCATTACAGGTTGGACAAGTTGAAACTTGGGTAAAACTGCCAAAAGGTGTTCTGGTGACGCGACGAACTTGACCCGTTCCGCTGCAAGTTGAACATGTGCGAGGACGAGTTCCTGGTTTAGCACCTGACCCACTACAAACTTCACAAGTTTCTAAATGAGAAATGCGAATTTCTTTTTCCCCACCAAATACTGCTTCCCGGAAATCCAACTTCAGGTCTAGCCGCAGGTCATCGCCGCGTACGGGACCATTGCGCCGTCTTTGCGCTTGACCACCCATGCCACCAGCAAAGCCACTGAAGATACTCTCAAAGATATCGGCAAAACCGCCCATATCGCTCATATCTTGGAAGCCTACGCCGGCTGCACCTGACACACCAGCTTCACCAAAGCGGTTGTAACGTTCTCGTATCTCCGGTTCAGAAAGGACTTCGTAAGCGCGGTTGATTTCCTTGAAGCGCTCTTCAGCTCCCGGTTCTTTGTTCACATCTGGGTGATACTTCCGGGCTAAGCGGCGATAAGCGCGTTTGATCTCTTCTTTGTCGGCGTCACGAGAGACACCTAGAATTTCATAATAGTCGCGGGCCATATAGCAAAGGTGAAAGTTAAAAGGTAGAAAGCAGGTATTAGCTATGCAGAAGGCAGAAGGCAACAGTTAAGTTTTATTAAAAATTTATTTTACCTTTTACCTTTTACAATAATCACCAACAAACCACAAGCAACAGAACAGGCATGCTTGTGGCTGTCTCTCTTACAATTGTGCTACGTAACACCGGAAAACTCCGCTCATTTTCTAGAGGGGCTAGCCGCACCATATAGTGCGGAAAACCCCCCTAGAAATGTTTGAATACATCTGTATTTGAAAACCGTGTAGCCTACGGCAAGTTGCTTCTACAATGTAGCAAAACTTTAAGCTGTTGCGTGTACCGATTGAACTTTTTCGCTGGAAACTCGTTCTACTCTATCGCTTCGTAATCTGCTAGTAAGGTACTTTCATCTTCAAAATTAAAGTGAAATTGTGGTGTCGGTTTGCCATGGTTTGAATCACTTACTGTTAAGTCCAAGGCACTTTCTGGGACGCGCGTCAGTTCATCATCGGGGTGGTTGTTAAGTTTGTTGTATACATCAGCACCAATAGCAAATAGATTTTGTTGAAAGTCATCCAAGTATTGCTTGAATTCTGCTACAGAGATTCGGTCGTTAGTCATTGCTGCTTTGATCTGAGCGACTTTTTCACTGAATAACGTCCTCATCTGCTCGCTTAGCAGATTGTCATGATCTTTTAAAGTGGATTCATAAGTACACAACAAACTATTCGCTTGATTTTTGAACTCAACTAACTTTCTGCGTCTTGCATCTTCCTCAGCATACTTTTCAGACTCTTGCTGCATCCGTTCTATTTCATGACCACTTAAACCGCCTGTACTAGTCACGACAATACTCTGCTCTCGACCTGTACCTTTATCGTGTGCAGAAACTTTCAGGATACCGTTGACATCAATTTCAAAAATCACTTCAATCTGTGGCACACCACGAGGAACTGGGGGAATTCCTGTTAACAGAAATTTTCCTAGACTCTTGTTATCCTGTGCCATTGCCCGTTCACCTTGAAGAATGTGAATCTCTACCGAGGTTTGCCCATCAATTGCAGTGGAAAAAACTTGGGACTTGCTGGTGGGAATTGTGGTGTTGCGTTCGATGATTTTGGTAAATACTTCTCCTAGAGTTTCAATTCCCAATGATAAGGGTATTACATCCAACAGCAAGAGATTATCAACTTCGCCGCCTAGCACTCCTGCTTGGATAGCCGCTCCGAGTGCAACTGCTTCGTCAGGATTGACAGAGCGATCAGGAGCTTTCCCCTGGAAAAATGTGATGAGGGCATTTTGGACTGCAGGAATACGAGTGGAACCACCCACAAGAAGAATCCGATTAATATCTTGCGGCTTGAGTTCAGCATCTTTCAATGCTTGGATCATCGGTTCAATAGTCGCTTCAATTAAATGACCAGTTAATTCTTCAAATTTGGCGCGACTGAGTTCCATTTCTAAATGCTTGGGACCAATCTCATTCGCAGTGATAAATGGCAAGTTGATCGAAGTACTTGCCATGCTGGAGAGTTCAATTTTTGCTTTTTCCGCTGCTTCCTGCAGTCGTTGCAAAGCCATTTTATCTACAGAAAGGTCGATATTTTCTTCTAGTAGAAAGCGTTCTATCATCCACCGGACAATACAGTGATCAAAGTCATCTCCACCTAATTGGTTGTTACCAGCAGTTGCCTTAACTTCAAACACTCCATCCCCAAGTTGTAGGATGGAGACATCAAAGGTACCACCACCTAAATCAAAGACTAAAATCAACTGCTCCTGGTCTTGTTTATCCAATCCAAAAGCTAAAGCTGCAGCAGTTGGTTCATTGACGATTCGTAACACTTCTAGCCCAGCAATAATACCTGCATCTCTAGTTGCTTGTCTTTGAGCATCTGTAAAATAAGCGGGTACTGTAATGACTGCTTTTTGAATCGATTCACCTAAAAAATTTTCCGCGTCCCGTTTGAGTTTTTGCAGGATCATGGCGGAGATTTCTTGTGGTGTGTAATTACGTCCGCGAATTTGGACATCAACAGTATCGTCTCGGCCTTTAACACAGTTATATGGTACACGAGCACGTTCTGTTACGGTGTGGTCCCAGCGACGACCGATGAATCGCTTGATACTGTATATTGTATTCTCCGCATTTGTTACAGATTGACGCTTTGCCAACTGTCCTACTAAGCGATCACCACTTTTGCCAAATCCCACAATACTCGGAGTGGTTCGTCCACCCTCTGAGCTAGCAATCACAATTGGTTTACCACCTTCTAGAACCGCGACGCAACTATTGGTGGTACCTAAGTCGATGCCAATAACTTTTCCCATAAATAACAGTCATTTTACTGGTTGCTTTTTCCTAGGAGTTTCAGCCAAACATGGCTGAAAACTTTAGGTGTGATGTTTCGCGGATTATTTAGTTATTAGTTGTTAGGTGTGAGGTGTTTTTTATAGCTCACTCAACACTTTACGGACAAACGACCGTTTGCCCGTACCAACTTCACAGCAATCACCAGATGCTTACGGGGAAACCGCGTGAGTTTCAACTGTCTTCGGCTCCCCTTTCGGCACGCTGGCTCACTACTAAACTACTAATAACGCTGGACAACCAGTTGATACCGTTTCAACTATTTGCTGAACCCGACTGATTTTCTTCTGAGGGAGGGGTATCGTCTTTTGCCGCAGCGACCTTGACCATGGCATGGCGCAGCACGCGATCGCCCAGGTAATATCCACGTACTAACTCTTCTAACACTGTTCCTTCAGAATATTCATCCGTAGGTTCCCGCATTACTGCTTCATGCAGATTGGGATCAAAAGCTTGACCTTCTGGTCGCATTGGGGATACACCTAAGCGTTTTAGGCCATCTACTAACTGCTTATAAACACCTTGATAACTTTTGTGTATACCCATCTCCCCATCGGTTTGGGGTTTAATCTGTGCTCTTGCCCGCTCAAAATTGTCAACTATTGGTAGTAATTCAATAATTGTGTTCCGCTTTACCAGCTGATCTGATTCTTCTTTCTCTTTTTGAGTGCGTTTGCGATAATTTTCAAAATCTGCCGCAATTCGCATATATTGACTGTTGCGATCTTCTATCTGTGCTTTGAGGGACTCAATTTGTTTAGTCAATTCTGCTATAGCTGCAGTGTCAGCTGTGGTTTTTTCAGTTGTACCTACACCATTTTCCTGTGATGGTGTAGTTGTTTCTTCGGGTACGTTTGCTTGATCTACCACTTGCTCTGCCACCTCCGGCTGCAGTTCGTTAGAGTTCATTTGGGTTGAAGAGTCGCTTTTCATTGCTTGCTTTACCTCTGTGGATTCACCTGTAGCTTTGCTTGTATCGTTAATTTGTTGGTTCTCGTTCATCATTGATGATTGTGTGATCTTTCCAGATACTTCATACGCCTATTATTTGCCACATCTTGGAACCATTGAATATGTGAAGCAAAAAGCGGCTTCTACTGCCACCGCCCTAGTAACTTCTCGGTTTGTTGCCTTTCAAGGCTCGCAACTGAGGCATATTTGGCTGATGACATTTTTTAGAAGTAATGCACCGCTCTCTATTTTGACAAATGCCGGGTGCATTAGCGTATCTACCTCTAGGGCGGCTTTCCGTAGAGTAGGGTGGGGTAACTGCGAAGAGCGGATTTGCCCAACAGATTGAAACAAGCTTGGATAGCAATGCTCTTAGTTTATTTTATCAAATTTTCTTGAATTACATGTATCACATAGCTGAAATATACTTAATAAATTTCCTCCAATTCAAGTAAACATAATTTTACATTACCCTCAAGGCATCAGAGGACTCAGGATTCAGATTTTTGAAATATACGTGGCATTGTCTAGGTTGACTACAAATTTTTCAACGTGTTCTCTGTTCTGTATTCTGTATTCTTCCTGCAAGCTTGGTTCTCATTGTTCAAGATGGTGATTCTGTCTTAGTGAATGGGAATACTCTAACTAGAGGTTTCCGCTATTTATCGTTCATCTATGACTTACTCGTCATCACAAAGGCGCAGTACGGCTCTCACAACAAGAACGGAATTTTCGCCCTTTGGTAACAAGCTAGTACAGTCTGGCTATGTAAACAGCGAACAAATGAGGCAAGCGCTGATTGAAAGTCGCAAATCTGGCACACCACTGACAGAAGTGCTGGAAGCAGTTTCTGGGCAAAAACTCACTCCTGATTTACTGAGACAGTATAAAAAACAGCAGCTATTTGAATTAAAAATACTCTACGGTGTTGAATCTATAGATCCAGAAGTCAGTCTGGTTGGGAATACAACAGTAGGTCTACTAGTTGATACTCTAATTCCAATAGATATCTGTCGTCGTCATCGCCTAGTCCCAGTAGCAAAAAATGAAAACCAAAATCCGCCTTCAGTCTTGGTGGCAATGGTTGATCCAGATCATTTAGAAGCTTGCGATGACCTAAACCGTATCTTGCGCCCCCAGGGTTTGGCATTGCAGCGCATGGTAATTACTCAGGAGGACTACCAGCAGATCATAAATAAATACTTGGATGATCTGTCTATTCGACAAAAACACTTAGAACAAGAAAAATTCACAGACATTAATCAGGATTTAGAAAACCTCGAAAGTCTAAATCTCAACGTAGATGATTCCTCTGAAGATACAGAGGCAGATTTAGGTTCGGCAATGAAGGGTGCTGAGGATGCACCAGTGATTAATCTGGTTAATAGAATCCTCGCAAAAGCATTGCATGAAAAGGTTTCTGATATTCACATTGAACCTCAAGAAGAAAACTTACGCATTCGCTTTCGTAAAGACGGGGTATTGCGTCAGGCTTTTGACCCCTTGCCAAAGAAAATAATCCCTGCCGTTACAGCTCGCTTTAAAATCATCTCTAACCTAGATATTGCTGAACGGCGTTTGCCCCAAGATGGACGTATCAGAAGGTTATTCGAGGGACGCAAAGTTGACTTCCGTGTCAATACCTTGCCTAGTCGCTACGGAGAAAAGGTAGTACTGCGGATTTTGGATAATTCCGCAACACAGCTGGGACTGGATAAGTTAATCACCGATCCAGAGACTTTGCAAATTGTTCAAAATATGGTTGCCCGTCCCTTTGGTCTAATTCTGGTGACTGGACCAACCGGTTCTGGTAAAACAACATCGTTGTATTCTGCTTTAGCAGAACGTAACTCTCCAGGAATCAATATCAGTACTGTAGAAGATCCAATTGAATACAGTCTACCAGGGATTACCCAAGTACAGGTGATTCGGGAAAAAGGGCTGGATTTTGCTACTGCTTTACGGGCTTTCCTGCGGCAAGATCCAGATGTGATTCTGGTTGGTGAAACCCGTGACAAGGAAACGGCAAAAACAGCCATTGAGGCAGCATTGACTGGTCACTTAGTTTTAACGACCTTACACACTAATGATGCCCCAGGCGCGATCGCCCGTTTGGGAGAAATGGGTGTGGAGTCCTTTATGATTTCTAGTTCTCTCATTGGTGTTTTGGCACAACGTTTGGTTCGGCGTGTTTGTTCCGCCTGTCGCATTCCTTACACTCCCACCCAAGCAGAGTTAGCTCGTTATGGTCTGTCAGCCGTCCAAGAAGTAGACCTTACCTTGTACAAAGCAAACTCTCTCACCCCAGAGGAAATTCAACAAGCCAAAGCAAATAACCAGCTTTGCTCCCAGTGTAATGGTGTTGGCTATAAGGGACGCTGTGGTGTGTATGAAGTCATGCGAATCACCGAACGCCTACAAACCTTGATTACCGAAGAAGCACCAACAGAACGTATCAAGGAAGTCGCCGTAGAAGAGGGAATGAAAACCTTACTGGCTTACAGTCTAGACTTGGTACTTCAAGGTGCTACCACCCTAGAAGAAGTAGAACGGGTGACTTTTACCGATACAGGTTTAGAAGCAGAGTTAAAAGCCAAACGTAAAAGCAGCCTGACTTGCGAGACTTGTCATGCCTTATTAAAACCAGAATGGCTTGATTGTCCCTACTGCACAACACCTAGATTTCAAGATTAGTCATTGGCAGCCGTTTCCTATCAAATTTGAATTTTGAATTCGTATTAGTCATCTCTTATGAAAGACGAAGAAAAAATATGGAAATGATGATTGAAGACCTCATGGAAAAAATGATTGAAATGGGTGGTTCAGATATGCACTTATCTGCCGGCTTACCTCCATACTTTCGTATCAGCGGTAAACTTACCCCAATTGGTGAGGAAGAATTAACTGCAGATCAATGCCAGAGGTTGATTTTTAGTATGCTAAACAACTCCCAGCGTAAAACCTTAGAGCAGAACTGGGAGTTAGATTGTTCATACGGTGTCAAGGGATTGGCTCGTTTTCGGGTCAATGTTTATAAAGATCGTGGTTCCTATGCCGCTTGCTTGCGAGCATTAAGTTCTAAGATTCCTAACTTTGAAAAATTAGGTCTACCAGATGTCGTGCGAGAAATGGCAAACAAACCCAGAGGATTGATTCTGGTGACAGGTCCAACAGGTTCTGGAAAAACAACGACTTTAGCAGCTATCATTGACCTCATTAATCGTACTAAAGCAGAACATATTTTAACTGTTGAAGATCCGATTGAATTTGTTTACGAATCCATCAAAAGTTTAGTTCATCAGCGCCAATTAGGTGAAGATACTAAGAGCTTTGCTAATGCTTTAAAAGCAGCTTTACGGGAAGATCCAGACATTATCCTAGTAGGAGAAATGCGGGATTTGGAAACAATTTCTTTGGCAATTTCTGCAGCTGAAACAGGACACTTAGTATTTGGCACTTTGCACACCAGTTCCGCCGCACAGACCGTTGACAGAATCATCGATGTTTTTCCACATGAAAAACAAACCCAAGTGCGGGTGCAGTTGTCTAACTCTTTAGTAGCAGTATTCAGTCAAACTTTAGTTCCTAAGAAAAATCCTAAACCAGGAGAGTTTGGTCGAGTCATGGCACAAGAAATTATGATTGTGACTCCTGCCATTTCTAACTTGATTCGTGAAGGTAAAACTTCTCAAATTTACTCAGCTATCCAGACTGGCGGCAAATTGGGAATGCAAACTCTCGAAAAGGTTTTAGCAGATTTGTACAAAGCAGGAATCATTTCCTTTGAAGCAGCAATGTCTAAAACTTCCAAGCCAGATGAAGTCCAGCGTCTCATTGGTAATAGTGTACCCCCACCACCAGTTGCTAACGCTAAAACCGCTGTAAGGAGTTAGGAGTTAGGAATTATGATTTTTATTCTCTATTCCCCACTCCCCACACCCTACACCCCACTCCCCACTCCCTTATGCCTACCTACATTGCCCGTGTTCGGGATTCACAAGGAAGATCAAGACAAGAAAAAATTGATGCAGAATCCTTGCCACAAGCGCGTACATCTTTGAGAGAGAAAGGTTTTGTTGTTCAGGATCTTAAACAATATCAAGGCTTTGGCAGTCTAGATATCAAAAAGATCCAAAACTCCTTTGTTAAGGTTTCTGTTAAAGATAAAGCTGTATTTTCCCGTCAATTTGCAGCTTTAGTGAATGCAGGAGTGGCGATCGTCAGAAATTTAGGGGTGTTATCGGAGCAGTGTTCCAACCCAAAACTGAAAAAAGCATTAATAGACATTAGTGCTGATGTTCAAAGTGGGGTCAACCTCTCTGATGCTATGCGGAAGCATCCTGATTGTTTTGATGGGTTATACGTCAGTATGGTTCAAGCTGGTGAGGTTGGAGGTGTTCTCGATGAAGTGCTCAACCGCTTAGCAAAATTGTTAGAGGATGTTGCCCGATTACAAAACCAAATTAAATCAGCGCTGGCTTATCCCCTTGTGGTTGGTTTTTTAGCAACCGCTATTTTTATTGGGATGACTGTTTTTCTCATCCCAATTTTTGCGAAGATTTTCCAAGAGTTGGGTACAGAATTGCCACCACTTACCCAATTTCTCATGATGTGTAGCGAAATTTTGAGAAGTTGGCGGGCTGGAGTTGTTATTGCTATTTTTATAGCAGGAAGAATTGCCTATCAACGTTACTATAAAACTCGTGTTGGCCGTGAAACTATCGACCGTCTTTCTTTAAAAATGCCACTGTTTGGGGACTTGATTCAAAAATCATCAGTTGCCCGTTTTAGCCGCACCTTTGGCGCTTTGACTCGTTCTGGTGTACCAATCCTCACATGTTTAGAAATTGTACGAGACACTTCTGGAAATCAGGTTGTTGCTAACGCCATAGATGCAGCACGTACAGAAATTCAACAAGGAGGGATGATTAGCATTGCTCTACAAAAAGAAAGTGTTTTCCCTCCTATGGCCATTCAAATGATTAGTATCGGTGAAGAAACTGGTGAACTAGATGGAATGTTGATGAAAGTTGCCGATTTCTATGAAGATGAAGTTGAACAGACAGTAAAAGCACTCACCAGCGTTTTAGAACCAATGATGATTGTGGTTTTAGGCGGGATGGTTGGCACAATTTTAATGGCCATGTATCTGCCTATGTTTAAGGTCTTTGATAAATTGGGGTGAGCGCAGAGAGTTAGGAATAAGGGCATAGGGTGTAGGGTGTAGGGTGTAGGGCATAGTATTTCCCTCTATCCCCCTTCACATGTCCTCCTTGTCCCCCTTATCCTCCATGTCCCCCTTGTCCCCCTTGTCCCCCTTATCCCCCATGTCCCCCATGTCCTCCCCTGCTCCTCTAGGTAAATTATCTATAGCCTTTCTTTGGAAATTCGCCCGTTGCTAACGGTTTCTTGAGATAATTCCCAGAGGGCAAAGGTGCTATAACGCTCTAAACTGGTAAAAAAAGGAAAGTAAGGTATAGATGTCACTCAAGCGGTTGGTTTTGATTGTGCTGACGCTGGTTGCGATCACTGTTTCCGGATTGGCTTTATTAGGCAGTTGGCAAGAACCGCAGTTTCAAGGTCGCTTGGAACTTTACCAAACAAATATTGTGCTGGAAGCTGCTTCTTGGGAGCCGCCAGAGAATAAGGATGAAAATTTCCAAGCATTGCGTGAAGCTATACTGGGCGATAAACCTCTTGAAAATGCTACTGAGCAGTATCAGCAATCTCGTACATCGGCTCAAGCTAACTTGGAGAAAGCTAACAAACAATTAGCAAAACTGCGCTCTGCAGTGATAACTGCTCCTAAACCCAAACCAGAAACTTCTCCTGTTACTAATACCTCTCGTCTAGGACAAAAGCAACAGCTGCAGCAGTCAGTAGACCAACTGCAGAAATTTACTGCTCAGTTAGATTTAGACTTGGGAATCTTACAAGCGAGGCAAGGACAAACAGATGCAGCAAAACAAACGTGGAGCAAATTGCAGGCAAACTCCGAAGTAAATCCTCAATACGTCAAGTTAAGTGATGTATTAACAGGTCTGTGGAGTGTTCCCCCCCGTCTTTTGCCTGATGCTGAGCAGTTAATTCAAGATAACTTAGAAGGCTGGTTTCGCTTTACTGCTCTAAGTCAGCTCTATCAACTTCAGCAACGCCAAGAAGCACTTACAACCCTAAAAACAGAGCAACAAAATGTTGCACAGGGGGCTGTTGTGAAATTAGCCTTTATTGGTGTCGTTCCTGTTATGGGGACTTTTGCTGGTGTAGGATTGCTGCTGTTTTTAGTGGGTCAGCGCTTAGTTAAGGGAAAAGCAGCTATTTTGGCTCAAAATAGTGATGTAAAGTGGTTAACACCTTGGGATGGTGAAACAATTTTACAAGTCTTTGTTGTGGGCTTTTTCTTTGTGGGGCAAATCTTAGTACCCCTATTGTTGCCTCTTCTTTCCATCTCGCGTCCATCTGGTAGTGTGAGAATGCAAGCATTTACTGTTCTGGTGAGTTACTTGCTAGTAGCAACTGGTGCAATATTGGTGCTGTTTTTATCTATCAAAAGCTTTTTTCCACTACCAGAAAACTGGTTTCGCTTCAGAGTAAGAGATCGTTGGTTTTTATGGGGTCTGGGTGGATATTGTGTGGCATTGCCTATCGTAGTTGTCATCTCATTGATTAATCAACAACTCTGGCAGGGACAGGGTGGAAGTAATCCTCTTTTGCAACTGGCACTAGAAGCACAAGATTTTGTGGCGCTGGGAATCTTTTACTTTACGGCGGCGATCGCTGCCCCATTATTCGAAGAGTTTTTGTTTCGTGGCTTTCTGTTGCCTTCTCTAACTCGTTACTTATCTGTGTGGGGCGCAATTCTAGTAAGTAGTTTATTGTTTGCTGTTGCTCACCTTAGCTTGTCGGAAATTTTCCCATTGACTGCTTTGGGGATCGTTTTAGGTGTTGTTTATACGCGATCGCGTAATCTCCTCGCTCCCATGCTTCTCCACAGCCTTTGGAACAGTGGCACCCTACTCAGCCTGTTTATTTTGGGAAGTGGCAATTAATTCTACGTGCATTCATGTAATAATAAATACCTATTGTTTTTGTAGAAACAATTAGAATCTTGAATGCATTCTACTTTTACAAAAATTTACATACCAGCACTGGTATTATTTGTCAATCAATGCTAGGTTGAAGACAAATGATATTATGAGTACATAATTACTCAAGCCATTATGTTAACTAAATAGCAGCAGATTAGTCTATTTTGACTGATTCTACTTATTAGCGCATATTAATTGTTTTCATTCCGCCCTTATCTTTGTGGCACATTCTGTGTTCGCTGTCTTCATGGTTGCTTGTGTAGGCTATCCTAAACCAGCATCTGAGTCAGTATCCACCTTGTGAGTGCAGCGGAAGCTATTCACAAATATACCCATTGGCTCTTGAAAGTCATATGGGTCACTCGTCTATTCTCAAATATAAATAGAGTCAATGAGAAGCATTATATTACCCGATATCTAGGGAATGACATACTTCTATGATTCTAGCGTCCTAATAGAGAAATAGAGCGCTATTTTTTGCTGCTTTTCTCAGTGCTTCTACTGAAACAGAAGCACTGATAGTCAATTTATGATTGTTTATAAAAGCACAAAGTTTGATTTTATACATTCTTAGATAAAGGAGTTCTCATCTTATGGCAAATCTTAACCCTAGCCACGCTACTAAACAACTTCTTGCTGGGTACTGTGGCATCATTTTTGGGAGTTTGGGCATTCATAAATTTGTTCTTGGATATCCAGCAGAAGGATTAATTATGCTGATCATTTCTTTAGTCGGTGGTTATTTCACCTATGGCTTTACACTGCTAATTATGCAGCTTGTGGGTTTAATTGAAGGAATGATCTACTTGAACAAATCCCACAACGAATTTGTTGATACCTACTTTGCCAATAAACAAGGCTGGTTCTAGATATTTTACCCCTTGACAGCATCAAGATAGTCAGAGACTTCCTCGTCGTCACTTAGGCATCTACGACATAGTGAACGCAATGCATTAGCAGGTGTATGAGAGCTTTGCGAAGAGTGTGTTCAATAGCTAGCCTGAATCTCCTTTGATAGTGACTATCCCAACGAAATAATATTGCATATCCTAAACAACATTGTTGTTATCCGAGAAACATTTTATTAGCAAGAATATGCTAACCCTTAAACATAGAACTCTAAGATTTGTCATCCTAACCTTGCTTGGTTGCGGATATTTTAGCGGTATATCTCACTTGGAAGTGAACGAGTTTTTGAAAAGTGAGGTTGCCCTCATACCAATACAACTGGTGGTGGCAATTTATATAACTTATTTACATTGGAGTCGTCATGGAGACTCTGCCGAACTGGATAATTAGAGAAAAGTTAATATTTTTTGCTGTCAGAGTTGCGGATTTCGCCTAACCTCAGATTAGAGACGTTTGATCAAGGCGTTGCCGTTTCGTAGCAAATTCAACTATTCTCCATGCAAATTGTCCCAAAAAATAACCTTATTACAGAACAAGACCCACCACCGCTCACAGAGAAAATCATCTTGGATGTGGGGGGTATGAAGTGTGCTGGCTGTGTGAAGGCTGTAGAACGAAACCTCACTCAACATTCAGGGGTGAAGAACGTTTGTGTTAATTTGGCGACAGAAGTAGCAGTCATAGAATCGGAAGTTGGTACAGTAGATCCAGATACTTTAGCAGAAAAATTGACAATAGCTGGATTCCCAACTCAACCGAGGAAATCTGCCCTAAAAAGCTTAGACAAAACACAAACAATACAAGATCCTGCAGAAAAACAGCGTCGAGACATGCAATCTGCACAAAGGCAATTGGTAGTTGCCGCGATGCTACTGCTATTGTCGGGAATTGGTCATTTTGCTAGTATTGGCAACCCAGCATTGCAAGCTTTGCAGAACATTTGGTTTCACTTTGGATTGGCAACTGTGGCGCTATTGATCCCAGGTCGTCCGATCTTAGTGGATGGCTGGCGCAGTGCATGGAACAATTCACCTAATATGAATACTTTAGTTGGATTGGGAACGCTTACAGCCTACACTGCCAGTTTAGTGGCCCTGCTGTTTCCTCAACTAGGTTGGGAGTGCTTTTTCGATGAGCCCGTGATGATGTTGGGCTTCATTCTGTTGGGGAGGACATTAGAACAACAAGCTAGAAATCGAGCAACAAAAGCATTTAAGCAATTGCTTGCTCTTCAACCACAAGTAGCACGATTGATTGTCCTCAACGAAGCGAGTGCAACAGGGGAGCAACTTTCTACGCCTCTTGTTGACTCACAAGTTATAGAAATTCCCGCTGAGCAGGTTCGTGTAGGCGAATGGTTACAGGTTCTGCCTGGAGATAAAATCCCCGTTGATGGTGAGGTAGTCAATGGACAAACTACCGTAGATGAATCTATGTTGACTGGGGAATCAATGCCAGTGCTCAAGCAATCAGGAGATATTGTGACAGCAGGGACACTGAATCAGTCGGGAGTGGTCGTGGTTCGAGCAACTCGTACTGGAGAAGATACAACTTTGACGCAAATTCTTGCTTTAGTCGAAGCTGCACAAACCCGTAAAGCTCCCGTACAAAGATTAGCAGATGTAGTAGCTGGGTACTTTACCTATGGTGTATTGGCAGCGGCTTTACTAACATTTGTCTTTTGGTATTTTTTCGGCACCCATATCTGGCACGATCTAGCCATATCAACTGAAGTCCTTCACCACTCCCTCACTCCCTCCCACACTCACGCCCTCACTTCTGCCCACTCTCCTCATGGGTCACTGCTTCTGAGCTTAAAACTAGCGATCGCAGTTATGGTGGTTGCTTGTCCTTGTGCTTTAGGACTTGCCACACCAACAGCCATTTTAGTAGGAACAGCAATCAGCGCTGAACGGGGTCTGCTGATCAAAGGTGGTGATGTTTTAGAAAGAGTACACCAACTAACCACTGTGGTTTTTGATAAGACTGGCACTCTGACAACTGGTAATCCCACTGTTACTGATTGCATTCTCATAGGAGATGAAGGGACTGGGGAGAGGAATTATTCCTTACTTCAACTAGCAGCAGCAGTAGAAAGTGGCACTTGCCATCCTCTAGCAAAAGCTATTCAAAAGGAAGCACAACGCCAACAGTTATCTATCCCTGCTGCCTGTGATTTTCATACAGAAGCAGGACTTGGGGTATCTGCTGTGGTAGATGGTACAAAAGTGCTCTTAGGCAATGGCGACTGGTTGCGTTGGCATGGAATATCTATTAGTGAACTTGAACAAACTCAGGCACAAGTTTTAACAGCAGAAGGGAAAACAGTGGTTTGGGTCGCACTCACAGAAACAATCATAGGACTTATTGCTGTTCAAGATACCCTAAGACCAGATGCTAAAGCAGTGATAGACAAGTTACATCACATGGGTTTACAAGTCATGCTACTCAGTGGTGATACACCACAGTCAGCTAATGCCATAGCAAAACAACTGGGCTTAGATAGCACTCACGTTATGGCGGGTGTCCCTCCGGCTAAAAAAGCAGCCGCTATTCAGGAATTACAAGAAAAAGGGGTAGGCACTAGAGAGGGAATTAAACAAAAAGCCACTCACAAGAATGTTATCGCTATGGTGGGTGATGGCATTAATGATGCGCCAGCTTTGTCTCAAGCAGATGTGGGAATTACTTTACACTCAGGGACAGATATCGCGATGGAAACAGCTGAGATTATCTTGATGCGGGATTGCTTAACCGACGTTGTAGAAGCCATCAAGCTTAGCCGTGCGACTTTTAACAAAATCCGCCAGAATTTGTTTTGGGCTTTTGCATACAACACATTAGGAATTCCCTTGGCTGCGGGTATTTTATTGCCCAGTTTTGGTTTTATTCTGAGTCCTGCAGGTGCAGCAGCCCTTATGGCTTTTAGCTCTGTTAGTGTTGTTACCAATTCTCTCTTACTACATCGGGTTGTCCACCGTCTATAACCTCTTCCTTTAGAGGTATTGTTTTCTAGCAAAAATATTTGTTTTGTCCTTCTCAGGTTAAACTAAGTCGATAGTCATCTGTTAAAGATTCCTCAACTTTGCCTTTGAGTTCTTTGAGAGTCTCACTAGACCCGAGAAGAGTAGAACAAGGCCATTCTACTCTTCTTAGAACTGTATAAACCAGACCAGAGTGCATGTCAAATTAGTACGATTGGCTCTAGCTTAAAGAATGGCAGAAAACAATACTAGTAAACACACCTTTACTCAGAATAGTTCAACCGAACATAACAACGATTTATCAATGGCAGTCCCAAACAATGAAAGTCATCTGTTAATCATAGAAGATGACCAAGGACGCAAAGAATTTCCTTTAGATCGCCCTATTTATTCCATTGGTAGAGACAAGAACTGTGATATCCGTTTATTTTCGCAGTTCGTCTCTCGCCGCCACGCCACATTAGTTAGGCTAACACGAAACAATACTAGCCATAGATATTACTACCGAATTGTGGATGGCGATGCCAAAGGTAAGCCTAGTTCCAACGGTATAATGGTCAATGGTCGTAAAATGCTAGCCCATGACCTCAAGAATGAGGATGAAGTTGTTTTTGGTCCTCAGGTACGTGCTATTTACTACTTACTACGAGATACCCCTAGATCGGGTCAAACTGATGCAAGTGAGTATGATATTACACTGATAAACCCCGGCATGACTGAGGATATGGAAGACTGAAAATCTCAGTGATTCTCATAATTTTGGAGAGGACGTTTTGCTATAAGCTAGCCAGCAACAGCGCAGCTAGCTGAAGCAAACATCTCTTGGGCAATAGCACCCACTAGCCAGCAAGGCTTTCAATCAGATGCCAATGGCGACAATCTTCGATTGCCTGTTTGATAAATTCAAACATTTGCCGACAGTGATTATGAAGCTGCAGTGGCAATTCCTCGTTTTTAATCACAATACTCATTCGAGATTCTGATTCTGTGGCTGTACTTTTATCAATCAGCACTTCCACTGTTACCAACTTAGAGAAGGAAACATTACCAGGAATCTCACGCGCCATAATGTAGTCGGCTGTATAGTATTGAACATCCAATTGACAATCTTGTAGAAGTTCTACAAGTAACGGTTGGAGGTGATCAATAGGAACAGAAACAATAAATGAACAGGTATAGCGAGCCATAATAGCCCCACGCCTTGCAACACTCCGTCCATCCTATAATATCGAACTGTATAAAAGCCAAGTGATTATAGATTCATTAAAGATTGAACCTTGAAGTGGGTTGCTTGGCAACTGAGGACAGAAGGCCACCAGGGGCAGAAGAGAAACTGCAAAATCCAACTATTAACCACGAACTAGTAAAATAGGGAACAGGGGGAGGGTCAAAATGAAAGTAGCGATTACTGGAGCAACAGGATTTGTAGGTAGACGTTTAGTAGAACGACTTCATCAAGAGGGTCAAAAGGTGTTGGTGTTGACTCGTAATCTTGCTTCTGCTCGAAGTGTTTTTCCCACTGAAGCTTTTGAAAATGTGGAAATCATTGCTTATACACCAACGATATCTGGTTCTTGGCAAAATGCCATTGCCACTTGTGATGGCGTAGTTAATATTGCAGGGGAACCTATAGCTGAGAAACGTTGGACACAAGAACACAAGCAAGAAATTTTTGATAGTCGCAAGCTAGGTACAGAAAAAATTGTAGAAGCAATAGCAAACTCCAACCCTAAACCACGTGTGTTGGTTAATGCCTCTGCTATCGGTTACTACGGCACTAGTGAGACCACTACCTTTGATGAGACAAGTTTAGCTGGCAAAGATTTTCTCGCTCAAGTTTGCCAAGCATGGGAATTAGAGGCGCAAAAAGTGACTGCTTATGGCGTACGATTGGTGATTTTGCGATTTGGTATCATCTTAGGCAATGGTGGTGCTTTGGGTAAAATGGTTACACCTTTCAAGCTTTTTGCTGGTGGTCCATTGGGCAGTGGAAGACAGTGGTTTTCCTGGATTCACATAGATGATGTCGTGAATCTCATTCTCCAAGCCTTATCTCAAGCAGAAATACAAGGCGTATACAACGCCACTGCACCTCATCCGGTCCGCATGGCAGAATTATGCCAAACTCTAGGACAAGTCCTGCATCGTCCTTCCTGGCTACCTGTTCCTGCTTTCGCTCTTGAAGCCCTTTTAGGGGATGGGGCAATGGTAGTTTTAGAAGGTCAACAAGTTCTTCCCAAGCGTACTTTAGAAAGTGGCTTTCGATATCAGTACCCCAATCTAGAGCCTGCACTCGAACAGATTCTTAAATGAAGTCATTTGTCGAAAACAAATGACAAAGGGCTAATCCGTCAAGAATTTCCGAGAAACCCAACTGATAATACCACTGAGCAGCGCTCCCGCCATTAGGATACCCAAACTTGGCGTAAACACAGGTTGCCAAAGTTTGTACCACAAATCTAAACCTAGTGGCACTCCAGCCAAATGACCGATGAGCGCGATCGCCAACCACCCAAAGCTGAACAGTACCAAAAATACATCCGCCACCAAAATCAGGTTAAGCCAGTATAAAAATTTGTCTTTCATAAGAGTAGGGAGTAGGGGGTGGGGAGGAGCCACTGCGTTGCGGAGGTTCCCTCCGTTGTAGCAAGTGGCGTTAGGGAGTGGGGAGCAGGAGACAAGGAGGATAGGGGAAGGGAAGCACTCTATCCTATCTATACACTATGCCCTATGCCCTACTCCCCATTCCTTACTTTTCAAACAGCCAGTTTTTAACCTTTGCTAAACTTTGCCAATCTGGTTTTCTGCTCAAACCCTCGTCGATGCTACTCTTAACTTCCTCTTGCCATTCTTGGTTTACGAACATTAACTGTTGTGCAAAATCAACATGTTGTCGTAAACCTTTTTGACCAGTTTCCAACATAGCCACAGCGAGATTGACTCTAGCTTGTGGATCTTGTGGATTTAACTTCACTGCTTTTTGTGCAGCTTTGTAAGCAGAGTTGGGTTTATCATCAAGCAAATACAACCAGGAAAGACAAGTCCAAGCTGCACTACTTTTGGGAGCACGATCACAAACTTCTTTAAACAGAGGGATCAACGAAGTTGCTGACTCTCCAGCTTTATAGCGTTCTAAACCTGTATCAAACAGGGATTCAACCGTGTTAGTCATTGCTTATTAGTCAGCAGTTAACAGTTAACAGTCAACAGTCAACAGTCAAAAAACAATCACTGTGGACTATGAACTCTTGACTATTGACTATACACCAAACGACTTACCGCAGCCGCAGGTTTGGGTAGCGTTAGGATTAGTAAATTGAAAGCCGCCGCCAATCATAGCATCACTATAATCAAGCATTAAGCCATAAAGGTATAATAAACTTTTACGATCGCAAACAATCTTAAAGCCATCGTAGTCAAAAACTTCATCTTGAGCTGTAATCTTACTGGGTTCTTCGAAATCCATCATGTAAGACATTCCGGAGCATCCACCCTGACGTACTCCAACCCGTAAATATAGGTCTTTACCTTGCCTCTCTTGCAAAAGTTTCACGTGCCGCAATGCTGATTCACTCACCTGAATTCCTCGTTGCTGAGACTGAGTAGTTGCCTGTGTCATCTGTTTTTTGAACTCCAAAGTTAGTCAAACCGTTAGTCTATATATATATGGACAAGACGGAAGTATCAACCCCAAGCTTGTCTGTATGTTCGAAAGGCTTTTGTATCCATTCTAGCGACATTGATGTTGCTGGTTGTGAATTGTAAATACTCCGTCAAAAGCACATAAAGATTTTTATTCTAGAATTGAGAGACTCGGTATCTTTAGAGGACAACCTCAGTGGTAGCCATCAGCCTTAACTATTTGCAAACCAAGTAGCCAAAATTTTATCTAAGGCTAGCCTTAAGCCAAAAATTTACTTTCAAATTGCTTTTTTTTGATTAACTTATCTATGACAAGTTTTAATCGCTCTACCAGTCGTCGTTTGAAGAAATTAACTCAAATTCCTTCTGTATGGGAGGGCGATCGCCGTCCATTGTCATCAACACAAACCCCAGCCGAGGACTCAGAGGCAAAGGGCGAATGTATTCTATGGGTGGATGGCACGCAAGGTATTGTTCGAGGAATGGACATGGTAGCCTCTGAAACTGGTCCGGAGGCAATTGTGCGCACTTTAATGCGAGCAATGGAACATCCTCATAGCCCTGCCAAACCTGCTCGCCCCCAAAGAATTGTGGTGAGAGACCGAGAAATTCAATTCTATCTACGAGGCGTGCTGCAAGATTTAGACATTGCAATTGACTATGCAGCAGAATTGCCCTTAATTGATGAACTGTTCCGTGGCTTCGCCGAAATTTTAGATAGCCAAGTTCCTGATCTACCTCCACAATATGCACATGCACTGCGAGAAAAAGCATTAGCAATTTGGCAAATAGCTCCTTGGGAATTACTAGAAGAACAGCAAATCCTGTCGATAGAGATTAACAAGTGGGACGTAGGTACACTCTACGCTTCAGTTATGGGGATGCTGGGGATGGAGTATGGGGTGTTGTTCTATCGTTCGGAGGAGTCCTTAAAACGGTTTCGCGCAACAGTTTTAAGAGATGAAGACTCAACACAGCGTTTGGAAGAAGCTTTCTTAAAGCAAGATTGTCTATTCTTAACTTTTGAGCATGCTGAGGGCTCAGATGAGGATGAAGAAGAATTCGAAGATTTAGCAGATCTACCTTTATCAGAAATCAACCCTACTTTCGGTAATATACACCCCCTAGAAGGCTTACGGTCTGTTTTGTATGATGAGGAAGCGCAGGTTGTCTTTGTAGCACTCGAAAGCCTTTACCGCTTTATCCGCGATCATCGCCGCCAGTTTAGTGAGGATATTTTTCCTGCCCTCAGTCGTCGCTACCGTATTCAACTCCCTCATTCTGATGAACTGACTAAGTCAGTATCTGTCACCGTCTCTACTGTACCTCTACTAGCAGCAGAGTTAGAGGAAATGGCAGCTTTTGAAGTTCAAGAGGATGAAGAAGAATCTGAAGATATTCCGGCTTTTGAGTCATTGCGAGACGACCTAATTCCAGAAGATTCATTTCTCAGTTTGGGTGTGGTGTCTTGGGAGATGTTGGAATACCTACGTAAGGGCATTAAGTACCATAGTGCTGGGGAAGTCACACAAGCTGGTGAAGGATTACCCGTTATTCTGGTTCAAACGTCTCGACCCAAAGCCAAGACAGTCATTGAAAATATTGAACAAGCAGGCGGTCTTAAAGCAATCTGCTTTAATCCAGGTGCAGATCCCTTGGATAGGAAACACTACGACTTGGGTTTATTACAAACTGGGAATGATGAATTATTTTTATTTGGTGAGTTTGAAGATGATGACCCAATCCATGTAGAAGCTCGGAAAAAATGGAATCAGAGGTGTAAGAACACTAAGGGCTATTGCGGTTTGATCATTGCTAAGGGACTCACAGGAGCATCTCGTGGAAATCCCCAAATGAGAGATATGATGGCTCTGTTTGAGGCACGCTCTCTTTCTCCAAAAGATTTGGGTATTGGTACTTTGCAGCTTATGCCCCAACTGCAATTTGAATGATTATTTTTGACATTCTCTCCGATATTAGCCACCTAGGATTCTTCTGTACTCAATGAGTTGGGATTTAAATCCCCAACTCATTACTTCTGACTACTGTGACTTCTTTTTAAGAGCAATTTGTTTTGCTGTGTTGTAGGTATAAAAATTATCTTTTAAATTGAAAACAATTTTTATTTTTCCTATACATGTGGTTTACAAAAATTTTATTTTAATTTTAAGGTCTTTTATGCTTTTATTATAGGAATAAATACCAATAGAGATTTATGATTTGAATAAATAGTTATTGAACAAACAAGGAAAAAGAAATACAAGACAATACAAAGATATTCAAGTTAAATTTCATCCTGTGTTACCCAATCAGTATTATCTAACAATTTTTGTTAGAGATCCATTCACATTTTTTGTACATGACAAATAGCTGAATTATTATTAAATTATCAAAATTTTAAAATAACAGGTATTTGTGCAATTCCTAACTAAATGAATATAAGGTATTGGCAGAAGCTAGATGAGCAAAAACAGTAGAAAATATCTGGGTCAAAGTCAGGAACAAAACAGAGGTATTTCTGTCAAATAAACCAAGCGATACAATAAATATCACTAAGTCTAAGTAATCTCTAAAAATATTGATATCTCTTCTTTAAGAATTGTAAAGAACAGTTGGAGCTTTACACTCCCTGGTCATCGATGGTCATTAGTCATTCGTCACAAAAGACCAAGGACTAAGGATAAAGAACTAGGGATTCGAGACAAACCCATATTAAAGAGTACACAGAAGGCTAATTTACCCATCGTTCACCTACTAAGACACGAAATAGTTTGATATGTGACTAATCAGCTAGCAAATACTTTGATATTCTGTTTTCAGACGTTAATATTTTGCCGACAGAGTTTTTTAACTTAAGACAGGTAAAAATATAAAACTCTGCTAACGATAAGTGTTTGAGGAAATTTTTAAAATTTGTTTAGTCAGTCTCGAGGGCATCATCTTGATAAGTTCATTCTATTGAACAGCAAGTGTGCGCTATTTTTCCTGTCACAACACCAACACATTGATGGACACTTTCATATTTCATTGAAAAATGAACAATGTTTTTAGAGGAAAATTTTTTTTAGTGTTAGTAAAACCGCTTGTTTCCTGACAAAAACTTTGATAATCTTATGCTTCTCATCTTTCAGTTAGAATCTCTCAAGTGATGTCACTATACAGCAGATAAAAGGGCAAATGACTAATAAGAAATGGGCGGTAAAACGTATCACGGTGAATTTAGCAGCACAAGAAGCTGACAAACTGGAGAAATATTGTCAGCAGACAGGTAGACCTGCAACAGATGTTATTAGGGAATTGATCCGAGGATTACCCATATCGGATGACACTAAGGAGATAAACGCTTAAACGAGTACACATGTTTTTTTTTGAAGTCCTTAGTTTGTTTTTTAGCAATCGCTCATGAGCCATTCATGAGTGCTGAGTAGCAAATTCTGACACCAAACCAGTTACAATCTGTAAAGAAACTGAGAAGGAAGCACAGAATGCGCGTTGCGATAGTAGGTGCGGGACTGGCTGGGTTGGCAACAGCTATAGATTTAGCTGATGCTGGCTGTGAAGTTCAAATCTTTGAGTCTCGTCCGTTTGTAGGTGGTAAAGTTGGCAGCTGGGTTGATGGTGATGGCAACCATATTGAAATGGGGTTGCATGTGTTTTTCGGGTGCTACTACCAGCTATTTGAGTTAATGGACAAGGTGGGAGCATTACAAAACTTACGCCTGAAAGAACATGTCCATACCTTTATCAACGAAGGTGGACAGACAGGGTCTCTAGATTTTCGGTTCTTCACAGGTGCACCTTTCAATGGGCTAAAGGCATTTTTCACGACTTCTCAACTCTCTTTACAAGATAAGCTGCAAAATGCGATCGCTCTTGGACTTAGTCCTGTAGTACGAGGTTTGGTAGACTTCGATGGGGCAATGAAAACTATCCGTAACCTGGACAAAGTCAGTTTTACTGACTGGTTCACTCAGCACGGTGGTAGCAAGGGTAGTATAGAAAAGTTGTGGAATCCCATCGCCTATGCTCTCGGCTTTATCAATTGCGACAATATTTCTGCCCGTTGCATGTTAACCATCTTCCAGTTATTTGCAGTGAGGACAGAAGCGTCGGTACTGCGAATGCTGGAGGGTTCTCCCTATGAGTACCTGCACAAGCCTATTCTAGAATATCTGGAAGCTAGGGGTACAAAAGTCTACACTCGCCGTCGAGTGAGAGAAATTCAGTTTACTGAAGAAAGTGAGCAAGCTCGTGTCACTCAGATCGTTGTGGCAAATGGTGATACAGAAGAATACATAACTGCTGATGCCTATGTTGCCGCTTGTGATCTCCCTGGAATTCAGCGCCTTCTACCCCAAAAATGGCGTAAATGGTCCGAGTTTGACAACATTTACAAGTTAGATACAGTGCCAGTAGCAACCGTGCAGTTAAGGTTTGATGGTTGGGTCACAGAACTAGAGAATGCAGTTGAACGTAAGCAGTTAAGTCATGCTGTAGGAATAGATAACTTGTTGTACACTTCTGATGCTGACTTCTCTTGTTTTGCTGATTTGGCTTTGACTAGCCCTGCTGATTACTATAGGGCAGGGCAAGGCTCATTGTTGCAGCTGGTGCTAACACCAGGAGATCCATTTATTAAAAAGAGTAACGAGGAGATTGCTTCTGTTGTCCTCAAACAAGTTCATCAACTCTTTCCATCGTCACGAGAATTGAATATGACTTGGTACAGTGTGGTGAAACTGGCACAGTCTCTATACCGAGAGGCACCAGGAATGGATATTTATCGTCCTCAGCAGAAAACACCAATTTCTAATTTCTTCCTTGCTGGTAGTTATACTCAGCAAGATTACATCGATAGTATGGAAGGAGCGACGCTTTCTGGACGGCGTGCAGCAAAAGCTATTCTAGAAAATGTGAAGAAATAGAAGAAATAAACCACCAAGATGCAAAGGAAGCCAAGGAACAACAGATATGGCAGACTGGCTAGAGCATAGTGTACAGGTGGAGGTAGAAGCTCCTATCGAATTAGTCTGGAGTTTGTGGTCTAACTTAGAGCAGCTGCCTCGCTGGATGAAGTGGATTGATTCGGTAAAAGTTCCTGAAGATAATCCAGATATATCTGTATGGAAGCTAAATACTGGTGGTCTAGAATTTACCTGGAAATCTCGCATACTTAAAGTCGTTTCCCATCAGATCATTCAATGGGAATCAATTGATGGCTTACCAAATCGGGGAGCAATACGTTTTTACGACCGTCACGGTAGCAGTGTTGTAAAACTGACCGTTGCCTACGCTATCCCTGGAATTCTTGGCAAGATTATGGATAATTTGTTTTTAGGACGAGTGGTAGAATCCACTCTCAATGCTGATTTGGAGCGCTTTAAACAGTATGCCCTCCAAGCCAAGTCTCAGCAGTAAGCTACCTCGCCCACTGTTGGGTAGGGGAGCAGAGGGGATAAGGGGGACAGGGGGACAAGGGGACAAGGGGACAAGGGGAGCCAGTGCGTTGCGGAGGTGTCCTCCGTTGAAGCAACTGGCGTGGACAAGGGAGACAAGGGGACAAGGGGGACAAGGGGGCAGAGGTAATACTCTACACTATGCCCCATGCCCTATTCCTAACTCCTCACTGCTTGCTCGCCGGCTCACCATGTTGGATCAGAATACAAATTGATTGTTAACGCGTCGTGTCCGGGTGGAACTGAGGTAATGCAGGCGCGGATCATGTTTCCATCTTCTAGTTCCACAGTGCAAGCGTGGCATGATCCCATCAAGCAACCTGTTGGAATGTACACACCAGCTCGATCTGCTACATCTAACATGAGTTCTCCGACTTCGGCTTCAACTGTAATATCTTCTGGTAAAAAGCGAACACAAACAGTCATGACAACTAGCCTCAAGACAAAAATGGTGTTAGGTCTAAATGGCGTTCGACTTCAGTGGCAAGAGAGTCTAAAATAGACTCTCTTTGCTCTCGGTAGTTGGCGACACCTGTAGGCAAAGATTTTAAACCCCGTTGTTGACGCAGGCGATTGAGCCAGGCGCGCCGCCAAGGACCATTGTCAAAGATGCCGTGCAGGTAAGTGCCCCAAACAGATAGGCAACTATCTACCAGACCCAAGTTAGCGTCATCAAATAGCGGTTGATAAGATTGGGAATCGACTCCTTGGGTTTCTATGCGCGATCGCCCTTGGTGGATTTCAAACCCAGTCACGGGTAAACCCATTTGCGGAAAATTCGAGGTGACTTGGCGTTGACGAGCAACTTTTTGTCCTGTAATTACCGTTTTTATTGGCAATAATCCCAGTCCTTGATATCTGCCAGCTTGTCCCTCGATACCTTCTGGATCAGCTATCATCTGACCTAGTATTTGGTAACCACCACAGATCCCTAAGACTGTTCCACCTGCTGCGGCATAGTATTGAATTGCTTCTGCCATACCGCTTTTTTGTAGCAGCAGTAAATCGGGAATTGTTGTTTTTGTCCCTGGGATGATGACTGCATCTGGATGCCCTAAATCTTGCTTGGGACTCAGGTATTTTACTGAAACACTAGGTTCTGATTCTAACGGATCAAAGTCCGTAAAATTAGAAATTCTTGGTAGGCGGATAACACTGATGTTGAGATCAGTTTGCAATTTTTGCGCTTTACGTTCTAGTAAGTCCAGGGAATCTTCAGCAGGAAATATCTGTTCTAAGTAAGGAATCACACCAACAACAGGAATACCAATGCGCTCTTCTAACCATTTGATTCCTGGTTCTAGGAGCGATCGCTGTCCCCGAAACTTATTAATGACGACTCCTCGAACTAGAGCTCGTTCTTCTGGCTCTAGTAACTCTAAGGTTCCCACAACATGGGCAAAAGCACCGCCTCGGTCAATATCAACAACGAGTAGAGTTGGTGCATTTAAATATTTTGCCACCCGCATATTGGTCAAATCACGGTGCTTGAGGTTGATCTCGGCAGGACTACCAGCACCTTCGCAAACGATTAGATCAAACTCTGTTCCCAAATGTTGTAATGATTCCTCAATTGCTCGCCACCCCATGTCAAAATATTGTTCATAATAATCAAGAGCGTTGACCTTGGCGATAGGTTTGCCCTTGATAATAACCTGGGATGTCATGTCACCTTGAGGCTTTAGCAAGATAGGGTTCATTTCTGGCCAAGGAACCACTCCAGCTGCCCAAGCTTGTACCGCCTGAGCATACCCAATCTCTCCACCATTAGCGGTAACATACGCATTCAAAGCCATATTTTGACCTTTGAAGGGAGCCACACGCCAACCACGTTTTGACAGAATACGACAAATAGCTGCGGTTATTGGTGTTTTCCCTGCGTGGGAGGTTGTTCCCACTACCATAATTGCTTTCATAATGAATTGTAAGTTTTTTTCAATTCGATTAATTTAACTGTGAGAGAGACAGCAATCCATATAGTAGCGATTGGTAGTGCGGCGCTTGATTGCGTTTGCACAGCTAGTGGGTTATTTCTAATCTGGAACCACTAACAACTCACAACTAACAATTCAGGTGGCTACAATAAAGACTTCATAAATGGAGTGTATGCTTCCGCAATTATTGTTCCCACTGACTCCTCACATTTAACTCTTCACCCTGAAATTCTAGAAAGGCAGTCTAAATCTATGAAGCACAGTGTTGATAAAGCGATCGCGCCATGAGGGAGTATACCAAAGTTTGTTCTGGAATTGTTCAACCAGATTGCGACCTAGAGGAGTCAGGCGAAAGCTATCTGTAATTCCCTGACCATCGACTTCTCGCCGGAGAACACCTACTTGGATCAACCATCCTAGGGCATTGTCTGTTGCCAATTCCGACATTGGGCGTTTTGTATAGCCATCCTTTACACCAGAATTTCCAGTAATTTTACTTAACGCTACACTAGCATCGCGCATTGCTTCAAATAGACATAAATTGAAGGGAGAACACACAAGCGCTCGTTCAGCTCGTTCTAGGGTGCTACGAGAATAGGTAATATTTTTCTGGTTTTGAGAGTCAACAAGGGCCATATAACTTTCAGTAGTAAATAACGATGTACTAACCGTCATTTTAAGAATCGTTTGCTTAAAAAAAATATACAAAGTTTGGTAGAATAACCGCAATAACGACAAAATCCGAGTTCAAAATATACTAGTACACTGTGCTGACAAGTTGAGACAGAATTCTGTCAATAAGCTTTGGGAAGCCATAGTGCTAATGTTGCAACTCGACCGAGATCTAAACTTTTACTAGAGAGGTATTACAGGTATGCCTTTAGCAGTTGGTACCAATGCACCTGCATTTACAGTTAAAGACACCAACGGCAACACAGTTTCGTTGTCTGATTTCAAGGGTAAGACTGTAGTTTTGTATTTCTACCCCAAAGATGACACCCCAGGCTGCACCAAGCAAGCTTGCAGTTTTCGTGATGCCAAAGACGAGTATCAGAATAAGGACGTTGTGGTGTTGGGAGTCAGTGCAGATGATGAAGCCTCTCACCAAGCATTCACGGCGAAATATAACCTTAACTTTCCGTTGCTAGCCGACACGAACCAAACTCTAATCAAAGCTTACGATGTTGATGGTGGTGGCTATGCCAAACGTGTGACCTACGTTATTGATGGCAATGGAAAAATCATTCATGTTGACGCTAGTGTTAACACAGCGACTCATGCAAATGATGTCTTAGCCACACTAGGGCTTTAAAGTTTTCAGCCCATTGAGCCAACTTAATTTTATTTAGCTAGGGGGAGTCAGAATTTAGGAGACAGGATTCCATATTCTGACTCTTCCTTACTTCTCCTCAAGCAATAAACATTCAAGAGCGAAATACACATCAACGCCCAGATTGAGGAGTATTCACTGGAAAAGAAGGATTTGCTGATTGACTGCGGTTTTTCTGTTGAAGCATTTGTTGTTGCTTGGCTTTAAACGCAGCAGTGGCGTCGTTGAGCGATTGGTCCTGTTCCTGAGCATTCCACTCACCACTACCCAGCTGAGCGCGATGAATGAGGTCAAAAATACCCATAGAAGAATTGACCTCATCGCTACGAGGTGCTAGAGGATTGTCATCCTGTGGTGAAAGGTTTTGCAGGGGATTAGTGCTAGGTCCGGCAAAGCTTGGCTGAGGCATAAGTAAGTAAGCAAAGCTAATTCCAACTACACTTATCCCAATAAAGCGGCTAAGTGATGAAAACTGGTTTTTCATGGAGTTTTAACCCGCTAGTTCTCTGAGTTATTAGTATTTCTATATTACGCAAGAGTTCGGCGAAGTTGAGGTTGAATA
>JAJPJF010000300.1 GCA_021324415.1 Nostocales cyanobacterium Centralia_MAG_434
AGTAATACACCACTTTTACGTCAGCAACAATGCAGACCCTATGTATTTTTTGTCTCTATAGGACTTCAAGAACACGAAAAGCAGCTGAATGACTTTGCCAGCAATCCAGCACTTTGCGGCAAAGGACGAGTCTTGCGAGACCCAGGCGGAGTTCAACTGAACCAGCTGGCTCAAAACATTCGACCAGTGTTGGTTCAGCCTAAGCATAATACTCATTTACCCACCACCAAGTTGCAGTCAGTAGTACCCAGAAAAACTATTGAACCTCAACTGCCCAAAGCCATTTGGTTACTTTTAGTGCTGGTCGTGTTTTTCATTGTCCTGATGGCAATTTGTTTGATTCAGCGCAAAACCCCCTTTGAGTTAGTTGAAGATTTGCGTAACCGTAACGGTTTGGAAGGAGCATTAGTAGTGCTGGAACCAATACCAACTTTGTCAGAAGATGAAGAAATTAGTCTGACTCATCTACACAAAAGTAAACTTTGTTTAAGTGATTTGATACCAGTAATTAATCAGAGTAGTTTTGATGCAGAGTTAGTCACAGTTTGGCGAGCAGGCAAAAAGAAGATCGATTTGCACTGTTTGAAAGGTGAAATTTTTGTCAATACTAACAAGATAAATACAGTTGAACTTTACGATGAGGACATCATCGAGATTGGTAACGTTAAGCTGCAATTCAATTGCATTGAACAGCAACGCCCCTTTGAGTTAAGCAGTGGTCAAACAAGCTTTTGAAAAATGTCACAGGAGAGTGAATGTCTAGTTTCACAGTTGTGCGTCCTACAGTTGTTTTTCGTCCTACCGTTGTCATCGGGTTAGGAGGAACAGGTTATGAAGTTGTATTGAAGCTCAAAAAGCGATTTATAGATGTTTATGGCTCAGTACCAGAAATTATTCGTTTTCTTTCTATTGACACTACCGAAAATATTCAAGAACGAGAAAAATCACCGGATGGCACTAAAGTCTTTTTAGAACCTAATGAACTTTATGCAATCTCAGTCGCAAATCCTGGTGGTATGCTTGGGGGACGTAACGAACACATTGATGAATGGTGGCCGAGAGAAATTCCCGCATACGGCATCATCAATGGTGCTGGACAAATTAGAGCACGCGGACGTCTGGCTCTATTTGCTAAAGTGGGCGATATTAGAAGCTTGATACATCAAACAATTAATGATGTACGCGGAATTCGTGCTAACAAACAAACTGTTTATGATAATTTTCAAGTCTCGAATCGTGATGGAGTCGAGATTTTTATTGTTGGTAGTTTGGCAGGTGGAACAGGTAGTGGCACGTTCTTAGATGTGGCATTTTTAGCACGACAAAATCTCAATAGTTTTTCCAATATTACAGGGGTGTTTGTTTTACCTAGAGTGTTTACCAATCTGCCCCAAACACACATGGTAAAGTCAAATGCCTATGGTGCTCTCAAAGAAATAGAATATTTTTGGGGATTGTCACCAAACAATCCAATTGAGATTGATTACGGTGTTTCTAAGGTCAAAGTTGACCGTCCTCCCTTTGATGCAGTATTTTTGATTGACGGCATTAACAAAAAAGGAACTGTTGTTAGCCGCCCTGATGATTTACAAAATTTAATGGCAGATGGTTTATATATCCAAATTGGTTCTCAAATAGGTCTAGATGCTGCCAATGTTGCTGATAACATTCGCGCTTACTTGACAACTGGTGAACAAGTCCGAGGACGCAAAATCAACTATTGTAGTTTTGGCTTTGCTACTCTGACTTTGCCGGTCCAGCAATATAAGCGGATGAAACTAGAGGATGCTCAAAGTTTGCTGAAAAATGGATTGATGGCATCTACCCCAACAATTGATTTAGAAAGCGAAATGACACGTTTTTTACAAGATTGTAAGTTAACAGAAGTAACTACTGTCTTAAATATGTTGACTGAAAGCGATCGCGGCGGGCAGATTAAACCAGAGTTCAGGATTGGTGAAATGCGTTTTGACCGCACAGCCTTGCCAACAATCAAGGAACTCTACAAACGGCAGTTAGATCAAATGGAGCAACGAACAGCTAAAGAACTGGGATTAAATTTTTATCGCTCAGAGCAGGCTGTAAATACTGCCATTTGTACTTGGTGGGAGCGTAATCTCAACCGACCTAATGGTCTAGCTTATACTTTGCAATTTTTCACTCAACTTTCCCAAAAACTGGATGAATTGCAGCAGAGTGTGCAGCATAAGTCGCAAGAGGCACAATCTAACTTTAATGCTTTAAAATTAGAGCCACAAGAAGAAAAGATTAAAGCAGCCGCAGAAACTTGGTTCCCAAATAAAAATAATATCCAAACAACTTGCCAGAGATACAAGGAACGGGCTGATCAAAAGTGGAAAATTTATTTACATTGGAAACGATGTGATAAAGCTGCTGAACTCTGTGGTGCCCTACGAACTAAAGTAGAAGACATTAAGGAAAAATGCCAGCGCATTCATAGCAACCTAGATAAGGTTTCTCGAGATTTAGAACAGAGTTATCATGATGTCAGTCGTCAAGGAAGTAACGATAATCCTTTTATTCACACAATTACCCGTGTTAATCTGCAGTCGAAACGACCTAAAGTCACTGATGAAGACTTCATCCGTTGGTATCGAGAACATTATCAAACTTTAACTCATTGGTCAGAGAAAAAAGCAGAAGATGTTAAGAAGGAAATTCTGGCATTTTTAGATGAGATTTACCATCCGCTCACGAGTATGACAGTTGAGCAGGTTTTGGCAGATAGTAATCCAGAAGATGCAGGAAAGGATTTGGAACAACTTGGTAAACTAGCAGTTCCACTGTGGCAGTACGAAGAATCGGAAATTCCAACTCAGCAGCAGCACATAATTACGGAATTTTATTATTACGGAGTTGAGAGTAACAATACAGTGTTTAGCGATCCACCTCTTGCAAGCAGATTGCCTAGAGGACAAAATAATCCTTCTTTTGTACCAACAGGTGAACCTCATAAGGTGACTCTATTTCGAGTTGAAGTGGGTGTCCCCCTATTTGCTTTCAGTGGGATGAAGGATATGGAGCAAGCTTATCTCGATCCAAATAAAGTGTTCAAGCACCTGCATCGTAATTGGACACGTTTCCCCAATTTAATTCCACCAGAAGATGATGGTGGGGCGTTGCGCTGGTTTGCCTTAGCACTGGCTCCTGATCCATACAAATTAATTGTTAATCAACAAAAACAATATTTTGTACATACAGATCAAGCCAGGAAATTAGAGAATGGACTTTTATTTTTGGGAGGCGATCGCAAGTCAGCATTTCGCGCTTTCAAACAAAATCTGGCTCTAGTCAAAGAAATTGAACATAAAGTTGAGCAGATAACTCACGAAAACCAAGACAGAGCAAATTCCGCTCTGGAGAGATATATCCAGCACCTCAATCAGGTTTTAAAGGAGGGCAAAGTTGATGCTCAGATTCAAGAGCAGGTGGAAATGGAAATCCAGGCAATCGAAGTATACCTGGAAAATTTGGATGTGATTATCTAGTGAGAGTAGTGTCATGCCAAAACCAACCATTGTACTAGCACTTGACCCTCATAGTGCCGCTTTATGCGCAGTAATAAAACAGCAACTTCAAGAATTGAAAACTGCCCAAAGCCCTTTAATTCAAACTTATGTTCTCACTTGGAACGGTGAAGCTTTTGGCTTCAATGCTGAGTTAGAACAGGTTGCTGATCAGAATTTTGACCTTGATCAAATTCGCGATCAACAAGTTTCTGTCTCCGACATCCGTATCCAGTTCTCTCAAGCAACTGGCAAACTTCAAACAATTCTAATTGAGATACTCAAAGCAGCTAGCCAATCAGAAGAAGTGATTGCTGCTAAACGCCAAGGAGTAGAAATTAGCAGTAGCAATCGAGTATATCTCATGCTCTCAGCTAGTAATCATTTTGCTAGAGGAGTTATTTTTGAGCTAGTGCGCTTGATGCGCTGGCTATTTACGAAGTACTTCACAGATGTTCCCCATACTCTAGAAGCATTATTGCTCTTACCAGGGTTATTTACCCAAGCAACAACTGCTGATTACGGTGCTGCCTACACGTTCTTCAAAGAGTTAGATTATGTAATCACTGGTGGAGTTGTGGTTGCAGCTGGTCAAAAGGTGCAACCTTTTGATAATTGCTGGCTAATTGATGAGCGAATAGGGGGGCTCAGAGAGAATTTATCCAGCTATGCTGATGCTTTTGTCGGTTTTCTCAATGTAGAATCAGAGACAAACGGATTGTTAATTGGCACACACAAAGTGCGGGGAAAAATTCCAGCTTATAGTGCTTTTGGCTATGGAGAACTGTTTTTTCCTGGTGAAACAGTTATTCAACGTTTGAGTACTGCCTTAGCTGCCGATATTCTGATGCAGCAGTTTTTGCCAAAGTCAGAGTTCAGTCCAGAGGGAAATCGTAAGTTACTGTTAGATGCCAAAGAATTTATACTGAGTGATGAGTTTAGTAGTGCATTTCTCCAGTTAGAAAGAGATAATGGCAAGCCAGTTTGGCAAGATTTTAATCCGCGTATTGATATCCGTGCTGGCATGGCTGGGGAATATGGGCGGGAATTGCGGCGTGCTTATTCACAATTTGAAACTAGAGAAGTGCTTTCCTATAAGCGTACATTAGAAAATTGTTGCAAAAAAGTACAGGTAACACTAACCGCTTTCTTAGATAGCAGTATTAATCGCCATGCTGATGCTACACCTCAAGGTTTGCATGAAACAGTTAAGCTGTTAAATATATTGACTTATTTGTATTTAGAACTGCAAACGAATTCCATTACTGAGCAGCCTCAAAATCTCATTACAGAATTACATGCAGCAGAAGCAACTCTCGATGCCAAATTACAAGTTACCATTAATAACGAAACAACTAAAAATCTGCTCAATCAAATTTTATCTTTAAAATTGCGGCGGCAACAATTACAAGCTACTTTAACTGACGACAGTTCTTCAGAACAATTGCAAGAACTACATAAAATTCAAGAGCAGCTAGAGATAGCAATTTCTGAATATCAGCAAGCATTGAATGCAGAGATTGAAGAAGCTCGGCAAATCCGTATTACAGCAATTGCCAGTACTCGCCAAAAAGCTGAGGAAGCAATTAATCAAGCGCAAAATCATCTAAATACTATTGAAAATCAACTTGAAAAAGCCACAGATAAACTCAATGATTTACTAGCAGAAGAAAGCCGTTTTCTATTTCGATCTCTGGTCATTTTGCCGACATTTATTGCTATTACCTTCATCAGCTTGCTCATTCTTATGGGACTTTTCAGCCGATCTACACTCTGGCTATTACTACATAACCTGGAAGCTGACTTAGTAGGTTATATAATTTGGACTGTGGGAACAATTCTGATTTACTTAGGTATTGTTTTTTTGAAATACACCACCAGCATTCGTGCTCGCATTCAAAAAGCTCAGAAACAAATCAAACGATTAGAAAGTAGTTTAAAAACAACTGCTATAGAATTGCGTCGTAGCTATAACGAGAAATTAAAGTTAGAGTATGATATATATATCTACAATCTTCGTATCGAAACTTTAAATTATCTCATTACAATAGCCAAACAGAGATTTGAAACTTTACGTCGAACTCTTGCTAACTTCTCTCAAATCTATGATGATACTGTTGCTCTGCATAAGCAAGCAAAGATGAAGTTTTCTGAAATTCGGCTTGCAGTTCTAAGAGATGAAGAGCTTGATGCTTTTTACCATAGTTTTCTTGCAACGCTACCAACTGAGACATTCACTAAGGAACAAGTCAAGCGATCTCAGTCATGGAAAATTTCTGCTGAAGAATTTCAGAACAAACTTACCGCATACACTCGCCAGCAGTTCAAGCAATTGAGCCATTTTTCTATCGGAGATGTCTTAAAGCAATCAGAGTTAATTGCAGCAAATACTGCTACTCTAAGATTAAATCAGCTTTATGATAGCAGTAAGCTGTTGCTGCGACTTCAAGATATAGATGCTAACTTAAACCCAACCTCTCAACGAGAGGTTACTCTTTGGGTAGCAGCCAAAGATAAAGAACAAATTTTTGAAACTTACAGTCGCTTGAGATGGAACTTAACAGCTTTAGTAGGGGAAGACGAGCAACGTTTGTGTATATTGACTCGTTCATTAGGCTTTCCTGCTTATTTTCTCAGTCAAATTGAGTTTTACCGAGACTGCTATGAACGCACTTACATCAAACAGATAGATTCAGACAAAGATATTCCCGATTTGATACCAGAGGAAATTAGCTCAAGTCGAGAGGTGAAGCGGGCTTACCAAACTTTGATATTAGCGATCGCCCTGAAAATAATATCTCAGGATTCTCAGGGAGTTTATCAGTTCAATAGGCAAAATCTAGGTAGAAACAGGGAAGCAATTGCTTTGGCATTAGCAACGGAGTTCACTTTGCAGGAAGTCTATGGGGAAATTCAAGAAAGCTTAGAAGAGTTTGAGAATGATGTAGTCTACCAAAACTTGCAGAAATTAGCAACATCTGCTTCATCTTTGACTCATCACGAACGTAAGCTTTTGGATCAGCTCCTTTCAGAATATAACCCTCTGAATTAACTCTCAAAGTATCAAAAACGGGTAAAAATACCCACAATACTTTCAGAATTTGCTCAGAATTTACGATTAGCATATAAATGTGTGATCAGACACTATTTCTCTTTGAAGCTACAAAGGTCTTTTCAATCTAACCGCCCCACTACCTCCGGTGGGGTTTTGCTTATGATAAGAGGTTTTTACAAGAAATGGGTAACATTACCCAAAGCATCCTCAGAATTTACTCAGAATTTATGCATAATATAGTGACATTATCAAGAATAAATAATATCGAAAGTTTATAGAAAAGACCCTAATAACCCCACTATTCCTAGTGGGGTTTTACTTGGCAAGCTTTATCAAGCAAGAATCTTGAATAGACAATGTGACTAAAAAAATATCATAATAAGCAGAGAAATACTCAGAATTTACTCAGAATTTATGATTAGTCTATTTATGTGTTCTGAAGCGTTTTAAGTAAGCATTTTTCACTGCAAGTACCTCACTAGGTCTAGTGAGGTTTTTCTTATTTAAAAATCTTTTTTCTTAATGACCTTACTTTTTCTTGATGTGATAGAAATGCCAAAAAATCTCAGATTTTTCTCAGATTTGATAGTTAATCTTTCTGATAAAGTAGAGAGTCTTAAAACATACAGCTAAACGTTTGAAAGAACCCCACTGATATATAGTGGGGTTTTATTTTTGATATTGGACTTTCCACGATTTTGATTCATATATAAGTGACGCAAAATCTCTGTAGCAAGAATGCTGTTTACAACTGTGGCTTGGAAGGAAGTCCAATCCTAGCTAGATTGAACAAGCTTTTAGCAGTACCGACTGCAGGAACTTAATACACTGAACTGATGACATTTGCTTTTATTTTTAGTACAATTGTACTAAACCATCAGGGAATGCATCCACATCACAAGAGAAATCTTATGCATAACTGGGTTATAGAGGAAGAAACTCTCCTCTTTAACCTTTTTTTGTTGTCATACTAAGCAGTAATTAAGTGGTTAATATTGGAATAGTGAGCCAACTTGCAAATAAAAAACTACACTGCACAAAACAGTGTAGTTAATCATAGTGTTTTTAAGCGGAAAGATGTAAAAAAACTACCAAGCTACTTTTACATTTGGCAAAGCTACTTACTTTTTACAATTCTTCTCTAATTTGGTCTTTCAAGTTTTCTACAGCATGACTGACTTGACTTTCAGCTTGCTTAGCTTTTCCTTCCATTTTATCTTTAGGATCGCCAGTGATTTCTCCTAGGAATTCTTGAGCTTTCCCTTCAATGTTTTTAGCAACAGCTTTTGCTCTATTTTCAAGACTCATTTTATTTCTCCTGAATGATGACTGATAAATTAAATTTCAGAAATATATTTGAACTTTTTACTGCCTTTGTGCTAGTGAATACAATATACTTTGATTTACAAGTAAAAGCTTCTGCCAAATGAGATATTTGGCTTCGAGTCAAAAGATATATTTAAGTATCTAGTTATTGATTAGTTGATGTGCAAATTCTACTGCTTGTGTTCGTGTCGAGACTTTCCCTTCAATTTGGGCCACGGCAATTTCTGTCAACAGTGTACCTACTAGTGGCGAAGCAGGAATATTCAGTGCTATAATTAATTCCTTCCCACTCACTAATTGCTTGGGATAAGCGACCGGATCATCAGGGTTAAGGTAGCGGCTTATTAAGGGTGCAATAGCCTCTACCGGGTTACTATGTACTACCGCTAAAACTGCGATCGCAGGAAATACAAAACCGGCTTCTTGAAATAAAAAATATTGTTCTCGCAAAGACATCGAGAGAACTTTTATTTGTGGACATATTCTAATAGCTGTAACTACGGCTTTAATCTCGGCGCGGCTATAGGTAAGTTCTTGTAACTCTATCTCAGCCGCTTCGGGTTTTGAATTGACAAGACAGGCAAGCTTAGCAATACTTAACCAAGTGGTTTTAACAGTATCCCGCACGTATTGGGTCAGTTTCTCTGTAAAGGGTGGACAAACTGTAGTTAAAGCAGAAGCAGCTATATCTACCTGTGCAAGCCGAGTAAAACTTTCTTTGACAGCGGCTTTAAAGAACGGAGCTAGTAAACCATCTTCCCAAGCACCTCTCAGGTAAGGAGTACCCTGAGGATTTGCCAGCATATATCCTAATTCTACTCGTACCCTTTCTGCAGCAACTTTAGTAATGTGCGATGCTAAAGAACGGATTGTACTCTGTGTGACTGGCTCAATAGTAAAACAAAGTTGTGAGGCTTGGCGGTAGCAGCGTAGTAACCGCAAAGGGTCATCTTCCAAATTGGCAGGTGATACCATTCTCAAAACTTGTCGCTGAATGTCGCTATAGCCGTGAAGCGGATCAATGATTTCTTGCGTATGTGGATTATAGGCGATCGCATTCACAGTAAAATCCCGTCTGTGTAAGTCTGTTTCTAGACAGTTTCCTTCTTGTTGAGCAAAGTCGGCTGTAGCGTGAGGAAAAACGACACGGGCAATTTGACGTTCTGGATCGAGTAGAACAAAGCCAGCATTATAATGCGTTGCTATCTTCCTAGCAACTTTGACAGCATCAGATGGAAGAACAAAATCTAGATCTAAATATTCGCGAGTTCTTCCCAAAAGAGCATCCCGCACAGCACCACCCACCATATAGGCCGTTGATGGTAAAAACTTTAGGCTAAAGGGCCAAGACTCGGGAGATAAAGGGGAAGGGACAGAACTCATTGTAATAAAAATAAACTCAGTGGCTGATGAATAATTGTTTGGCTTAAGCTAGATTAACAATAAAGGTCACTGGAGTTGGCTCTATTATGTGTATTTGCGTGAATTGCCACTATGTAGATCGCTGTATCACCTACCATGCGGTAGAAGGACAGCACCAACAACCCCACTTAACCGAAACGCCAGATTTTGAGCCTAACGAACCCTCTATCAACGTCAACATTCGTCCACGAGGCGATGTGATTGAAATGGAATGGGATGTTGTGGGTTGTCTCAGTTTTAAGCGGGAGATGGGTAAGTGGTCTAAGTTGCGTCCAGGGGAATTAGTCCCAACCTAATCTAGCATTAGACTCAACTGCCTGTTTAAGTCCACCCTGAATTTAGCAATCTATGCAGAATCTCAGTGACTTCCGTCGCCATTCTAGCATCAAGTTCCACGACTTCACGGTTGAAATCCCTTGGCTGAAGTGCTCTTGCTCCCCGCAAAGCCATACCTAAGGTCAACAGTTGAGCTTGGTCGCCCAACTCGTCTGATGAACGAATAACTAACTGTACCAACGCAACATAAACAGATTCAGTTCTCTTTCTCAGACTGGTTCTTCCATTACCGATCTTGGAGAGAATGACGACAGAATCAAGGGTATTTTGTATATCCAAAACTTTGATTGCTAGATCAGTTAAACGTGCTGGATCTGTCCCCATCGCTTTGACCAAACCTTTAAGGTTGTGCCACTTGACACCAGGTAAGCGTGATTGTGGTGGTATGTAGTTATGCCAACCAAGCATTGAAATCATTCGAGTTAAGTCATAAGCAGATAGAGTATTATTGGTCCAATCAGGATTAGGTGGTTCTGTATCTGCAACCATCAACACTTTTCCTGTATTTCTCTCAATCACTTCTGGTTGGTAGATAAAAGCCTCTTCTCCATAATCACCTCGAAAAACTAAGTCTTTATTGCCAGTGATGCTTTTTAGCCAATTCTCTAATTGAAGTTGAGAAGAAAATCTCCTAAACATTCCTGCTAAAGAGTTTGATGATGCTATCTTTTCTTCATAGCTGACAAGATCTCTGACTAAATCATAAATAGGGAAACTCCTGTGAACTCCTTTGTGGTCAACACCACTAATTCTATAGGAATCAAAATTTGCATCAGGTATCGTGGTATTGAGGCAACAGACAAGGTTGAGAACAGAAATAATTTTAGTTGCACTCCAGAATTCCTGATTACTCCGTGCATTTCTTCCCAGCCATTTCGTCTTAAACTCTCCAGACGAAAAGCTGCCAACGCAGACACACGCTTCTTTGATATCTTCATGGAGAAAATTTAGACCCTGCTCATCAATTTCAGGAAGTTGCCCAACAACGGGATAAGGATGGAATGTATCATCAGAGTCAGTACCATCCACTAAATTTTTTCCATTAGGTTTCTGCGTTAAAAGAGTGGGATAGTTCTTAATTTGTTCTTTATAAGGCGATGTCTGAATACCTTGATATAAAAGTGCTGGGTTATCTTGAAAGCCACCAGCAGCAGCTTTGAGATATTGAGCATAAATTTGCTGCTTATCAATATCATTGTCTACTAAAAGATCGACTATATCTGAAGTGATTGGGATTTCTTTGTATTGGAAAGATTTGACATACTTCGTTTGCACTTTTCGCTCACGGCTTCTTATAGCGATGAGTATCAAGATAGTAGCGAGGGTAAGAATACTCTTTCGTCTTGTTAGTTTCATGATTTTTTGTTGTCTCATTGACTATATTAGATGAAAATTAGATGTTAGATTTTCCCTGTAATAGTCAATAGTCAACAGCCAAAAGTACTAACAGTCAACAGTAGTCAATAGACTTGTTGCATAAGCAGTGAGGAACCTTGAGCAATTAAGGGTGAAATCAAGCTTCTGGATAATGCCATAAGTTAGCTAAACCAAGAAGGGAGACGACAAATCTCCCTTCTTTGTTGATTGGTAATGAGATGATGAGTGCAAGTGTGATCTGATGTAGTATCACGATAACTTGTTAATTTTAGCCTAGTAGTGTCATCAATCTATTCTTTTTTGTTCATGGTTGTTTTTTCTTCCTGAAGTATTATAGGTAAAAGCAGTGATTCTTTTGAGTAAGCGTTCAAGCCTGTTTGTAATCTGGCAGAAATCTTTTGGAAATACTCCTCGAGCAAAGGATGAATTAAAATTGATTCAGAAACATTATCAACATGTAGCATTCTAATTTGGTGAAGTTGACAGCAGTCTCTTAAATCGCAAGGGTTATTGATGTTTAACCTATTGGAAAAACTGTCTGTCCCATGGGCTGATATTTCTTTGGTGGTGACGAGTTCATACTCACTATTGCACTGTGTTAATTCATAGCAAGAGGCTCTATATCCATTGTTCGCTTGATAGGTGAACAGTATTCTAGGTGGGGTTTCTAAACACCAGTTTTCAGTAATTACAGACCACATATTTCCCTGTTGTTAAATGAATTGGCAATTGTTGTAGATAAAGTGCAAGATCTGCGTGCTGAACCTACGATTGACTTAGGTCAATCAACGTGTTGCTTCTCTCGTTTGTAGTGAATTTTTAGAATTAAGATTTTACTCTCCTATATAGGAGGTTTCCCCCAAGCCGCTACTAAGTTGAGATAACGTTATGTTGGCTTCACCTTCGGTGAATGCGATCGCCACCAGCAATTCACCAGCACGAGAGGTAAACCAGATTTCATTTGCATTTCGGATTGTAAACTCACCAGTTCTCATCAGCTTTGGTTGTGCTTGCTTTGGTGTGGTTTTAGTCGCTAACATTATTAGTACTCCTGATTAATGTTAGGTTAGCCAGGTAAAAGGCGTTGCGTGGTCTGGACAACTGGCAACGCTTTTAGATTTGGAGGTACTCAGGGGATTTAGCCCTGTCTGACACCTGTGTTATGTGGCTTATGGCTCGTGCCACGAGTTCACATTTTGTTTGAGAAGATAGAATAACCTTCATGCATGAACTCTTAAAGTTCTAACCAACTTATCTCTTGCAAGGATATTCTGTAGCAAGCTGATAGATAAATTGGCTATCAGAACAAACCAAAAACTTATCGGTGACAGAATTTAGACGACTGTTCCAAGTAATCAAGACAAATAAGCAAACAATAGAGGTGATGCATCAGCACATTAACTTCCAGAAAACACCAAGCCTAAAAAACCAACACCACACTAGATTGAAAATTCATTTGTATAATGCACACCTCAAGAGTGCATAAACTTTATGCTTGATCTCTGAGAGTGTTGGTGTTGCTGTTGTCATCTTTCTTTTTGCTTATTTTTATATACAAAGTATAGACAGAATCTAGTTTAATATCTATCTTGCGGATACACAAACTCTCAATAGCCCTGATAGGCTGGCAAAACAACAATAACTAAGAGCTATTTCGTGTTGTTGACCTCATAAACTTAGACTAAGCGGAATTATGAGCAAAACTACTGTAAATAGCAAGGAATATTTGTAGAAAATATCGGTGTTTGAATAATGTCTAGCAATAATCTAGACATTAACTAGACGCTATTATTGCACAATAACCTAATCATATTCAAATCATATTCATCACTGATTAAATTGCTAATTTCTATACCACTTTTATACTGTATGGTAAACTTTCCGAAGAAGAATATTAAAGTAATAAATATGACTCCCAAACTAGCTACCTTCAAAATCGAAGAAAACAAGTGGAAAGCTTTTCAAGATGTAGCAGACAGAAAAGGCAGTACTGCTTCTGCCATGCTGAAAGATTTTATAGATTGGGTGCTAGAGGGGAATGAACTGCCAAACAATCACAATATAGATATAGATAGGCGCATAGACTCAAAGCTCGCCATTCTACGCCAAGAATTCCTTGCTGAGATTGCGGAACTCAGGGGGGAATTAGCCGCCTAAGAGATAAATCCCCAACTCTTGGGCATGAACAGAGGGAATTGCAGAAGAACGCAGAATTCACAATTAATGATTAATGACAAGTTCCCCTAGGACAGCCTTTACGAAGAATTTCACAACTCCAATAGGATTTCTGTATGCAGCTATGCCGACATCCTCACAAATTACTCACAATTCACAACTAGTATATTCTTGCTGTTTAAAACAGTGGTTTTCAATGCACAAACCTCACTGTCACTAGTGGGGTTTTTCTTTATATACAGTAGTTAACTTTGTGTACTGGCTAATACAGTACAGATTTTTATACTTAGTTTTTTTAGACTTTAAGCTCCAAATCATAGCATTACTGAGTGTAAATATCAAGAATATTGCAGCTAAATTTATTTTGTAGTGCAAGCATCTTGCTCACTAAAATATATTACGCGAGCGAGACGTGAGTGCAAAGCACACGCTTCGCGAACGCACTATTTATTCCATTGAGGGAATGCTCCCACTACAAACCTCTCAAAACTCATGGGACAGACCACTAGAAAGACATCAGGATGAGCCGTAAAAATACTCATAATTTCCTCAGAATTCATGAATAACATATTTATATATTTTTGATAGCCCTGATACTCAATGCAACCACCCCACTACTTTAGTGGGGTTTTGCTATGCATAGGGGGAGCGAGAATAAACAATGCACTGTAATCCTTGAGTCAGCAACGGGAGTAGTCACCTAAATATCTAAATCTTTGTGCTGATTGGCGCTTTTGTGCTCATCTGGAAGTGAATTTGATAAACGCTGAGCCAAAACTAGTAAATCTGAAGGCATCATTACCAATGTAGTCGTATTATTCTCCGCTCCAATTTCTGTCAGCATTTGCAATCGTCGTAATTCCAAAGCCGCGGGATTATTCATAATTATTTGTGAAGCTTCTGCTAACTTAATTGAGGCTTCCTGTTCTGCTGAAGCTTTGATCAAACGAGCACGTTTTTCTCTAATAGCTTCGGCTTCTTTTGCCATTGCTCGTTGCATAGATGAAGGAATTTCTACATCTTTCATCTCAACCCTCTCAATGACAACACCCCAAGGTTCTGTAATTTCGTCCACAATTTCTTGCACTTTGCCATTAATTTTGTCTCGGTTTTGCAAAACATCATCCAAAATATTTTGACCTACAACATTACGTAAAGTCGTGAGGGCAGCCTGATAAACTGCCATCTGGTAGTTCTCAACTCGGTTGATAGCTTTAGCAGGGTCAAGAATTCTATAGTAAAGAACAGCATTGACTTTGATTGTGACACTATCAGCAGTCACAGTTTCTTGAGGTTCAATATTTACCGTTTTGGTACGAATATCAATTTGAGTCTTTTGATCTATTACTGGTAAAATCCAATACACTCCAGGACCTCGGACACCATTAATTCGGCCTAAGCGAAATATGACCCCACGCTGATATTCTCGATCTAGTTTGAGTCCTGCTACGGCAAGGGATATTAATAAAGCAAAAAATGCACCTGTAATCGTTTCCATATGTAGCTCTTTGATTATAGTTAGATATATTCTATACCTGCTTATTAGGTTGTCGTATATCGCAATCCTAAATCATTTGTGAAAAATGAGAATCCCGCTTTCTCCAAGAAACCGAGATTCTGAGACTTTTAATTTTGACAACTTACCTAGGACTGCTATAAAAAATTAACTGTTAGCAACAAACAAGATTTCTTATTAAGTCTGCATAATTTTTGAGAGGTTTCAAATTTGTCTTTCTCGATCTAAAATCTCTTGCGGATCAGTTATTCCCTGTTGCCATAGGGTGTCAAAGGCCATCTGGAGTATCTTTGCCAAACCTGGATGCGTAATAGCCAAAGCAGTAAAACTAGGAGTGCCTACTAGTGGGTCTTGTAATGACAATAACGTCACTTGACCATCGAACAACTGCATTTTGAATGGCACTTCTGGAACAAAGCGAACTTGTTGTCCCCAAGTCTCACACTGACGGACAAACTCACGACCCGTAGGATCAAGCCAGATATTGTATTCGTAAATGGTGCGGTAGTTAACTCCGCGACTGAGAGGATTTTGCACCAGTTGTAACCCTTCCTCATAGCTGAGCAGAGAGGGTTGGGTAAAAAAGACACAGATACTTTGTTGTGCAGACTGAGCTAAGGCAGCTCCCCTCTCTGCAATACGGTTTGGTTCTGAGAGAACTTCGATATAAGCCAAAGGATCTTGAGTTCCATGCCCCACTGCATACAGTGGTGTAAGAGTTGCTACAAGTTTCTCTGTTTGTTGTTGTTGGCGTGCTAGTTCAGCTTCGTACTGACGCTGTTTTTCCTGTAGTAGAGTTGATAATGCTTTTGATGGATCTACTGCCTGAAACAGGCGTTGCCGACCGGAATGACGCTCTACACATAGTCCGTGTTCACAGAGAGATTCTAGTACATCATATATTCGCTGTCGAGGGACTTGAGCGCGGGTTGCCACTTGGATCGGTGTGAAATCATATCGTTCCAACAGAGCTAAGTAGACGGCTGCTTCATAACGGGTCAAGCCCAAACTCATGAGATTTTCTAATTGTTGAGGATCAGACACAATAAATAACACCACTCATTAGTGGTGTTATTATAATGCTTATGTCATTCGTCAAATAAAAAAGTTTTGATACATGAACACTGCTGTGAACCATCAACATCAGGCTGTGGCTGAAGAAACACCTGGTCATTCCTTTCTTCCCTATGCTTACCTAGAAGGACGGTTTTTACCTTTCCATGAAGCTCATATCTCCATTGCAACTCATGCACTCCATTACGGTACTGCTGTGTTTGGAGGAATTCGAGGTCTGCCAGCACCGACTGATCCCAAAGAGATCCTCCTGTTTCGGTTAGATGCCCATTGTCGAAGGCTGAGTCATAGTGCTAAATACTTAGGTTATTCCATTACACCAGAGATTCTCCAGTCCACCCTGATTGAGTTTGTGCGCCATAATCAACCGAGTTTTCCTTTCTACCTACGTCCCTTGATCTACACATCTGGCTTAGGAATTGCCCCTCGACTCCATCAGGTAGAAAAGGATTTGCTGATTTATGGCTTACCTATGGGCAATTTTTTGTCCACAGATGGAGTGCGTTGCCGGATTAGTTCTTGGTATCGGCAAGAGGATCGGAGTCAACCTCTGCGAGGTAAGGCAAGTGCTGCTTATATTGCCTCTGCGCTTGCGAAAACAGAGGCTGTTGCTTCAGGCTTTGATGAGGCAATTATGATGAATACTCAAGGAAAGGTGTGCGAAGCGTCAGCAATGAATTTGTTTATAGTGAGAAACGGTCAACTTATCACCCCTGGTGTGGATCAAGATATCCTTGAAGGAATCACCCGTGATAGTATCCTCACTCTAGCTCGTGATTTGGGAATTCCTGTAATAGAGAGACCTGTAGATAAATCTGAGTTATTCATTGCTGATGAGGTGTTTATCTGCGGAACAGCAGCTCAAATCACCCCAGTTCTTAGTGTTGAAACCTACTCACTACCAGATGATCGCCCCATTGCAACAAAATTGTACGCTCATCTGCAGGCAGCGATGGAAGGACAAGATCCCCACTACTGCCATTGGGTGACAAAGGTGCAGTTGTCGTGATGACTTTCAAGTACAGTTTCACTTTAAGGTTGATGCAATTAGTGCCTTCAATTCCAGTAGATCAAAAGAACAAAAAACAACAAGGCGACTGCAGAATTGCTTCTTAGGTCTGGTGTATATCTTGACTTAATTGTGGTAATATTCACCTAAAATGTCGATGCTGTCGATACTGTAGAGTTTTGACCTAAGCTATTCATTATCCTTGTAGAGGAGGTCTTGGTGATTCAGTTCTCACGATTCAAATCTTCCTTTGTATTTGGAATTACGTTGTGCGTGGTGCTGTTGTGCGGGTTTGTATTAGGGGTAGGACAACCTAGCATGGCCCATAGTCGTAATTTGCCAGAAGCACGTGTTGATCTGGCAGGTACGAACATTACTGGCTCTCTAGTTTTAAAACAGAAAGAAAATGGATTAGTGCTGATTAAAGGGACGGTTCAAGGCGACCCAGCAACACTCACTCCTGGTTTACATGGGTTTCATATCCATGGTGTAGGTGTGTGTGAACCCGATGCA